>NZ_JBWKNI010000002.1:0-198596 GCF_059415485.1 Caulobacter sp. GW821-FHT10C03 | reverse complement strand
TCGCACGCCATCGTGCGATTTTCGCGCCCGGGATGACACGTCAGACGATCGAGGCGGCTTCCTCGAAGTCGAGGCGCGGGCTGCGCGGGAACAGGTTCTCGTCGGTGCCGTAGCCGATCGAGGCGATGAAATTGCTCTTGATGTTGGTGCCTTCGAAGAAGGCCGCGTCCACGCCGGCGTTGTCGAAGCCCGACATAGCCCCGACGTCCAGGCCGAGCGCCCGGGCCGCGAGGATGAAATAGCCGCCCTGCAGCGAGCTGTTGCGGAACGCGCCCCATTCCTTGGCCACGGGGTCGCCGAACCAGTTCTTGGCGCCCGGCGCGTGCGGGAACAGCTTGTCGAGGGTTTCGGGGAAATCGAGATCGTAGCCGACGATGACGGTGACCGGGGCCTGGCGGATCTTCGGGCCGTTCGAGCCCGACGACAGGGCGGCCAGCTTTTCCTTGGCTTCCGGGCTGGTCACGAAGACGAAACGGGCCGGGGTCGAGTTGGCGGCGGTCGGGCCGAACTTCACCAGGTCGTACAGCTCACGCAGCACCGCTTCGGGCACGGGGTCGGACTTCCAGCCGTTGCGCGTGCGCGCCTCGGTGAACAGTTGGGCCAGGGCGGCGGTGTCGAGCTTGGACATCAGCAATCCTTATAGGGAGCCATAATAGCAACTTATAGAGTTACAGTATGGGGTTCCCAGCGGATCACGGCAAGGCCGGCGATGCGCGCCGGGACCGAAAATCAGAGCGTCTGCTCGACCCGGGTCACTTCCGGCACATAGTGCTTGAGCATGTTCTCGACGCCCGACTTCAGCGTCGCCGAGGACGACGGGCAGCCCGAGCAGGCGCCGCGCATGTGCAGCCACACGACGCCCGTGGCCGGCTCGAACTTGCTGAACACGATGTCGCCGCCGTCCTGGGCCACGGCCGGGCGGATGCGGGTGTCGAGCAGTTCCTTGATCTCGGAGACGATCTGGGCCGCCTCCTCGTCATAGACGCCGTCGTCGTCGTGGCCGCTCTCGACCTGGTCCAGCAGCAGCGGGCGGCCGCTGGTGAAGTGGTCCATGATGGCCGCCAGGATCGGCGCCTTCAGGTGCGGCCACTGGGCGTCCTCGCCTTTGGTGACGGTCAGAAAGTCCGGACCGAAGAACACCCGCGTCACGTCGCCCAGCCGGAACAGGGCGTCGGCCAGCGGCGAGGCCTCGCCTTCCTCCGGCGTGCGGAACTCCCGAGCGCCCTCGCCCAGCACTTCGCGGCCAGGCAGGAACTTCAGGACCTCGGGGTTGGGCGTGGTTTCGGTCTGGATGAACATGGGCGAGATGTGGCGCTTGAATGAGTGAAGAACAAGGGGGCGCGGCGCCGCGCCCCCTCCGAAGGGTCTGCGATCAGGCCCCCCAGAAGCCGACCAGCTTCTTGACCTCGGCCACCGTCGGGGCGGCGACCTCGCGGGCCTTTTCGGCGCCGGCGGCCAAGATGCGGTCGAGCTCGCCCTTGTCGGACAGCAGGCCGCGCATCTTCTCGCCCACCGGAGCCAGCTTCTCGACCGCCAGTTCGGCCAGGGCCGGCTTGAAGGCGCCGAAGCCCTTGCCGGCGTAGTCGGCCAGCACCTCGGCCTTCGAGCGGCCCGACAGGGCCGCGAAGATGCCGACCAGGTTGTCGGCCTCGGCGCGGGTCGCCAGCTCTTCCAGGGTCTCGGGAAGCGGCTCGGGGTCGGTGCGGGCCTTCTTGATCTTGCCGGCGATGGCGTCGGCGTCGTCGGTCAGGTTGATGCGGCTGTAGTCCGACGGATCGGACTTGCTCATCTTGGCCGAGCCGTCGCGCAGGCTCATGACCCGCGCGCCCGGACCCTGGATCAGCGGATCGGGCTGCGGGAAGAAGCCCGGGGCCTTGAAGTCGTGGTTGAACTTCTGGGCGATGTCGCGGGTCAGCTCCAGGTGCTGCTTCTGGTCCTCGCCGACCGGCACGTGGGTGGCCTTGTAGATCAGGATGTCGGCGGCCTGCAGCACCGGATAGGTGTAGAGGCCCACGCTCGAGCGCTCCTTGTGCTTGCCGCTCTTCTCCTTGAACTGGGTCATGCGGTCGAGCCAGCCCAGGCGCGCGACGCACTGGAAGATCCAGGACAGTTCGGCGTGCTCGGGCACGGCCGACTGCGGGAAGATGGTGGCCTTGGCCGGGTCGAGGCCGGCGGCCAGATAGGCCGCGGCGATCTCGCGGGTCTGGTCGGCCAGGGCTTCCGGCTCCTGCCAGACGGTGATGGCGTGCAGGTCGGCGACGAAGATGAAGGTGTCGATCTCGTGCTGCAGGCGGGCGAACTTCACCAGCGCGCCGAGATAGTTGCCCAGGTGCAGGGCGCCCGAGGGTTGGACGCCGGACAGCACGCGGGACGGACCCGTATATGCGACGGGAGCTTGATCGGTCATGGCTTCAGCCTTGGATGTCGGAAACGGGCGATATGGCGAGGCGCGCGGAGGCGCCGGCCGCATCCGGGGACGCGGCGATCAGGTTCAGGACAAGCCACGCCATCGCGGCGCGTTGGAACCGATGCAAGCCATGCGTGCTCGTTACCGGGCCTGAGGCCTCGGATCAAGCCTTGCCCCGCCGCAGGACCGCCTTCAGCTCGCTGGGCTTGACGCCGCCGAACAGGAACAGCAGCGGCGGATAGAGCGCCGCGCCGGCCAGGCAGGTCAGGGCCAGGGCGAACTCCTTGGCGCCAATGGCGTGGCCGGTCAGGCCGATGCCGCGCAGCGGCGCCTCGATCAGGTGGCGCCAGTGCGAGGCGGCGGCCAGCAGCAGGGCCATGCCCAGGCTGGCGGCCAGGATCCGCGCCAGGCGCGACCAGGTGTCGAGCGAGGGATTGTAGTCCTTCTTGCGCCACAGGCCGAAAGCCATCTGGCCGACATTGAGCCACGAGGCCACGGCGGTGGCGGCGGCGATGCCCTTCACCCCCATCAGCTGGAACAGCAGGAGGCCCAGGCCAATGTTGACCGCCACCGAGATCAGGGCGAAGCGCATCGGGCTCTTGGTGTCGCCGCGCGCGAAGAAGGCCCGCGAATAGAGCTGCTGCAGCACGAAGGCCGGGGTGCCCAGGCCGTAGAAGAACAGGGCCGCCGCCGTCTGGCTGGCGTCGAAGGCGGTGAACTCGCCGCGCGTGTAGAGGCCGTCCGACAGGAAGCCCGGCATGGCCGCCAGGGCCGCGGCGGCCGGCAGGGTCAGGGCCATGGCCAGAGCCACCGCCTGGTCCATCGCCCCTTGGGCGTCCTCGCGGTCGCCCGAGTGCACGGCGCGCGACAGGCGCGGCAGCAGGGCGACGCCGATGGCCACGCCCACCAGACCCAGCGGCAGCTGGTACAGGCGGTCGGCGGTGGCCAGCCAGGTGCGGCCGCCGGGGACGTGGCTGGCCAGGGCCCCGGAGATGAAGATGTTGACCTGGGTGGCGCTGGCCGCCAGGGCGCCGGGGATGGCCTTGCCGATCAGCTCACGCACTTCCGGCGTCAGGCGCGGCAGCCGCCAGTGGACCTTGGCCCCCGACTTGTTGACGCCCCAGGTCAGCAGGGCGGCCTGGGCCACGCCCGCCACCACGACGCCGACCGAGCCCCAGGTCGCCGCCGAGACCGCCGTGGTCTGGGGCAGGATGAAGGCCAGGGTGAAGATGTTCAGCAGGATCGGCGCGCCGGCCGACAGGATGAAGCGGTCGCGGGCGTTCAGCACCCCCGACAGGTGGGCCACGATCGCCATGCACGGCAGGTAGGGCATGGTGATCTGGGTCAGCAGCACCGCCAGCTTGTACTTGTCGGTGCCCCAGCCGAAGCCCGGGCTGATCAGCATCATCAGCCACGGCATCGCCAGCTGGCAGATGACGGTGATGATGATGGTCGAGGCCGCCAGGGTGGCCATGGCGTCGGCGGCCAGGATGTCGGCCTTCTCCTCGCCGTCGCGCTGCAGCGACTTGGCGTAGGCCGGCACGAAGGCGGCCGCGAAGGCGCCCTCGGCGAAGAACCGGCGGAAAAGGTTCGGGAAGGCCAGGGCGGCGTTGTAGGCGTCGGCGGCCGGGGTGGCGCTGGCGCCCATCCGGTACGACACGGCCAGGTCCCGCGCGAAACCCATGAACCGGCTGACCAGGGTCAGGCCGGAATAGATCGCCGACGACCTGAACAGTCCTCCGCCCTTCTTGGCGGCGGGAGCAGGCGTCGGTTCGGGCGCGGCGGCGGGAGTGTCGGTCACGTCCGGCTTCTGGGCGCTCGGAGAACAGGCGTCAAGCTACGGCGCGGAGGCTGCATCGAGGTTTCACCGGAACTGCATTCCAGATCCTTCTCCCCTTGCGGGAGAAGGTGGCGGCGAAGCCGACGGATGAGGGGTCGAAAGGCCTCTCCGAAAGTTCTGAGAGACCCCTCACCCGACCTCCTTCGGAGGCCACCCTCTCCCGCAAGGGGAGAGGGATCGTTGATTAGCGCGCCACGCTGGCCCGGGCCCGCTTCAGGCCCGGACGGGTGCTGGGCGCGCCGGCTTCGTTCTGTTCCAGGGCCGCCAGCAGGTCGGCCTTGAGGGTCGAGATCTTGCGGCTGTCGCCCAGCTTCCCGCCCTCGGCGGTCTGGACGTAGAAGGCGTCGACCGCCCGCTCGCCATAGCCGTCGATATGGGCCGACTGGATGGACAGGCCGTTGTCGGCCAGGGTGCGGGCCAGGGCCTGCAGCAGACCAGGCCGGTCGCGGCCCGAGGCCTCGACGACGGTGGCCTCGTTGGAGGCCTCGTTGTCGACCACCACGGTCGGGGCGATGGCGAAGGCGGCGGTGCGAGCCAGTTCCGCGCCGCGCCGGCTCTCGACGCTGACGCCCTCGCCGCGCCCGGCGGCTTCCAGGGCGTCGGCCAGACGGCGCAGGGCGCGCGGGTTCTCGCAGCCGAGCGGCGCGCCGGTGACGTCCTGCACGTAGAACACGTCGAGCGCCTGACCCTGGCGGGAGGTGAAGACCCGCGCCCCGACGACGTTGCCGCCCAGGGACGAGATGGCCAGGGCGAGGTCGGCGAACAGGCCGCGACGGTCCTTGGCGGCGATGACGATCTCGGCGGCGTTCGAGCCCGAGGCCACCCGGCCCTCGGCGGCGGCCCCGCCCTGGATGGCGGCGCGGCGGGCGAGCGCGGCGTGGTCGAGCAGGTCCTGCGAACCGAAGGCCCCGAAATAGGCGTCCTCCATGGCCGCGGCCCAGCCCTTGGCGGCCGGATCGGCGGCGACCAGGGTCTCGCGCGCCCCGGCGGCGGCGGCTTCCTGGTGGCGCTGAACGTGGATGGCCGCGTCGCTGCCGCGCCCGCCGCGGAAGACGGCCTCGGTAGCGTTGTAGAGCTCGCGCAGCAGCTGGCCCTTCCAGCCGTTCCACACCCCCGGCCCCACGGCCCGGATGTCGGCGACGGTGATGACCAGCAGCAGGCGCAGGCGCTCGGGGTTTTCGACGATGCGGGCGAAGGCCGCCACCGTGCCGGGATCCGACACGTCGCGCTTCTGGGCGAAGTCGCTCATCACGAGATGGTTCTCGACCAGCCAGGCGACCAGCTCGACCTTGCTGCGCTCGACGCCCAGGCGCTCGCAGGCGCTGCGGGCCGATCGGGCCCCGGCCTTCTCCTGACCGCCGACCCCGCCCTTGCCGGTGTCGTGCAGCAGCATGGCCAGGAACAGGGCCTCGCGGTCCTCGATCAGCGGCATGATCGACACGGCCAGCGGATGGTCTTCCGACAGGCGGCCGGCGGCCATGTCGCCGATCAGGCCGACGGCCCGCAGGGTGTGCTCGTCCACCGTGTACGAGTGGTACATGTTGAACTGCATCTGGGCCACGACCCGGCCGAACTCCGGGATGAAGCGGCCCAGCACGCCGGCGTCGTTCATCAGGGTCAGGGTGCGGTAGCTGCGCTTGCCCCGCGCCAGAAGGTCGAGGAAGGCCTGGGTGGCGTGCGGATCGCGGCGCACCTTCGAGGTGATGAGGCCCAGATTGCGGGTCACCGCCGTGAAGGCGTCGGGATGCAGATCCAGGTCTCGCTCGTCGGCGATCTTGAACAGGCGGATCAGGTTGACCGGATCGCGCTCGAAGACCTCCGGCCCCTCGATATTCAGCCGGCCGCCGTCCTCGTAGAAGCCCGGCGCGTCCAGGGCCTTGCGCTTGGGCTTGCCGCCCGGGAGGAAGCGCGAGATGCCCTTGGGCTCGTTCTTGAAGTGCTCGGCCTCCAGCTTGGCCGAGAAGGCGCGGGTCAGGGCCCCGACCTCCTTGGCGATCAGGAAGTAGCGGCGCATGAAGCGCTCGACCGCCGGGGCGTCGCCCCGGTCGCCATAGCCCATGCGGCGGGCGATCTCGGGCTGCAGGTCGAAGGTCAGCCGCTCTTCGGGGCGGCCGGTCGTGAAGTGCAGGTGGGCGCGCACCGCATGCAGGAAATCGAAGGCGCGGATGAAGGCCTTGGTCTCGCGGCTGGAGAACAGCTCCAGCTTGAAGACGTCCTCGGGCTTGTCGACCGGATGCAGGTACTCGGCGATCCACACCAGGGTGTGCAGGTCGCGAAGACCGCCCTTCCCTTCCTTGACGTTGGGCTCGACCATGTAGCGGCTGGCGCCGGCGCGGGCCTGGCGGTCGTCGCGCTCCTTGAGCTTGGCGGCAACGAACTGCTGGCCGGTGCCCTTCATGACCTCGTCGCGGAAGCGCCTCTTGAGGTCGGCCGCCAGGCGCTCGTCGCCGGTCAGCCGCCGCGCCTCGAGGATCGAGGTGCGGATCGTGAAGTCCTCCTTCGACAGGCGGACGCATTCCTCGATGGTGCGCGAGGCGTGGCCGACCTTGAAGCCCAGATCCCACAGCGCATAGAGCATGTACTCGATCACGCTCTCGACGTGCGGCGTCTGCTTGTAGGGCCGCAGGAACAGGAGATCGATGTCCGAGAACGGCGCCAGGGTGGCGCGGCCGTAGCCGCCCACGGCCAGCAGGGCCAGGCGCTCGCCCTCGGTGGGGTTGCGGGCCCGGAACACGTGCACCGTCGTGAAGTCGTAGAGGGCGGTGATCACCTCGTCGGTGACGCCGCTGAGCAGGCGGGCGGTCTCGACCCCGCTGGCGCCGTTCTCCAGCCGCTCCTTGGCGATCATCCGGCCGCGGAACAGGGCCTGCTTGAGGATCTCGATGGCCCGGGCGCGCTGGGCGGCCTCGTCGCCGATGGCGTCCAGCGCGGCGGCCGACAGGCGCGCGCGCAGGGCGTGGCCGTCGACGACATGTTCCAGGGGCGTGGGGCGAAGGCGACGGGGCATGGCGGTTATATGGTTACCCCAACGAGACGGCCAAAGCAGCCGCCGTGAGCGGCCGCCGCCATGCTCCTATGATTGATCTCAAGCCTTGAGCAGACCCTTAAGACGATAAAGCGCCTCCAGGGCCTCGCGCGGGCTCATGCCGTCGACATCGAGGTCCTTGAGGGCCGCATCGACGACACTGGGCGCCGAAACCGCAGGCGCCGCCATGACGGGGGCCGAGGCAGCGAACAGCGGCAGGTCGTCGAGCTTGGCCGGTGATTCGGTCTTGCTCTCCAGGCGGTCGAGCACCTCCTTGGCGCGGGCGACCACCTGCGGCGGCACCCCGGCCAGCTTGGCCACCTGCACGCCGTAGGAGCGGTCGGCGGGACCGTCGGCCGCCTCGTGCAGGAAGACCAGGTCGCCGTTCCACTCCTTGGCCCGGAGGCTGAGGTTGGAGACGTACGCCATCCGCTCCTCCAGCGTCGCCAGCTCGTGATAGTGCGTGGCGAACAGGGCGCGGCAGCGGTTGGTGTCGTGCAGCGACTCCGCGCAAGCCCAGGCGATGGCCAGGCCGTCATAGGTGGCGGTGCCCCGGCCGATCTCGTCGAGGATGACGAGGCTGCGCGGGGTGGCCTGGGTCAGGATGGCAGCGGTCTCGACCATCTCCATCATGAAGGTCGAGCGGCCCCGGGCCAGGTCGTCGCCCGCGCCGACGCGGCTGAACAGGCGGTCGACCACGCCCAGCCGGAAGCTCTTGGCCGGCACGTAGCAGCCCGACTGCGCCAGGATCGCCAAGAGGGCGTTCTGGCGCAGGAAGGTCGACTTACCGGCCATGTTCGGGCCGGTGACGATCGACAGGCGGGCGGCGACCTCGCCGGCGGCGTCCAGCCGGCAGTCGTTGGGGGTGTAGGGGTCGCCGGCGCGGCGCACGGCGGCCTCGACCACCGGGTGGCGGGCGGCCTTGGCCTCGAAGGCCAGCGACTTGTCGACCACCGGGCGCACGGCCCCGGCGTCCTCGGCCCATTCGGCCAGGGCGGCGGCGACGTCGAGGCGGGCCAGGGCCTCGGCGGCGGCCTGGATCGGCGCGGCCAGAGCGGCGGCCTCGGCGCGCCAGTCCTCGAAGGCGGCGACCTCCATGGCCAGGGCACGCTCGGCGGCCTGGGCGATGCGGGCGTCGAGATCGGCCAGCTCCACCGTGGTGAAGCGGACTTGGTTCGCGAGGGTCTGGCGGTGGATGAAGGTGGCGTTCAGCGGCGGCTGGAACAGCGGGTCGGCCTTGCCCGCCGTGGCCTCGACGAAATAGCCGAGCACGCCGTTGTGGCGGATCTTCAGCGGGACGCCCGCCTCTTGAATGAGGCGTTGCTCGAGCGCGGCCACGACCCGGCGGCTGTCGTCGCGCAGGGAGCGGGCCTGGTCGAGCTCCGGACGCACGCCCGGGGCCACGAAGCCGCCGTCGCGGGCCAGGGCCGGCAGGTCGGGGCCAAGGCCGGCTTCGAGGGTGCTCAGGAGCTGCGAAATCCCCTGGTGCAGAGACGGCGTCAGGGCCGAGAGCGCGCCCTCCAGCTCGACCGGCGGCGGCGACAGCGGGTCGCCCGAACCGCCGACCATGCCGGCCAGCTTCTCGCCGGTCTTCAGGCCGTCGCGCAGGCAGGCCAGGTCGCGCGGACCCCCGCGCCCCAGCGCCAGGCGGGCCAGGCCCCGGGCCATGTCGCCCGCGCCCTTCAGCTGCTCGCGCAGACGCTCACGAAGGCTGCGGTGATCGACGAACCACTCGACGGCGTCCAGGCGCTGGTCGATGGCGGCCGGATCGAGCAGCGGCCGGGCCAGGCGCGCGGCCAGCATGCGCGCGCCGCCGGCGCTGACCGTGCGGTCGATGACCGCCAGCAGCGAGCCGTTGCGGTCGCCGCCCTGGGTGCGGTCGATCTCCAGGCTGGAGCGGGTGGCCGGGTCGATCGACATGACGTCGGCCTCGGCCGCGCGGCGCGGCGCCCGCAGGGCCGGCAGCTTGCCGGCCTGGGTCATCTCCAGGTGGGCGGCGATCAGGCCCAGGGCCCCCACCTCGGCCGGCGACAGGCCGCCGAAGCCGTCCAGGGTGTCGACGCCGTAGAGGCGCTTGACCCGGGTCTCCGAGGCCTGAGGCTCCGACAGGGCCGAGGGCATGGGCTGGATCAGCCCGCCGCAGATCTTCAGGGTCTGGGCCAGGTGGTCGTCGGCCAGCAGGCGGTCGGCGACCAGGGTCTCGGACGGCGACAGCGCCGCCAGCAGCGGGCCGACCCCGTCCTTGCCGGTCGAGAAGCACTCGACCTCGCCGGTGGAAAGCTCGACGGACGCCACGGCGGCCTGGCCGGCGCGGATGGCCACGGCCGCCAGACGGTTGGCGCCCCGGGCGTCCAGCAGGCCGTCCTCGGTCAGGGTGCCCGGCGTGACCACCCGGACGATGTCGCGGCGGACCACCGACTTGGAGCCGCGCTTCTTGGCCTCGGCCGGGTCTTCCATCTGCTCGCAGACGGCGACCTTGAAGCCCATGCGGATCAACTTGGACACATAGGCCTCGGCCGCGTGGTGCGGCACGCCGGCCATCGGGATCGGCTGGCCGTTGTGGTTGCCCCGGAAGGTCTGCGAGATGCCCAGCGCCGCCGCCGCGCGGATCGCGTCGTCGAAAAACAGCTCGTAGAAATCGCCCATCCGGAAGAACAGCAGCGCGTCGGGCTGCCGGGTCTTCATGTCGAAGAACTGCTGCATCACCGGCGTGGCGCCGGTGGCGTCGAAGGTCTGAGTGGGCGGAGAAACCGGGGCGTTCATCCGACCGGAAACTACAGAGCGTCGCGGTTTTCGTTAAGGGGTGCGACGGGGGTTTTTCGGCCCAGGACGAACTTTCGGCAGGGCCTTGTCGGCCGCCTTTAACGCGGAAAGTTCGCGATCGACTTCCGCACGCCGCGAGATTTTTCGCCGCTCATCGAACAGCCTGTACTGGGCCTTAGCGCCAGCTTCGGCCTGATCGTGTCGGACACGACCGCCGTGATCCAGCACAAGGCGGTTCAGGTTCGCCAATTGCTGGTCCAGCAAGCCAGCGGCCTGCTCCATCGTCACCAGACGGCCGATCTCCAACTGGTCCTCGAAGATGCCGAGCAGAATGTCGGTGAGACGGTTCAATTCCTTGAGTTCCGCTGGGGCGAGATAGTTCTTGGCGATCAGGGCGTCAGCCTGCCGGATCTCGTCCCTTGGCCAGGACTGCAGTCCCATGTTCGGCACGGCGGCGTCGGCGCGCTCTTCCAGCACCTCGGACGGCGTGCGATTGACCACCGCGTAGAACAGCTTGGCCTGTGTGCGGCGATAGAACGTCGTCGCAGTCTGCGAGCTCGGCTCATAGTCCTGGCACATCGCGCAGATGCGCCTGAGCTCGGCGTAGAGATTGGCCTCCGAGGCTCGAATGTCGCGAACGATCTCGCGCAGTTCACGAACGCGATCGTTCTCTTCAGGATTCTTCAGACGGGCGGCGTCGATGACGAAGCCCTTGGTGGCGAAACAGACCAGGACGCCCGTGGCCCATTTCCGAAACAAGGTTGCTTGAACGGAACTGACTCGGTAGCCAACCGAGATCACCATATCGAGGCTGTAGAGGGTGCCGGGACGCCCCGCGCCAATTACTTGCATTTTTTGCAAGTTATTCGCTTCTGCCAGTTCGCCTTCGTCGAGGATGTTGGTGACGTGACGATAGATGACGGAAGGGTCCCGCCCAAACAGCTGCGCCATCTGGGCCTGGGTCATCCAGAGAGCGTCGCCGTCATGGCGCAGTTCGACGCTGACGCCGCTTTCGGTCGCGTAGATCAGGAAGCGATGACCGTTGTCATCTTCGATCAGATGAACCGGCGTTGCTTGATCCTGCTCCAAGTTCGTCGCCCTCGGTGAATAAGAACATTGATAGAACAAAAATGCCACGACCGATAGCCATCCCCTGTGGGATCCCCCGCAATAAGTGCGATTGCCCGAGCCAGTCCCCCTCCCTAAGCTTCAGCCGAACGCGGGGGCGGCATGAGCGGCGACGGGAATAGCGGGACGAGCACCTACAGGCCCGACTGGCTGCGCAAGCCGACGGCCGATCAGATGGCCGAGTACTATCCGGAGCAGGCGCAGAAGGACGAGGTCGGCGGTTCGGCCGTCATCCGCTGCAAGGTCGGGATCGCGGGACGGCTGAACAACTGCGAAGCCATCAAGGAAACACCCGAGGGCTATGGCTTCGGCCAGGCGGCGGTGCGCCTGTCGGCCGAGTTCCTGATGACCTCGCCGCCGCCCGAACTGATCGACCAGAAGGAGGTGACCATCCCGGTCACCTTCAGTGTTCCGCCGCCCTCGCCGCTGTTCGAGCCGCCCGCCGCCCTGGTGCAGGCCGGGGCCAGGATCACCCGGGCGGTGGACGACGCCGGCCGTTTCGCCCGCTCGGACGCCGGCACGGCGACGATCCTGGCCGCCGCGATCCTGATCGGCGGGCTCTTCGGCCTGATCCACGCCTTGAAGGCCGATCGCCGGACCGATCTCTAGGCCCGTTCAGACACGAAAAGGCCCGCCACGAGGGCGGGCCTGTCCCGAAACCATATCAGGGCCGTGCGGCCTCAGCTCCCCGTCACTTCTTCCCAGAAGCGCTTGGCCTTGCCGACGAAGTTGGCCGACTTGGGGTTCTGCTTGTCGTCGCACAGGCCGGCCAGCTCCTTGAGGAGCTCCTTCTGCCGGGCCGACAGGTGGGTCGGGGTTTCGACGAACAGCTCGACCACAAGGTCGCCGCGCTGGCGGTTGCGCAGCGACGGCATGCCCTTGCCCTTAAGGCGCACGGTCTTGCCGGTCTGGGCGCCTTCGGGAACCTTGACGCTGACGCGGCAGGTGCCGTCGCAGGTCTCGCCGCCCTTCAGGCACGGGGCCTCGATCTCGCCGCCGAGGGCCGCGACCGTCATCGGCACCGGCACGGTGCAGAGGAGGTCGAGACCGTCGCGCTCGAAGAGCTCGTGCGGGGTCACCGACAGGAAGAGGTAGAGGTCGCCGCGCGGGCCGCCGCGCACGCCGGCGTCGCCCTCGCCCGCCAGGCGGATGCGGGCGCCGTCGTCGACGCCGGCCGGGATGCGCACCGACAGGATGCGTTCCTTGCGGACCTGGCCGTGGCCATGGCAGCCGGCGCAGGGGTCGAGCACCAGGCGGCCCGAGCCGCCGCAGCGGGGGCAGGCGCGCTCGACCGAGAAGAACCCTTGGGTGGCGCGCACGCGGCCGCCGCCGCCGCACGAGCCGCAGACGGTGGGGCTGGTGCCGGGCTTGGCGCCCGAGCCGTCGCAGACCTCGCAGGTCATGGCCGCGGGGACGGTGATCTCGACCTCGGCGCCGGCATAGGCCTGCTCGAGGCTGATCTCCAGATCGTAGCGCAGGTCCTGGCCCCGTTGCGGGCCATTGGACTGGCGACGGCCGCCGCCGAACATCTCGCCGAAGACATCCCCGAACACGTCGCCGAAGATGTCGCTGGCGTCGAAGCCCTGGCCGCCGCCGGGGCCGCCCTGCGGGCCGTTGACGCCGGCGTGGCCGAAGCGGTCGTAGGCGGCGCGCTTCTGCGGATCGGAGAGAACCGAATAGGCCTCGTTGATCTCCTTGAACCGCCCGCTGGCGTCCTCGCAACCGCCGTTGCGGTCCGGGTGGTGCTGCATCGCCAGCTTGCGGAAGGCGGACTTCAGGCCCGCGTCGTCGCAGGTCCGGTTCACGCCGAGGATTTCGTAATAGTCGCGCATCGGCCTTACATCTCGCCGCGGAAAACGGCTCGACCGCTCCGCGTCAGGTTAACGCTGTTCCAGGCTTTCGCCGCGTCACGGCTCGGGATTTCTGCCAGGCCGCCTGGATCAGGCTCCAGGCGATGACGACGACCAGAACGAGCCAGAACGAATAGCCAAGCAGATATTGAATGGGATGGATCTGATAGGCGGGAAGCGGGTCGGGCAGAAGCCCGGCCTTCTGGGCGATGGCGATCTTTTCCGGCGTCAGGACGTAGTAGGCCTTGTCGTCCCCGGCCACGCCCAAGACGTAGCCGTCGTCCTTCAGATAGAGGCCGCCGCCCAGCCAGTAGGTGGTGATCTTGTTGCCCAGATAGAGGCGCTCGCCGCTCGGCCCGGGAAGCGAGACCGGCGCGATCCGCTGGACCTCTTCCCGCTTGCCGAAGCGCGCGGCGCTCGCCGCCGTCGGCACGAGCAGCATCAGTCCCAGCAGCAGGACGACGAGACGCTTCATGATATCCCCCAACCATAAGATTAGGGAAATCTACCGACGCAACCCTGCGATTGCAACGACGGGACGCGCTATGCGCCCCTGGGGAGCGCGGCGATGGAAGAGCTTTCGACATCGGCCTGATCGCTACTGACACCCGGATGAGGTGGGGGACGGGGAACCCCGGCGCAAGACGTTCGCGCCCGGGTTCCCCGCAACCCTTGGTCACGCGGCCGGCTTGTCGTTGCCGTCGACTTCCTCGAACTCGGCGTCGACCACGCCGTCGTCCGCGGCGGCTTGCGCGCCGTCAGCGCCCTCGCCGTCCTGCTGCGAGGCGTACATGGCTTCGCCCAGCTTCATCGAGGCCTGGATCAGCGCCTGGGTCTTGGCCTGGATGGCCTCGACGTCTTCGCTTTCCAGAGCGGCCTTCAGCTCGGTGATGCCGGTCTCGATGGCGGCCTTCTCGGGCGCGCCGACCTTGTCGCCGTGATCGGCCAGGGCCTTCTCGGTCGAGTGCAGGATCGCCTCGCCCTGGTTCTTGGCCTCGACCAGCTTCTTCTTCTGCTCGTCGGCGGCCTTGTTGGCCTCGGCTTCCTTGACCATGCGCTCGATGTCCGCGTCCGACAGGCCGCCGTTGGCCTGGATGCGGATCGAGTGCTCCTTGTTGGTCGCCTTGTCCTTGGCGTGGACCTGGACGATGCCGTTGGCGTCGATGTCGAACGTGACCTCGATCTGCGGCACGCCGCGCGGCGCCGGCGGGATGCCCACCAGGTCGAACTGGCCGAGGATCTTGTTGTCCACGGCCATCGGGCGTTCGCCCTGGAACACGCGGATGGTCACGGCCGACTGGTTGTCGTCGGCGGTCGAGAAGGTCTGCGAGCGCTTGGTCGGGATGGTGGTGTTGCGCTCGATCAGCGGGGTGAACACGCCGCCCAGGGTCTCGATGCCCAGCGTCAGCGGGGTCACGTCGAGCAGCAGCACGTCCTTGACGTCGCCTTGCAGCACGCCGGCCTGAACGGCCGCGCCCAGCGCCACGACTTCATCGGGGTTCACGCCCTTGTGGGGTTCGCGGCCGAAGAAGTCCTGTACCGCCTGTTGGACCTTGGGCATGCGGCTCATGCCGCCGACCAGGATCACTTCGTCGATGTCGCTCTTCTTCAGGCCGGCGTCCTTGAGGGCCTGTTCGCACGGACCGATGGTGCGGGCGATCAGGTCGTCGACCAGGGCTTCCAGCTTGGCGCGCGACAGCTTGATGTTCAGGTGCAGCGGGCCCGAGGCGTTCATGCTGATGAACGGCAGGTTGACCTCGTACTGAGCCGTCGAGGACAGCTCCTTCTTGGCCTTTTCCGCCTCTTCGCGCAGGCGCTGGAGAGCCAGCTTGTCCTTGCGCAGGTCGACGCCCTGCTCCTTCTTGAACTCGTCGGCCAGGTAGTCGACGATCCGAAGGTCGAAGTCCTCGCCGCCCAGGAAGGTGTCGCCGTTGGTCGACTTCACCTCGAACACGCCGTCGCCGATCTCCAGGATCGAGACGTCGAAGGTGCCGCCGCCGAGGTCATAGACGGCGATCTTCTTGCCGTCGTTCTTGTCCAGGCCGTAGGCCAGGGCAGCCGCGGTCGGCTCGTTGATGATGCGCAGCACTTCCAGGCCGGCGATCTTGCCGGCGTCCTTGGTGGCTTGGCGCTGGGCGTCGTTGAAGTAGGCCGGAACGGTGATGACGGCCTTGGAGACCGGCTCGCCGAGGTGGGCTTCGGCGGCTTCCTTCATCTTCTGCAGGATGAAGGCCGAGACTTCCTGGGGCGAGTAGTCCTTGCCGTGGGCCTTGACCCAGGCGTCGCCGGTCGGACCCTTGACGATCTCGTAGGGCACCATGCCCTTGTCCTTCTCGACCACCGGGTCGTTCGCGTTGCGGCCAATCAGGCGCTTGATCGCGAACAGGGTGTTGGTCGGGTTGGTCACGGCCTGGCGCTTGGCGGGCTGGCCGACCAGGCGCTCGCCGTCCTCAAGGAAGCCGACCACCGACGGGGTGGTGCGAGCGCCTTCGGCGTTCTCGATCACCTTCGGGTTCTTGCCGTCCATGATGGCCACGCACGAATTCGTGGTGCCAAGGTCGATACCGATAATCTTGCTCATGTGTGGTGCCTGCAGCTCCTCGAATGGCGGACGGCGGTGACAAGGGCCTCATGAAAGCGCCCCGGTTTTTCTCGGTCCGTCCCCGTTGGTCGCGTTGATCCAAAATCCTGCCGCCCGCGAACGGGCGAAAGGAGAGGGTTCAATCGAAGTTGACGAGCCCGTCAACCCCGCTTCGATGCCCGATATGGGGGATACGCAGCGACCCGCAAGCCCATTCCCGCAGGGAAAGAAGGGGAATCTGCAAGACAGAAGGCCGCAGCGTCGGGCTGTCGACGCTGCGGCGATGCTTTGAAAGGCCCGTTCAGCCGGCCTTGGCGACCCAGGCGGTGATCGCCGGCAGGCGCTCGGACCGCACCTTGGCCCGATATTCGATGGCCGCGATCGCCTTGTCGGCCTCCTTGCGCGAGCCTTCGGCCAGGTTCGCCGCCGCCCAAACCTTCAGCCTGGCGGCCGTCTCCGGCTTGCCCGAGGCGGTGGCGAGGCTGGGGATGAAGCGGGTGCGGGCGCCGTTGTCGACCTTGTCGTTGACCGCGTCCTTGTGGGCGGCGGCGAAGTCGAAGGCCAGATCCGGATGGTGGCCGGCCACGCCCGAGATCATGCTCGAGGCGTTGGTCTCGCCGGGCTCGGCGGTCAGGGCCAGGTCGAGCGCCTTGCGGGCCAGGGCCTCGTCGCGGGCCGAGGCCAGCAGGCTGTAGAGCTGGGCGCGGACCAGCGGAGTCTTCTCGGCCGCCGCCCGGGCGTGGATCGCGTCCCAGGTCGCCGCGTCGGCGTTGACCGCCACGACGCCGAGGATCGCCTTGCGCAGCGGACCGGGGATCGCCGACGGATCGGTCTTGTCGGCGGCGAAGCGCCGCTGCGCCTCGGCGACCACCGCCGGGTCGCCCAGTTCGCCCAGGGTGGCGATCAGGTCGCCGCGCAGGATGGCGACGGGATCCGGCTCGCCGGCCTTGGGCGTCCAGCCCACGCGATCCAGCATCGGCGCCAGGCGCGCGACGGCCAGCTTGCGGAAGGCGGCGCGCTCGGGCTGGCCCTGGTAGTAGCCGTCGATGGCCGACAGCACGCCGGCCACCTTGGACAGCACCTGCGGATCGGCGTCGGCCGGCGCAGCGGCGATCAGGTCCAGGGCGTCGGCCGCGCCCTGCTGGCCCGCCGTGCCCATGGCCCAGGCGTCGGACAGCAGGCCCAGCTGGTCGATGGCCGGCAGCTTGCCGAAATCGGCCGCCAGCGCCTGGAAGCGGGCCGGGGCGTAGAGGGTGCGGTAGTAGCCGCTCTGGCCGGCGTTGACGACGACCGGGCCGCAGCCCTCGACCGTCAGGCTGGCCTTGCCGCCCTCGACCACGGTCTTGGCGACGACCGAGCCGTCCAGCGCCTTGGCGTTGACCGGCACGCGCCAGGCCAGGGGCTTCTTGTTCGGGAAGTCCTTGCTGTACTCGCCCTGGGTCAGGGTCAGCACCTGCTTGCCGGCCTGGCAGGCGCCGCCCTCGACGCGGATCAGCGGCACGCCCGGCTGCAGGGTGAAGTCGTGGGCGATGGCGGTGATCGGCTTGCCGGCCGAGGCCTCGACCGCCTTCCACAGGTCGTCGCTGACCGTGTTGCCGTAGGCGTGGGCCTTGATGTAGGCGCGCACGCCGCTGCGCCAGGCGTCCTCGCCGACATAGCCCTCGAGCATGCGGATCACCGCCTCGCCCTTCTGGTAGGTGATGCCGTCGAAGGCCTGGCTGGCCTGCTCGACCGTCTCGACGTGCTGCACCACCGGGTGGGTGGAGGAAAGGCCGTCGAGGTTCATGGCGTATTCGCGCCCCGCCACCGCGCCCAACTGCGAGTTCCATTCGGGATGGAACTTCTCGGTGGCCCGGCCCTCCATCCACGAGGCGAAGCCTTCGTTGAGCCACAGGTCGTCCCACCAGGCCATGGTCACCAGGTTGCCGAACCACTGGTGGGCGGTCTCGTGGGCGATGGTGGTGTAGACGTTCTGGGCGTCGCGCTGGGTCGAGATCGCCGGATCCATCAGCAGGGCGTATTCGAAATAGAAGATCGCCCCCCAGTTCTCCATGGCGCTGAAGAACTGGCTACGGCCAGGCGCCGCGATGTGGTCGAGCACCGGCAGCGGGTAATCGACGCCGAAATAGTCGTTGTACCAGGCCACCAGCGGCCCGGCCGACTCCAGGGCGAACCTGGCCTTGGGCAGGTCGCCCTTCTTGGTGACCACGCCGATGTCGACGCCGGCGGACTTGATGCTGGCGCGGTCGAACTCGCCCAGGCCGAAGAACAGCAGGTAGGTCGACATCTTGGGCGAGGTGGCGAAGGTGACGCGGGTCTTGCCGCCGCCCAGATCCACGCTCTTGGCGACCGGCATGTTGCCCAGGGCCATCTGGCCGGTGGGAATGGTCGCCTCGACGCTGAACGTGGCCTTGTGGAACGGCTCGTCCCACGAGGGGATGAACCGGCGGGCGTCGGAGTTCTCGAACTGGGTGTAGAGGGCGCGCCTGGAGCCCTCCTCGGTGTCGTAGTCGAGGGCGAACAGGCCCGCGGCCTGGGTGTAGATCTTGCCGGCGTAGTCGGCGGTCAGCAGGTGCTTGCCCTTGGCCAGGGGCGCGGCCAGGGTGAAGGTCACGGTCTGGGCCTCGTCGTCGACCTTGATGGCCGCCGGCTTGCCGTCGATGGCGGCCTTGGCGAAGGTCAGGTCGGCCGCCTGCAGGGTCAGGGTGCGGGTCGGCTGGGTCACCTCGACGGCGATCTTCACCGAGGCGGTGAAGCTCATCTTGGCCGCGTCGGGCGTGAACGACAGGTCGTAGTGGATCGGATGGGCGTTGCGCGGCAGCTGGGTGGTGACCGTGGCGGGCGTCGCGCCCTTGGTCCCTTGAGCGCCGGCGGTCGCCGCGAGAGCGGCTTCGGAGGCGAAAAGCAACGCGACCGCCGCGGCGGTGGACAGAAGACGACGCATGTACGGCCCTGGTATGCAACGATCGTGCGGCCAACGGCCGCTTGGCGCGAAACCAACACCCATCCGGCCGCTGGGCGGCATTAATTCCGCGTAATGATGAACCCCGTCAGCCTCGTTCCCGGCTTCGATCTCTGGCCCGGCCTGCTGTCGCCGGACGCCCAGCAGGCGCTGATCGAAGCCGTGCTGGCGGCCGCCGAAAGCGCGCCGCCGGCCCACTACGCCACGCCCTACGGCAAGGCGATGAGCGTGGCCATGACCAGCCTCGGCCCCCTGGGCTGGACCAGCGACGCTGGCGGCTACCGCTATACCGACCGCCATCCGGGCACCGGCGCGCGCTGGCCGGAAATCCCCCAGACCCTGCTCGATCTCTGGGCGCGGCTGGGCGACGCCGAGGTCCCGCCCGACGCCTGCCTGGTCAACCTCTACGGCCCCGAGGCCCGCATGGGCCTGCACCAGGACCGCGACGAGGCCGACCCGCGCTTTCCGGTGCTGTCGCTCTCGCTGGGCGACACCGCCGTGTTCCGCATCGGCGGAACCTCGCGCAAGGACCCGACGCGCTCGGTGCGGCTGGCGTCCGGCGACGTCTGCCGGCTGTCGGGTCCCGCGCGCCTGGCCTTCCACGGGGTCGACCGGATCCTGCCGGGGAGCTCGCGGCTCGTGCCGGGCGGAGGGCGGATCAACCTGACGCTCAGGCGGGCGCGGCCGGCTTAGGAGATCCCTCTCCCCTTGCGGGAGAGGGTGGCCCGCGAAGCGGGTCGGGTGAGGGGTCTCTCAAAAATCAAAGCTGCGTGCGGCGGTCGAGGCGGGGCGCCAGGCCGACAGGACTATCGACCCCTCATCCGACGGCCTTCGGCCGCCACCTTCTCCCGCAAGGGGAGAAGGACCATGAAAAAAGGCCGCCCCTTGCGGAGCGGCCCCTTCACGGTCGTCTCGGAAGTCCGATCAGCCGCGCAGCTTGCGGGTGATGGTCTCCAGGTCCTGGCTGAGCACGGCGTCGTCCTGGCGCAGGGCCTCGATGCGGCGCACGGCGTGCAGGACGGTGGTGTGGTCGCGACCGCCGAAGCGACGGCCGATGTCCGGCAGCGAGCGGGTGGTCAGCTGCTTGGCCAGCCACATGGCCGCCTGGCGCGGACGGGCGATGGCGCGGTTGCGGCGCTCGCTGAGCAGGTCGGCCTGCTTCATGCCGTAGTGCTCGGACGTGGCCTTCTGGATGTCGTCGATGGTGATCCGCTTTTCGCCGCCGCGCAGGTGCGGGCGCAGGATCGCCTGGACCTCGTCCAGCGTCAGGCGCGGCAGGCGCTCGCCGGCGCGGGCCGTCAGGGTGTTCAGCGCGCCTTCCAGCTCGCGGACGCTGTCGGTGAAGCGGTCGGCCAGGAACTGCAGCACTTCGGGACGCACGGCGCCGACGAAGCCCTGGGCGCGGCCCAGCGCCTCGATCTTGCGCTCCAGGATGCCCAGGCGCAGCGAGCGGTCGGCCGGCTCCAGGCCGCAGACCAGGCCCGCCGACAGGTGCGAGCGCAGGCGGGCGTCCATCTCGGTCATGGCCGAGGGCGGCCGGTCGGCCGAGAACACCACCCGGCGGCCGTCCTCGACGAGGGCGGTCAGGGTGTGGAACAGCTCTTCCTGGCTCGACTGCTTGCCGGCGATGAAGTGCACGTCGTCGATGATCAGCAGGTCGGCGCCGCGCAGCTCGTCCTTGAACGCCGTGGTCTGGCGATCCATGACCGCGCGCACGAAGGTCGACAGGAAGCGCTCGGCGGTCAGGTACACGACGCGCTTGTTGGGCGCGTTGCGCATGGCTTCCCAGGCCAGGGCGTTCAGCAGGTGCGTCTTGCCGAAGCCGTAGGGGCCGTGGAACAGCACCGGGTTGAAGTGGCCGTCGGCCCAGCTGGCGACGCGGCGCGCCACGGCGTGGGCGAATTCGTTGGCCGGACCGGGGACGAAGGTGTCGAAGGTGAAGCGTTCCTGCAGGCCCTGGACCGGCGAGGTCTTGCCGGCGGCCGGGGCGGGCGCGGCGGGGACGTCGCTGGAGACCGGCAGCACGATCTCGATCGGCTGGGCCTTGGCTTCGACATAGACGGCGCCGGCGGTGGCCGAGGCGGCGTCGGCCGAGGCTTCGAATTCGAGGCGCGACTTCAGATCGAGGCGGCGGCCCACGGCGTCGCCGGCGGCCCACAGCTCGCCGATGCGGCGCCAGGCGCTGCGACGGATCCAGTCGCGGGCGATGCCCGTGGGGGTGACGAGGACGACGTCGCCGCCTTGCGTTTCACGCAGCACGGCGGGCGCGATCCACGAACCGAAGGCGGCGTCGCCCAGTTCGCGCTTCAGCGAGACGCAGACCTTGTTCCAGACGATGCCAGCAGGCTCGCGCGTGACAGCCGCATACGCAGCCGACAATTCCTGACTGGCCACCCCGACCTTGATCGACATCAGTTCACCGCCTCGCGCCTGCATACACACAATTACAGATTGCCGGTCGCAAGCCCCCCATGGCGCACGACCGTGCTCAAACACTACCCCCACATTTATTGAAGACACACAGGGGCTTAACCGGCGAACGCATGGTGTTCGCCGCCGCCGCTGTCGTCAAAGACTGGGAGAGCGTTGAGACGCTTAAACTAGCCACCGGCCCCCGCCGGTCAAACGGAAAACTTGCGTCCGATCGCGGATATTTCTGTTGACTCGCGAGACCTCCTCGCTCGTCAAGGGAATGCCGTTTTAGAGAGTTTCGTTCGACGACCTGAGGGGCAGGTATAGGGGTACATAGACAAAGCAAAAGCCGACCGAGTTTCCCCGATCGGCTCTTACAAGTCTTTGATTTCGCTAAACGAACGGCGTTCGTTCGCGATCTGGACTTAGGCGGCGGCCTTGTCCAGCTTCTTCAGGCGGGCGGCCAGGCGAGACACCTTCCGCGAGCCGGTGTTCGGATGGACGACGCCCTTCGAAACGGCGCGCATCAGTTCCGATTGCGCCTCGACGAAGGCGGCCTTGGCGACGGCGACGTCGCCGGCGGCCAGGGCGTCTTCGAACTTGCGCAGGAAGGTGCGCACGCGCGAACGGCGAGCGGTGTTCACTTCGGTGCGACGGGCGATCTTGCGGATCGCTTTCTTGGCGCCGGGATTATTGGCCATGAGTTGGACCTTCAAACGGACAGCCACGCGGGCGGCCGCGAAGCAGGAAAAATCAAGAGCGCGCGGATATACGGGAACCCCGGGATCGGGTCAATCCATCCACATGGGGATTCTTCGCCGCTGGGCCACGGCCCAGCTTCACGAACCCTTGAACGCCGGTTTGCGCTTCTCGACGAAGGCCGCCATTCCTTCCTTCTGGTCGTCGAAGGCGAACAGCGAGTGGAAGAGGCGGCGCTCCAGCGCCACGCCGGTGGTCAGGGTCGTCTCGTAGGCGGCGTTGACCAGCTCCTTGTTCATCGCCACGGCCAGCGGCGACTGGGCGGCGATCTTGGCCGCGACCTTCAGGGCCTCGTCGACCAGCTGGTCGGCGGGGAAGACTCGCGAGACCAGGCCTGAACGCTCGGCCTCGGCCGCGTCCATCATCCGGCCGGTCAGGATCATGTCCATGGCCTTGGACTTGCCGACGAAGCGGGTCAGGCGCTGGGTGCCGCCGATGCCGGGGGCGACGCCGAGATTGATCTCCGGCTGGCCGAACTTCGCCGTGTCGGCGGCCAGGATGAAGTCGCAGATCATCGCCAGCTCGCAGCCGCCGCCCAGGGCGTAGCCGGCCACCGCGGCGATGATCGGCTTGCGGATGGTCTCGATCGCCCGGGCCTGGGCGGTGAAGAAGTCGGCCTTGAACATCTCGGCATAGGACTTCTCCGACATCTCCTTGATGTCGGCCCCGGCGGCGAAGGCCTTGGGCGAGCCGGTCAGCACGATGCAGCCGACGCCGTCGTCGTTCTGGGCGTCCGCCAGCGCCTGGCCAAGCTCGGTCAGCAGCACGCTGTTGAGCGCGTTCAGGGCCTCGGGCCGGTTCAGGCGGATCAGCGCCACGCCGGGCGCGGTTTCGGGGCGTTCGACGATCAGGGTCTCAAAGGCCATCGGCCGTCCTTCCTCAAGTCCTGGCCGTCTATCGCGGCCCTTGTACGTCATAGCCCAGCGCGCGCAGGCGGGCGGGCAGGCCGTCGGGACCCAGCAGGTGCCCGGCGCCGACCACCACCACCGTCCGGCCGGACCCGGCCAGGCGCGCTTGCAGGGCGTCCATCCACCGTGCGTTACGCTCGACGATGAAACGGCGATAGAGGGCGGGCGAAGATTTCCGCATTCCGCCGACGACGGCGCGCTCGAGCGCCTTCTGGTCGCCCTTCGACCACGCCGCGACCAGCCGGCGATAGGCGCCGGGATCCTTTTCCAGCTGCCTGACCGTGACGTTCAGGGTCTTGACCTGGTCGGCCTGCGAGGCGCCGGCGAACAGAGCCATCTGCTGGTCGGGGGTCTCGAAGGCCTTGCGAATGACGGTCGGCGGCGCGGCCGCCTGCAGCCGCCGCTCGACCCCGTCCTCGGCCAGGCCCTGGTCCTGGGCGAAGGCGGCCGTGGTCAGCCGCACCTCGGCCATCCAGGGCTGCAGGCGCTCCAGCTCGCTCATCGGCACGGAGAGGCGATCGGCCAGCTTGCGCAGGCGGGCGGCGGCGCGGGGCTTGAGACGCGAGGTCAGGGTCTGACCGGGCGGCAGCAAGCCATAGGCGCCGGCCAGGGCCTGCATCCGCTGGTCGGCGGCGACGTCCATCGGCAGTTCGAACCACAGGTCGTCGGCCTTCGACAGCGCCGCGTCCAGGGCCGGCGGCTTCCAGTCCAGGTCCTTGGGCAGCACGTGCATCGAGCCGAACAGCACGATCTCGGAATCCGCGTCGCGCACCGTCCACATGGCGGGCTCGGCCAAGGCGGGCGTCGCCAGGAGGGCCGCCAGAGCAACGAGAAGCGAGCGGAACATCGAACCCACCGGAAAGCCGCGCCCTAGCTCAGCAAGGCGCGGTCAGGGTCATTTCTGACAAACGGGGCAGAAGAAGGTCGAACGCCCCGCCTGCACCTCGCGGGCGATCACGCCCTTGCAGCCGGGGGTCGGGCACGGCTCGCCCTCGCGGTCATAGACCCGGAAGCGATGCTGGAAATAGCCCAGCGCCCCGTCGGCGGCCGCGAAGTCCTTCAGCGACGAGCCGCCGACCTCGACGGCCTCGGCCAGCACCTCCTTGATGGCCGTGGTCAGCGGCCCCAGCCGCTTGCCGGCGATCTGACCCGACGGCTTGAACGGCGAGATCCCCGAGCGGTGCAGGGCCTCGCAGACATAGATGTTGCCCAGGCCCGCCACGGTCTTCTGGTCGAGCAGCAGGGTCTTGGGTCCCTGCTTGCGGCCGCCGAAGGCCTTCACCAGCGTCTTGGCGTCGAAGGCCTCCGACAGGGGCTCGGGCCCCATCGTGGCGAACCAGGGGTGGCGATCGACGCGGTCGGTGGCGATCAGGTCCATGAAGCCGAACCGGCGCGGATCGTAATAGGTGACGGTCGCGCCCTCTTCGGTCTCGAAGACGACGTGGGCGTGCTTGTCGTCGGGCTTGACCTCGCGGGCGAAGTCGCCGGGCCGCACGGATCCTTCAGGCGCGGCGATCTCGAACCTGCCGGTCATGCCAAGGTGCATGATGAGCGTGTCGCCGCGGTCGAGCGGGGCCAGCAGGTATTTCGCCCGCCGGTCCAGACGCAGGATTTTCGCGCCCGTCAGCCGCTGGACGAAGCCCTCGGGCAGGGGAAAGCGCAGGTCGGGACGGTTGGCGCGCACACGGATCAGGCGGGCGCCGGACAGGACGGGCTCCAGCCCCCGGCGGACGGTCTCGACTTCGGGCAGTTCGGGCAAGACGGCTCCTTAAGACGGTGACGCGACGCAAGGCGCGGTCTAATAGGCGAAGATCATATAGAGAGCCCGACCCGTAGACGTCATGAGCAAGCCCTCCGCCACTTTCGGATTCAAGGACGTCGATCCCGCCCTGAAGGCGGGTCTGGTGCGCGGGGTCTTCGACCGCGTCGCCAAGAACTACGACCTGATGAACGACCTGATGAGCGGCGGCGTGCACCGGCTCTGGAAGGACGCGGTCGCGGCCAGGCTCAATCCGCAGCCGGGCGAGATCATCATCGACTGCGCCGGCGGCACCGGCGACATGGCCCGCCGCTTCGCAAAGATGGCCCGCAACGCGCAGCAGCGCCGCGGCGGTCCGGACGCGACCATCAACATCGTCGACTACAACGCCGAAATGATCATGGCCGGGATCGAGAAGGGCGGCGAGCCCGAGATCACCTGGACCGTGGGCGACGCCCAGCGCCTGCCGCTGCCCGACGCCTATGCCGACGCCTATGTCATCTCGTTCGGCATCCGCAACGTCACCGACATCGACGCGGCCCTGCGCGAGGCGCGCCGGGTGCTCAAGCCCGGCGGCCGCTTCCTGTGCCTGGAATTCTCGCGCCCCGCGACCGAGGCCCTCGCCAAGGCCTATGACGCCTACAGCTTCAAGGTCATCCCGCAGGTCGGCGAATGGGTCGCCAAGGACCGCGACGCCTATCAGTACCTGGTCGAGAGCATCCGCCGCTTCCCCGACCAGAAGACCTTCCTGTCGATGATCGAGGCGGCCGGCTTCAAGCGGGCCACCTACACCAACTTCACCGGCGGCGTGGCGGCCCTGCACCAGGGTTGGGCGCTCTAGTCCCATGCAACGCCTGTCCGCGTTCGTCCGCCTGATCGGCGCCGGCTGGCGCCTGGTGCGCGCCGACGCCCTGGTTCCGCGCGAGGTCGAGCCGCTGCTGCCGCCGTCGGCGCGGTTGGCCGGCCGGTTCCTGCGTCTGTTCGCCGGCGGCAAGAGCCGCCAGGGTCGTCCGGGCGAGCGCTTGGCCCGCGTGCTGGAAGGCCAGGGGCCCGTCGCCATCAAGATGGGCCAGTTCCTGTCGACCCGGGCCGACATCTTCGGCGCGGTGTTCGCCGAGGACCTGTCGCACCTGAAGGATCGGCTGCCGCCGTTCCCGACGCCAATCGCCCGCGCCGAGATCGAGCGCAACCTCGGCCGCAGCATCGAAAGCCTCTACGCGACGTTCGGCGAGGCGGTCGGCGCCGCCTCGCTGGCCCAGGCCCACGAGGCGACCCTGCACGACGGCGCCAAGGTGGCCGTGAAGGTGCTGCGCCCCGGCATCGAGCGCCGCGTGGCGCAGGACAGCGAGACCCTGCGCCTGGCCGCCGACCTGTCGCACCGCCTGGTTCCCGCCGCCCGCCGCCTGCGCCCGCGCGAGTTCGTCGAGGTGGTGATCCGGGCGCTCGATCTTGAGATGGACCTGCGCTTCGAGGCGGCCGGCGCGGCCGAACTCGGCGAGGCGATGGCCCAGGACGTCCACATGCGCGCCCCGGCCGTGGTCTGGGACGGCGTCGGCAAGCGGGTGCTGACCCTGGCCTGGGCGAACGGCGTGCCGCTGTCGGACCCCAAGGCGCTCGAACAGGAAGGCCTGGACCGCAAGGCCCTGGCCGAGAACGTCACCCGCGGCTTCCTGGCCCAGGCCCTGGACCACGGCCTCTTCCACGCCGACCTGCACGAAGGCAATCTCTTCGTCAGCGCCCCGGCCGCCATCACCGCCGTCGACTACGGCATCGTCGGGCGCCTGGGTCCGGCCGAGCGCAAGTACCTGGCCGAGATCCTCTACGGCTTCCTGCGTCGCGACTACACGCGGGTGGCCAAGGTGCATTTCGACGCCGGCTACGTGCCCGCCCACCAGGACATGGACGCCTTCGCCCAGGCCCTGCGCGCCGTCGGCGAGCCGGTATTCGGCCGCGACGCCCGCGACGTGTCGATGGGCCGGCTGCTGGCCCAGCTGTTCGAGATCACCGCCCTGTTCGAAATGGCCCTGCGGCCCGAGCTCGTGCTGCTGCAGAAGACCATGGTCACGGTCGAGGGCGTGGCCCGCCGTATCGACCCGACCCACGACCTGTGGGACGCCGCCAATCCCGTCGTCAGCCGCTGGATCGCCCGCGAGCTGTCGCCGGTGGCGCGGATGAAGGAACTGGCCGACGAGGCCGTGCGCGCCCTGCGCGCCATGGCCCGCTACGCCGAACAGCCGCCGGCCCCGCCCACGGTGATCGTCGAGAAACGCCCGGCCTGGCCGTGGTTCCTGGCCGGCGCCGCCGCCACGGCGCTGGCCTTCGCGGCGGGGCTGGGCGTGGCGAGCCTCTTCTGATCCTTCTCCCCTTGCGGGAGAAGGTGGCGGCGAAGCCGACGGATGAGGGGTCGAAAGCCCTGTCCGACAGTTCTGAGAGACCCCTCACCCGACCTCCTTCAGAGGCCACCCTCTCCCGCAAGGGGAGAGGGGTCAGAGGTTGAGCGCCTCGCGCGCCGCCGCGATCGCCGCCGTCCGCACGTCCTCTGCATAACTCACCCCCGCGCTGTGCCCCCACACCGGCCCCGGCCAGGCCGGATCGCCGTCGCGGCGGCCCAGCACGTGGACGTGCAGCTGCGGGGTGACGTTGCCCAGGGCGCCGACGTTCAGCTTGTCGACCGCCACGCCCAGCACCGCCGCCACGGCCCGCACCGCCGCGCCGAGGGCGACGATCTCCTCGGTCAGGGCGATGCGGCCCTCCGGCGACAGGTCCTCGATCTCGACCAGGCCGTCAGCGCGGGGGATCAGCACCAGCCACGGATAGCGGGCGTCGTCGTGCAGGCGCACGTGGCAGAGCGGCAGCTCGCCGACGGCGTGCGAGGAGGCCGGGAAGGCCGGATGCAAATCGAAGTCAGCCACGTTTCGGAACCGCCGCCCAATAGTCGAAGTCGAGGATCACGGCCGGGTCATAGACCCCCTCGCTGTCCTTGTCGGGGAAATCCGTACAGGGCCGATCCTTGGTCGCCACCAGCCGCAGCCGCAGGGCGCCGACGCCTCCCAGATCCGCCTTGTCGAGCACCTCGCTCCAGGCGAACACCGTCGCGCCGGCGAAGAACGGCGCCACGTGCCGACCGCCGTTGATCCCCAGGATCAGGCCGGCGTTCTGCAGGCCGTTGAACGACAGGGCCTTGGCCGTCGAGATCACCACCCCGCCATAGACGAGCCGCCGGCCCGACGGGTCTTTCGATCGCTCGAACTGGTTGAAGTGCACCTTGGCCGTGTTCTGCCACAGCCGCGTGGCCATCTGGTGCTCGGCCTCCTCCACCGCCATGCCGTCGACATGGTCGATCTTCTCGCCGACCGCGTAGTCCTCGAAGGCGTGCGGGGCGCCGGCCAGCGACCAGTCGTAGCCTGAGAAATCCAGCCCCGCCGGAACGACCAGGTCCGAAGGCGCGACCGCCTTGGCCAGGTCCGGAACCGACTGGCCCTCGACCACGGCCGACGGATCGCGCTTTCGCACCATCACCCAACGCACATAGGACAGCACCGCCTCGCCGCGCTGGCTGGTCCCCGTGGTGCGGACATAGACGACCCCGGTCTTGCCGTTCGAATTTTCTTTCAGGCCGATCACTTCGGAGGTCGCCGTCAGGGTGTCGCCGGGGAAGACGGGGGCCAGGAACCGGCCTTCGGCGTAGCCCAGGTTGGCCACGGCGTTCAGGCTGATGTCGGGCACCGTCTTGCCGAACACCACGTGGAAGGCGACGAGGGGATCGACGGGGGCGGCGGCCAGGCCGCTCGCCCGGGCGAATGCGTCCGACGAGAACAGCGAAAAACGCGGGCCGTACAAGGCCGTATAGAGAGCAACGTCGCCCGCCGTCACCGTGCGCGGCGTCGCATGGACCAGCACCTGGCCCGGCTCGAAGTCCTCGAAAAACCGTCCCGGATCGGTCTTGCTCACGGCGCCTCTCCTTGTCGTTGTTGTGATCGTTTTGCCGCAGCGCAGCGAAACGGGAAAGGGGGCTTGAGACTAAGCCGCTAGGGGCGTAGACCGCGCCCCGACATTTCCTGTCCACAGCCTGATGGAGACACCATGGCTCGCGCGAAGATCGCCCTTATCGGCGCCGGCATGATCGGCGGCACCCTGGCCCACATCGCCGCTCGCGAAGAGCTGGGCGACGTGATCCTGTTCGACATCGCCGAAGGCACCCCGCAGGGCAAGGCGCTCGACATCGCCGAAGCCTCGGCCGTGTTCGGCAAGGACGTGGCCCTGAAGGGTGCCAACGACTACGCCGACATCGCCGGCGCCGACGTCTGCATCGTCACCGCCGGCGTGCCGCGCAAGCCGGGCATGAGCCGCGACGACCTGCTGGGCATCAACCTGAAGGTCATGAAGGCCGTTGGCGAAGGCATCAAGGCCCACGCCCCGAACGCCTTCGTCATCTGCATCACCAACCCGCTCGACGCGATGGTCTGGGCCCTGCAGCAGTTCTCGGGCCTGCCCAAGGAAAAGGTCATCGGCATGGCCGGCGTCCTGGACTCGGCGCGCTTCGCCTACTTCCTGGCCGAAAAGACCGGCGTGTCGGTCGAAGACATCCACGCCTGGACCCTGGGCGGCCACGGCGACGACATGGTCCCGATGGTCCGTCACTCGACCGTCGGCGGCCTGCCGCTGCCGGACGCCGTGAAGGCCGGCTTCCTGACCCAGGAAGAGCTGGACGCCATCGTCGAGCGCACCCGCAAGGGCGGCGGCGAGATCGTCGCCCTGCTGAAGACCGGTTCGGCCTTCTACGCCCCGGCTGAAAGCGCCATCGCCATGGCCACCAGCTACCTGAAGGACAAGAAGCGCGTCCTGCCGTGCGCCACCTTCCTGAACGGCGAATACGGCCTGTCGGACCTCTATGTCGGCGTGCCGGTGGTCATCGGCGCCGGCGGCGCTGAAAAGATCATCGAGTTCGAAACCAACGACGCCGAGAAGGCGATGTTCGCCAAGTCGGTCGAGTCGGTGAAGGGCCTGATGGAAGCCTGCAAGACCATCGACCCGACCCTGGTCTAATCGCTTCCGCGATCACCAAAACGACGAAGGGCGGCTCCGAAAGGAGCCGCCCTTTTTCTTTGAAAAGCTATGCCCCCCTCCCGCTGAATCATGCTCACGAGCCGCGAGGGGACGAAATCAACCAATCTGAATGATCAGACGACGACCTAACCCCCCCGGCTTCAGCAGCGCTGGAGACTGAGCGAACTTCAACGGAGGTTCGTCATGAAACGCGGAAAATGCGCGGCAATCAAAGAAGCCAAGGCTGAGATCGTCAAATACGAAAAAACCGGTGACCCCTACCACCTTGCAAGAGCTCAACGGCTTTTGGCCAAGGCGACCGAATTGATCGCCTAATGCGCCGCCTCGGCGTCCTGCGAGATCTCCTCCAGCGTCTTGCCGACCTGCTTGGCGCCGTAGTCCTTGGCCACGTCGCCCAGGGACAGAATACCGGTCAGCCGGCCGGTGTCGTTCAGCACCACCAGGCGGCGGACCTGGTTGTTGGCCATCTTGGCGGTGGCGTCGGCCAGGATGTCGTCTTCCTTGACCGACAGCACCTCGCCGTCGCTCATCACCTCGGACACAGGGCTGTCGAAGCTGCGGCCTTCGGCGACCACGCGCAGCACGATGTCGCGGTCGGTGACCAGGCCCAGCACCTTGCCATCCTCGACCACCGGCACCACGCCGCTGTCGACCTTGGCCATCACCTCGGCGACCTTGCGGATGCTGTCGCCGGGACGGGCGACCGAGACCTGGCTGGTCATGGCGTCGCTGACTTTCATCGGGTGTTCCTCCTTCAGGGGGAATGCAAATTGGACCCGCTAGAAACCCCGCGACGCCGAAGACCGTTCCGCTTGCCCGGTCGGCGACGCTTAGCCCAGGGCCGCCTTGTTGGCCGCCAGGAAGGTCGCGACCGAGGTGGGGGCCTTGCCGGTCAGGCGCTCGACCGCGTCGGTGACGATGGCGTGCTGGCCTTCTGCGGCCTGGGCGTCGAAGTCGGCCAGGACGTCGACATAGACGCTCGGCAGGCCGGCCTGGGCGAGGCCCGCGCGCAGAGCGTCGAGCGGGATGTCCTGGTGGGCGACCGGCTTGCCCGAGACCTGCGCCAGCAGGGCGGCCAGCTGGTCCTGGGTCAGGGCCTCGGGACCGGAGACGTCGAGGATCTGGCGGCCTTCCGCGCCCAGCAGGGCGGCGGCGTCGATCGCGGCGCAGTCCTCGCGGGTGACATAGGCGCGGCCCTGGCCGGCCGTGGCGGCGTAGAGCGTCCCGCCGGCGATCGCCTGGCCCGCGCCCAGCAGGATGGTCTCGGCATAGAGGTTGTGGCGCAGGATCGTCCAGTTCAGGGACGGGGCGGCGATGATCGCCTGCTCGCTCCAGAAGTGGTCGTCGATCACCCCGCCGCCGGCCTGGGGCCGCGCGCCGGGGGCCGAGGTGTAGAGCACATGGCTCACGCCCGCCTCGACCGCCGCGGCGACGGCCGCGCGGATCTGGGCGATGCGGGTTCCCCATTGGCCCAGGCTGTCGGTGCTGACCAGCAGCACCCGGTCGGCGCCGGCGAAGGCCGTCTTCAGCGAGGCCGGATCGTCGAAGTCGGCGGCGCGCACGTCGACGCCCTTGGCCGCCAGGTCGGCGAGCTTGCTCGGATCACGGGTCGTGGCGATCACGTGCGGGGCGCCGGCCTCGAGCAGCAGCTCGACGATGCGGCGGCCCAGCTGGCCTCCGGCGCCGGTCACCAGAAGGCGGTCATTGAGGAAGGGTCGAGCAGTCATCGAGGGCGTCCTTTGCTGGTCTCTTTTCGAGACCTAGTGTAAATGTGAGAGCAAGGCCCCGCCGTAAAGACGGCAGTTTTCCGGGAGATAGGCACCTTGAAGGAACCACCATCGCTTTCTCCGGAAGCGCTCTGCGACGCGCTGGACGGCTGGAAGGGCCAGGGCTTCACGGCCTCCGACTGCCCGGTGCGCGACGTCATCGACCACCTGGGCGACAAATGGAGCACGCTTTTGCTGTCGCTGCTGGCCACCGGCCCCAAGCGGTTCGGGGCGCTGCGCCGGGCCGTGCCCGACATCTCCCAGCGCATGCTGACCCAGACCCTGCGCGACCTGCAGCGCGACGGCCTGATCGAACGCCAGGTCTTCCCCACCAAGCCGCCCAGCGTCGAATACAGCCTCTCGCCCCTGGGGACGTCGCTGCAAGGCCCCCTCAACGCCCTGATCGCCTGGGCCATGGACCACCACAACGCCATCCGCGCGGCCCGGGCGCGATATGACGAGGCCGAGGCGGCCTGATCCCTCTCCCCTTGCGGGAGAGGGTGGCCTGCGAAGCAGGTCGGGTGAGGGGTCTCTCAGACCTTTCAGCGCTACTCCTCCCCCGTGCAACGGGGGAGGGGGACCACGAAGCGGTGGAGGGGGCGAGACTGGGATCGGGGCTTGATCCTTCCACCCGTAAAATCCCCGCGAAAGCGGGGACCCAGGTGTTTTATCGTCGAGCGCCGGGGGTTTCAGAAAAAGCCTGGGTCCCCGCTTTCGCGGGGATTTTACGGAGTTGGGGCGGCCTTACGCACGCTGCTCACACGGCGAATGCGGAAAAGAATTGAGCGAACTCAACGCCCTGCAACTTTATCACCCCAACTTATCCTCCCCTGCTCAACCCGCCCCATAATCATCCCCATCCCAGCCATGGGGAGGGCTCTTGGTACCGGCCCGAGTTAGCGGCTGTGGATCGCATCGAGCGGGGCCGCTTGTTGCGTCATGGGAAGGGCGGGTTTGCAGGATCGCTCAGAAGGCGTGATTGGGCCGCCAGCCGTTCCGTGACGAGACAAGCGGGTCGACAGGGCCGGGATCGTTTCAAACCGGCCTAACAGGATCAGCCGAGGCGCCGCCGGATCACCGCGGGGCTATTGATCCTGCCCGTCCGAGGGACAACCGGGTCCAGGGCTGAAAGAGGCCCGCGCCCCCGGTCCTTCGAGCCTACGATGCGGCGGAGCGGTCTGACGAAGCCGAAACGCTAAACAACATCACGGTCTCCGGGCTCCGCCCGGCCGCTCCGCGCCTCCCCGACCTAACGCGCCTTCGCGCGGGAGATCGCAAACCCATGTCCCTCTCCCCTTGCGGGAGAGGGTGGCCCTGCGGAGCAGGGTCGGGTGAGGGGTCTCTCAGAACTAAAAGCCGCGTGCGGCGGTCAGGCCGGGCGGAGGCGTCCAACGTCAGCGCGACCCCTCATCCGACGGCCTTCGGCCGCCACCTTCTCCCGCAAGGGGAGAAGGGCGCCGTCAGGGGACTGCCGCTTTCCACCAAACCGCCCTACATCCAGCGCCAAAGCCTCACCGGAGCCTCCATGACCATCACCGCCCACCGCGTCAGCGTTCCCGTCTTCGTCCAGGGGCTGAAGGGCCTCGCCGGCGTGCTGGCCAAGGCCGCCGCCCATGTGGAAGCCCACAAGCTCGATCCCGAGGCCCTGCTGAAGGCGCGGCTCTATCCCGACATGTTCCCGCTGATCCGCCAAGTGCAGATCGCCACCGACTTCGCCAAGGGCGCCAGCGCCCGCCTGGCCGGGCTCGAGGTTCCGGCCTGGGACGACGCCGAGACCAGCTTCGCCGACCTGTCGGCCCGCGTCGAACGCGCCATCGCCTATGTCGAAGGCCTGGACCCGGCCGCCTTCGACGGCGCCGAGGACCGCACCGTGGCGCTCACCCGTCGCGGCGAGACCACCGAGCACAACGCCCTCGACTACCTGACCGCTCAGGCCCTGCCGAACTTCTACTTCCACCTGGCCACCGCCTACGGGATCCTGCGCAAGAACGGCGTGGTCGTGGGCAAGCGCGACTTCCTCGGCACGGCCTGAGGAAAGAGGCGGCGGCCCTCCACCGGACTGCTTACGCAGTCCGGATTCCACAAGCAAAACACCTTCCGCATGCGGAAGGCTCAGGGCCGCCGCCGAAACGCCCACACCAGTCCGGCCAAGGCCGTCACCACGCCGGCCACCGCCGACAACACCACCGCCAACTCCTTCAGTACCTCCGGTTCCATAGCTCCACCCGTTACTCAGCCCGCATCGCGGTTACGGGTCAGAGTGGCTCAAGCCGACGTCGAGTCCGGACGTATGTTTCTGTTTTGTTCCTAGACGTGAAGCGGTGACGTCACGCCACCTCCTGCACCGACACGGCTTCCATCCCCAGGATCGCGGCCTTGCGGGCCAGACCCCAGTGGTAACCGGTGAGGCGACCGTCCTTGGCGATGGCGCGGTGGCAGGGGATCAGCAGCGAGATCGGATTGGCCCCGATCGCCCCGCCGGTGGCCTGGAAGGCCTTGGGCTTGCCGGCCCAGGCGGCGACCTGGCCGTAGGTGGCGGTCTCGCCGGCCGGGATGCGCAGCAGGGCCTTCCAGACCTGCACCTGGTAGGGCGAGCCGATCAGCACCACGGGCAGGGGCCCTTCGCCGGCCCCGAACGCCCGCAGCGCGGTCTCTTGCGCCGCCATGTCGTCGCGCACCCAGTCGGCGCCGGGCCAGCGGCGGTGCATGTCGGCGAAGGCGAAGTCGTCGTCGCCGTCCGAAAAGGCCAGGCCCGCCAGGCCCCGCTCGGCCAGCACGAACAGGCCGCGCCCGAACGGGGTCGGCGACCAGCCCCAGCGCAGGGTCATGCCGGCGCCGCGCCGGCGCACGTCGCCCGGGGTCGCCGCCTCCTGGGCGATGAACAGGTCGTGCAGCCGCGAGGGGCCCGAAAGGCCGGCGTCATAGGCCGCGTCCAGCACGCTGGCCCCCGCTTCGAGCGAGCGGCGGGCCTCGGCATGGGCGATGGCGGCGACGAAGGTCTTGGGGCTGACCCCGGCCCAGCGGGTGAAGATGCGCTGGAAGTGGAACGGCGACAGGCCCACCGCGCCGGCGGCCTCGTCCAGCGACGGCCGGTCCATCCAGCGCTGCGCCAGCCAGTCGAGGGCGACGGCCATGCGGTGATAGTCGGCCGAGCGTTCGGCCAGGCGCGCGAGGGTTTCGGAAGGCGAGACGTCGAGAGGCATCGGTTCACTCTAGCCCCGGCAGGGAAGGGCGTCCGCCCGGTTCTTGCGGCTGGAACTCACGACCACCGCTCGGCCCGCGCGCTTTTGATCGCCCGCTCCAGGGCATGCGCGAAGGCCACCCGCTCGTCCGGGCTGAGCGCTCGGGCCAACGTCAGGCGACGGCGCGACATGAAGAGGCGCACGCGGCTCTCGTGCTCGCCGGGCTGGTCGAGATCGACGCGGGTGAAGGCGGTCGGCGAGGTCCAGACCACCTTGGCGCCCTTGGCGTCCTCGCGGCTGACGGTGATCGCCTCGGCGGTGACCCGCACCCGCTCCGAGCGCGACAGGGCCCGGTTGCTGGCGCGCAAGGCGAGCCACAGGGCCAGCACGTCGAGCCCCAGGAACGGCAGCACCGGCGGCGCGCCCAGCACCAGCAGGAACACCGCCACCATCAGGTTGAAGGCGATGACGACGCCCAGCACCACGGCCATGCCGGTCTTGCCGAGCGACCGGTTGGGGCGAATGACGGCGTCCATGTAGAGGGCTGCGGCCATGACCAGGATTTACGCCGCTTGCGCCGCCTTGGCGAGCCGGCCGCATCACGGCATGGTCGCGCCGATGCCAGCGCCCTCGAAAACCGCAAAACCCCTCGTCAAGAAACGCCCCGCCGCCAAGCGGATCTCGCCCGCCGAGCGCGAACGCGTGCGCATCCTGTTCGAGCGCTTCGAGAGCCTGGAGCTGCGGCCCAAGACCGAGCTGAACTATTCCAACCCCTACGAGCTGGTCACCGCCGTCGCCCTGTCGGCCCAGGCCACCGACGTCCAGGTCAACAAGGCCACCGGCCCGCTGTTCCAGGTCGCCGACAGCGCCGAAAAGATGCTGGAGCTCGGGGAAGACGGACTGATCAAGTACATCGCCTCGATCGGCCTCTTCCGCACCAAGGCCAAGAACGTCATCGCCTCGGCCCACATCCTGATGGACCGCTATGGCGGCCAGGTGCCGCTGAACCGCGAGGCGCTGGAAAGCCTGCCCGGCGTGGGCCGCAAGACCGCCAGCGTGGTGCTCAATGAACTCGACGTCGAGCCGGCCATCGCCGTCGACACCCACGTCTTCCGCGTCTCGCACCGTCTGAAGCTGTCGGCCGGCAAGACCCCCGACGCGGTCGAGGACGACCTGATGCGGATCGTGCCCGGGCCCTACCAGACCCGCGCCCACCACTGGCTGATCCTGCACGGCCGCTATGTCTGCATCGCCCGCAAGCCCAAGTGCGAGATCTGCAAGATCGCCGACCTGTGCCCGTCGATCGGGCTGTTCTAGGTCTTAGCCGACCCGCGCGCCCGGCTTGAACCGCGCGGTCATCACCATCATCGCCACCACGCCGACCGCCATCAGCAGCCAGGCGCCCGACAGGTCCGACGAGGCGTCGCGCACCCAGCCGGCCAGGAACGGCATGACGCTGGCCATGACGTAGCCGCCGCCCTGGACGAAGGCCATCAGGTCGCCGGCCTGGTCGGGGTCGGCCGCGTGGTCGAGGGTGATGATCAGCGACAGCGGGAAGATCGCGCCGATGCCCGCGCCCAGCAGGCAGACGGCCGGCAGGACGAGCCAGTGGGCCAGCAGCAGGCAGGCGATGCCGCTGAGCAGCGAGGTCAGGGCGGCGATCAAGAGAGGACGGCGATCCGGACGGCGGGCGATGGCCGCCGAAACCGTCAGGCCCGCCAGCACCTCGCACACCGTCAGGGCGGAAAGCGCGTAGCCGGCCTGGTCGGCGGTCAGGCCCCGGCTGGCGTAGAACGGCGGGAACCAGGCCAGCACCAGGGTGTAGGCGCCGGTGCCGACGCCGAAGAAGGTCAGCAGCAGCCAGGCGCGGGGGCTCTTCCACAGGGCGTGGCGGCGAACGACGCGCGGACCGCCGGCCGGAACGGCGACGGAGCGCTTGGTCGCGCCCGTCCACAGCAACAGGGCCAGCACGGCCGGCAGGGCCCACAGGCCGAACATCGCCTGCCAGCCGGCCAGACGGGTCAGGCCCGAGGCGCCTGCAGCCGCGACGGCGGCTCCGGCCATGATGCCGGTGGTGTAGAGGCCGGTGAGGCGGGCGGCGTCATCGCCGGCGAAGCGCTGGATGAAGCCTGGCATCAGCGCCTGCACGGCGGCGACGCCGATCCCGACGATCGCGGCGCTGACGAACAGGCCCGAAAGGCTGGGCAACAGGGCGCGAAGGCCGCAGGCAACGGCGATGGCCAAGAGGCCGGCGGCCACGCCCATGCGCTCGCCCAGCATCCGCCGAAGCGGCGCTGCCAGCAGGGCGCCCAGGCCCATCAGGAAGATCGGCAGGGTGGTCAGCAGGCCCGCCGCGGCCGACGAGGCGCCAGTGGCCGCCTTCACCGTGTCGAGCACCGGACCCAACGCCGCCAGGGCGGGGCGCAGGTTCAGGGCCGCCACGACGATCGCCGCGATGGTGAGCACGGCGCCGCTTTTGGCGGCACGGGCGGCAAGAAGCGCATGTTCGCGCGACTTGGCGTCTTCTTCGTAAGCGAGGACCACGATATATCTCGAAAGTAAGTATCTTGATGGCGAGATATATCCGATGACGGCGAAAGCCAAGCGTCACGACCGCGCAGGCGCGGCTTCGGTCCAATGGCGGCGTGAGCGGCCGGACCTCGATCCGTTCCCGATGGAACTGGTCGGCCGGCTCTGCGAGGCCGCCGAGATCGTGCTCAAGGACCGCCTGGCGCCGCTGTTTTCGGCCCACGGCCTGCAGCGCGGCGAGTTCGACGTGCTGGCCACCCTGCGCCGAGCCGGCGGCGATTTCGCCCTGACCCCGACCGACCTCTACGAGACGGCCATGGTCTCGTCGGGCGGCATGACCGCCCGCATCGACAGACTGGAGAAGATGGCCCTCGTCGAGCGCCGCCCGCATCCGAGCGACCGGCGGGGCACGCTTGTGGCGCTGACGAACGAGGGATTGGCGCTGCTGGACCGGATCCTGCCGCTGCATATCGACAACGAGCGGGGCTTGTTGGCGGCGCTTGATGGCGAGGAGCAGCAGGCGCTGAACGGCCTGTTGGCCAAGCTGCTGGCGGGACTGGAGAAAGCTCACTGATCTTTCTCGGCGAGAGCGAAGCGGGAATTTTCAACCCTGAGCATTGCCCAAAGCGTTGGCATACGCTGAGATGAATGTCCGCTGGCTGGGGGGGCAGGTCGGATGCCATTCTATTTCCGCAAGAGCGTTAGTGCGGGTCCGTTCAGGTTCAATTTCTCAAAAGGTGGTATCGGCGCATCGGTCGGCGTGAAAGGGCTTCGCGTCGGCGTCGGACCACGTGGCCACTATGTTCAGGCGGGGATTGGTGGACTGCGCTATCGCTCCACAATTGGACGGCCAGGTGAACGTCGGTCACCCGCGAACACCTTCCCCAAGCCTATTTCGACAACCATCGACGGCGTGGATATGGTTGAAGTGGAGTCGGGTGACGTCCTGTTGATGCGAGAAACCAGCGTCGGCGACCTACTCGACGATATCAACATGAAGCTGGCGAAGACACCGCTCGGCAAGATTGTCGGCTGGTGCGGCATAGCCCTTGGAGGCCTTCTGCTATTCGCCGACGCGACCGTAGCCATGGTCGTTTGGGCTCTCACGCTGCCGGCTTGGCTATTTGCAAGATGGCTGGACAGCTATCAGCGACGGTCGGTTCTCTATTACGACCTCGAGCCACAGGCCCAGTCCGCCTACGAGCGACTGACCGAAACCTTCGATTCGATGACCGGATGTGCGGGGAAATGGCACATCGCCGCTGGCGGTGAGGTGCGTGATCTAACGACTTGGAAGCGAAATGCCGGCGCAAGTCACATCGTCAACAAAAAGCCGACTACGCTTACTTACGAACTACCCAACATCCTCGCCTCTAACCTCACCCCACCTTCGGCCAAGGTCGGAGTTCAGACCCTCTACTTCCTGCCCGACGTGGTTTTGGTCGTTCATGGCAAACATGTCGGTGCGGTGGGTTATGCGGATCTCACGCTTCGATGGCAGGACTCGAATTTCATTGAGGAGGGAATGGTGCCGAGGGACGCCGCAGTCATTGGTCAGACTTGGAAGCATCCCAACAAAAATGGTGGCCCAGATCGGCGCTTTAAGGACAATCGGCAAATTCCGATTTGTCGCTATGAAGTGCTGCACTTCAACAGCGCGTCCGGCCTCAACGAATTGCTGGAATTCTCAAAGACGGGTGTCAGCCCGCCCTTCATCGAGGCCGTTCACGCTCTCGCCGCCATCAATGGCCGACTGGCTGTACCGAAACTCGCGGCGGAGTAGGGGCGCCTAGAGCCCCAACCCCAGCCCGCCCCGCGCCTTGGGCGGGTTGATGTGGCCGGCCTCGCGGGCGCGGGTCCAGCTCAGCTTTTCGACGTTTTCGCGGAAGGCGAAGCGGAGGATGTGGTCGGCGACCACCTGCTCGAGCTTCTCCAGGGCCTCGAAGTCGTCAGCCTCGACGGTCATGTCGAGGCCTTCGGCGTCGGCGGTCATGCGGCAGGGCCCCAGCGGCAGCGGAAAGGCCGCCGTGGTCTCGGTCAACTCGACCTCGAACTTGTGGCCCCAGTGCTTGGCCAGCTGGGTCATGTAGCGGGCGGCCTTGTCGGTGACGAGGCGGGCGTGGCTCTGCATGGCTCTGCTCCTTGGCTCCCCGACGTCAGACAGCTTCGATCGCCGCGGCCGCGTCGTCCAGGGCCTTGGCGACAGCCGCGATCTGCTCGGCCGACAGGCTGCCGGCGTGCAGCTTCAGCCGCAGGGCGGTCTTGAGGTTCTCGCGGGCCCGCAGGATCTGCGGCGCGAAGGCGGCGCTGCGCGAGGCGGCTTCGGCCATGCGGGCGAAGAGGCCGTTCACCGGCTGGGCGTTGGCTTCCAGGAAAGCCTGGCCTTCGTCGGTGATGGTGTAGAGCTTCTTGCCGCCGCCGGCGTCGGTCGCGGCCACGTAGCCCAGCTCTTCCAGCAGGGTCAGGGTCGGGTAGATCACGCCGGGGCTGGGGCTGTAGGCGCCGCCGGCCGCGGTCTCGACCGCCTTGATCAGTTCGTAGCCGTGGCTGGGCTTCTCGGCGATCAGCTTGAGAACGACCAGGCGCAGATCGCCGTGGTCGAAGAACCGGCCGCCGCCGCGCGGACCGCCGCGGCCAAAGCCCCGACCGCCCATGCCGCCGCCGTGTTCGCGACCGTCGAAGCCGAAGGGATGGCGGCTGTGATGACCGCCGTGGCGGCCGTGGTGGGGATGATGATGACGTCCAAACATGTATGCTCTTTCGATGCAGTTTCGTTATATCGAAATGATAGATATATCGAAATCGCGGACGGTCAAGAGCTATTTAGATATATCTGATGCTATCTGTTTGCGATCGCCGCCGGAAAGGCCTGGTGGCAGACCTCCTCGCCGAAGGCGTCGCTGAGCTGCTCCTCGGCCTCGCCCATCTTGATGACGGCCAGGCGGCCGCCGACGATGGTCTTGCCGATGGCGTAGTCGCCGACCACCTTGCCGGTCCGCACGTCGACCAGCCGGGCCTTGCCACGCAGCACGTTGGCGCCGGCGACCAGGGCGGTCAGGGCCGGGTTGGCCTTGTCGAAGCGGTCGAGTTTCGCTTCTAGCCGCAACGGCCGGTCGCCCTTGGCGCAGCCGTCGAGCTTGGCCTGGACGTGCTGCTTGAACAGGGCGTCGAAGCCGTCGGTGACCTTGAGATCACCCCGCGTGAGGCGCACCTCGGAGACGCGGGCCTGGGCGCGCCAGTCGGCCGGCAGGGTCTCGACCGCCGTGCTGCGCGAAAGGCTGACGCAGCCCGAGGCCGCCATCGCAACGCCCAGCAGGGCCAAGGTCATCGCCGTCTTCATCGTGCGCTCCAGTTCCGGTCCCGGCTGCAACGCGCCGAGCGGGGGAAAGGCCGCAGACTCGAAGAACGATGGTTTTGGATGAAGACGCGACGATCACGCCGCCCGCAGGGTCTCGGCCAGCAGGCGGCCCTCGGCGGCGCGGCTGGAACCGGCCCGCCAGGCGACGACGATCTCGCGGCTGGACTGGGCCGTGTTCAGCGGTCGCACCGTCACCGGGGCGTTCTCGGCCAGGCCCGCCTGCACCGCCATGGCCGGCAGGAACGACACGCCCAGGCCCGAGCCGATCATCTGCACCAGGGTGGGCAGCGAGGTGGCCGCGAAGCTTTCGTCCTCGCCATTGGCCTTTGGCGGTTCCAGGCCGCAGGCCGACAGGGCGTGGTCGCGCAGGCAGTGGCCGTCTTCGAGCAGGATCAGCTCCTGGCCGTCGAGGCTGGAGGGGTCGACCCGCTCCTGCAGGGCCATCGGGTGATTGGCCGGCGCGGCGGCCAGCAGTTCGTCGTCCTCGACATGGGCCCAGTCCAGGCCGCTCATGTCGTAGGGCAGGGCGATCAGGGCCGCGTCCAGCGAGCCGGCCTTCAGCGAGGCGATCAGGCGCTGGGTCAGGTCCTCGCGAAGAAAGAGGCGCAGCTTGGGGAACTGGTCGCGCAGCATCGGCAGGGCGCGCGGCAGCAGGTAGGGCGCCACGGTCGGGATCACGCCCAGCCGGAAACGCCCGGCCAGCGGCTGACCCGCCCCGCGGGCGGCCTGCACCAGGTCTTCGGTCTGGGCGAGAATGGCGGTGGCCCGGCGCACGGCCTCCTGGCCGGCGGCGGTCAGGATCACCCCCGAGCGAGCCCGGTCCACCACCGGCGCGCCGAGGATCTTCTCCAGTTCCTGGATCCCGGCCGACAGGGTGGGCTGGGTGACATAGCAGGCCTCGGCGGCCCGGCTGAACGAGCCGTGCTCGGACAGGAGCTTCAGATATTGCATCTGGCGGAGGGTCGGGAGCATGGCTTCCGATATAGGCCGCCTCTATCGAAACTCCAAAAGCAATCGAACCGATTTCGGGCTCGTCGCCGGCGAACGATCGTGCGCATGTCGCTCGCGGCCCACCCAGCGCCTAAAGAATGTCCATGCCCTTCCCTGCCCTCCCCTAAAGCGCCGCTTTCACCGCCTTGGCGAACGCCGCCCCGTGGTCGTGGGCGTGCTCGAGGAAGAGATCCGGCTCGATGATCTCCAGCTCCATCAGTTGCGGGGTGTGGTCGAGGCCGCGGATCAGGTCGACGCGGGCGTAGGTCAGGGGCGCTCCGACGGCGTCCAGCACCATGCGGGCGGCGTGCAGGGCCTCGGGCTCGGGCGCGATCTCGCTGACCTTGCCGCCGTACTGCGGCTGCACCCGGAAGTCGCCGGACACGGCCACCTTGGTCACCGCATGGCTGAAGACCCCGTCGAAGAAGAACAGCGACAGCTCCCCCTCCTCGCCCACCGCCGGCAGGAACGGCTGGATCAGGGCCGGGCCGGTGGGCGCGCCGGAGAGGTCGAAGTCGCGACCCAGCTTCACCGTCTGGTGCGAGCCGCCGGAAACCTGGGGCTTGGCGACGACGACATCGACCTGGAAGCGATCGCGGGCCTCCACGACGGCTTCGGGCGTGATCTTGTCCAGCGTGATCGTCGGCACCACCGGCGCGCCCTTGGCGGCCAGTTCGGGCAGATAGGTCTTGGCCGTGTTCCAGCGCAGCAGCGACGGCGGGTTGGCCGTGCGCACGCCGCCAGCCTCCAGGGCGCCGAGCCGCGCGTACCATTCGGGCTCGCGATGGTGATAGCCCCAGCTGAGCAGCGGCAGGACGATCCCCTGCCCGTCCGCCTCGACCGGATCTGTCCAGGAGCGCGACGCGACGGTCAGGCCCAGGGCGCGTAGGGGCGTCGCCAGACGCTCGAACAGCGGCGGCCAGCTCTGGGCGAAGCGCGGTTCGTCGGCGGCGGGGACCAGGATCAGGACGTCGGGGCGGGCGGTGCTCATGCCCCCAGGGTTAGAAAGCCGCACCGTATCGGGCAAGCCCCGCGTTGCCTTGCCGGCCCCGTTCCTTTACTTGCCAACGGTTCTCTTTTCGCAGTCCCTATCGGAACCCCTCATGACCGCCCTCTACGACGTCGCCGCCATCGGCAACGCCATCGTCGACGTCATCGCCCAGTGCGACGACGCCTTCCTGGACGCGCAAGGGTTGGTCAAGGGCTCGATGGCGCTGATCGACACGACGCGCGCGACCAGCCTGTACGACGCCATGGCCGCCGGTATCGAGGCCTCGGGCGGCAGCGCCGGCAACACCGTGGCGGGCGTGGCCAGCTTCGGCGGCAAGGCCGCCTTCATCGGCAAGGTCGCCGACGACCAGCTAGGTCGCGTCTTCACCCACGACATGCGCGCCATCGGCGGCACCTTCACCACCCCGCCGCTGGCGGAAGGCCCGGCCACCGCCCAGTGCCTGATCAACGTCACCCCCGACGCCCAGCGCACCATGTCGACCTATCTGGGCGCCTGCGTCGAGCTGACCGCCGCCGACGTCGACCCGGCCATCATCGAAGCCGCCCAGTACGCCTATCTCGAAGGCTATCTGTTCGACCCGCTGGAAGCCCGCCGCGCCTTCGCCAAGGCCGCCGCGCTGAGCCACGGTTCGGGCCGGAAGATCGCCATCACGCTTTCGGACAGCTTCGTCGTGGATCGTCACCGTGAGGCCCTGCTGGGCTTCGTCGAGACCCAGTGCGACATCGTCTTCGCCAACGCCTCCGAAGTGTGCGCCCTGTTCCAGACCGACGATTTCGATGCGGCCGTGAAGGAACTGGCCAAGCGGGTCGAGATCGCCGCCGTCACCCGAAGCGAAAAGGGTTCGGTGGTCGCCCAAGGCGACAGCGTCCATGAAATCTCGGCCTTCCCCGTGGAAAAAGTCGTGGACACGACGGGCGCGGGCGACCAATACGCCGCAGGTTTCCTCTACGGCCTCTCCCAGGGCCGCTCGCTGGCCGACTGCGGCAAGCTGGGCTCCCTGGCGGCCGCCGAGGTCATCGCCCACTACGGTCCGCGTCCGCAGGTCAAGCTGCGCGACCTGGCCGCCCAGAACGGACTCTAACCACCCCAAGGTCCTCACCGACCTTCAAGGACGAAGCATGGCCCGCACCGCTGAAGTGGTCCGCGAGACGAAAGAGACCCAGATCCGGGTCTGGATCGATCTCGACGGGACCGGCGCCTCGACGATCTCCACCGGCATTGGTTTCTACGACCATATGCTGGAGAGCTTCGCGCGCCACGGCGGCTTCGACCTGAAGATCGAGACCAAGGGCGACCTGCACATCGACATGCACCACACGGTGGAAGACACCGGGATCGTGCTGGGTCAGGCGATCAACAAGGCGCTGGATGGCTTCAAGGGCATCCGGCGCTTCGGCCACGCCTACATCCCGATGGACGAGACCCTGACGCGCTGCGCCATCGATCTGTCCAACCGCGCCTATCTGATCTGGAAGGTCGAGTTCAAGCGACCCAAGGTCGGCGAGATGGACACCGAGCTCTTCAAGGAGTTCCACCACGCGTTCGCCATGAACTGCGGGGCGTGCATCCATCTGGAGACGCTGTACGGCGACAACACCCACCACGTGGCGGAGAGCGGCTTCAAGGCGCTTGCCCGGGCCCTGCGTCAGGCGGTGGAGTTCGATCCGAAGACCGGCGGCCAGGCGCCGTCGACCAAGGGCGTGCTGTAGGTTCCATGCAAACTCTCGCCCTGATCGACTACGGGTCGGGCAACCTGCGATCAGCGGAGAAGGCCTTGAACGAGGCCGCCCGCCGACGCGGCGTCGCCGCCTCCATCATCGTCACCGCCGATCCCGATCTCGTGGCCAAGGCCGACCGGGTGTTCCTGCCCGGCGTCGGCGCCTTCGCCTCGTGCCGCGCGGGCCTGGACGCCTCTGGCGTGTTCGAGGCCATGAACGAGGCCGTGCACCAGCGTGGCGCGCCGTTCATGGGCATCTGCGTCGGTCACCAGCTGCTGGCCACCGAAGGTCTCGAGTTCGGCGTCACGCCGGGCCTCGACTGGATCGGCGGCCAGGTGAAGAAGCTTCAGCCGTCCGATCCCTCGCTGACCATCCCGCACATGGGCTGGAACGCGATCGCCTTCTCGCGCGCTCACGCCCTGTTCGCGGGCATCGAGGACGGCGCCCACATGTACTACGCCAATTCCTTCGCCCTGGCGGCGGCCGATCCGGCCGACGTGGTGGCGACCAGCGACCACGGCGGCCCGTTCGTCGCGGCGGTGGCCAAGGGGAATGTCGCGGGCGTACAATTCCACCCCGAAAAATCACAAGCCGCCGGGCTCGCCCTGCTCGCCAACTTCCTGGAATGGCGCCCATGATCCTCTATCCCGCCATCGACCTGAAGGACGGCCAGTGCGTGCGCCTGCTGCACGGCGACATGGACAAGGCCACGGTCTTCAACAATAGCCCGGCCGACCAGGCCCAGCGCTTCGTCAAGGACGGCTTCTCGTGGCTGCACGTCGTTGACCTCAACGGCGCCATCGAAGGCAAGTCGGTGAACACCGCCGCCGTGCAGTCGATCCTGGAGTCGATCTCGATCCCGGTGCAGCTGGGCGGCGGCATCCGCACCCTGGAAGGCATCGAGGCCTGGATCGAGGCCGGCGTGTCGCGCGTCATCCTCGGCACCGTGGCCGTCCACGATCCGGACCTGGTCCGCAAGGCCGCCCGCCTGTGGCCCGAGCAGATCGCCGTGGCCGTCGACGTGCGTGACGGCAAGGTCGCCATCGACGGCTGGACCGGCCTGTCGGACATCGACGCCATCACCCTGGGCAAGCGCTTCGAGGACGTGGGCGTGGCCGCCCTGATCGTCACCGACATCAGCCGCGACGGCGCCCTGACCGGCGTCAACGTCGAGGGCGTGGGCGAACTGGCCGACGCCGTCTCGATCCCGGTCATCGCCTCGGGCGGCGTCGCCTCCGTGGCCGACATCGAGCGACTGAAGGCCCGCAAGGGCGTCGAGGTCGCCGGCGCCATCCTGGGCCGCTCGCTCTACGCCGGCACGATCAAGCCGTCCGAAGCCCTGGTCGCGGCGGCGCTCTGATGCTGAAGACCCGGATCATTCCTTGCCTCGACGTCAAGGACGGCCGGGTCGTCAAGGGCGTCAACTTCGTCGACCTGCGCGACGCCGGCGATCCCGTCGAGCAGGCCGCGGCCTATGACGCGGCCGGCGCCGACGAACTGATGTTCCTCGACATCACCGCGTCCAGCGAAGGCAGGGGCCTGATCCTGGACGTGATCTCGCGCACCGCCGAGGTCTGCTTCATGCCCGTCTCGGTGGGCGGGGGCGTGCGCCAGGTGGCCGACATGCGCCGCCTGCTGCTGGCCGGCGCCGACAAGGTCTCGACCAACACCGCCGCCGTCGAAAACCCCGATCTGATCGCCGCTGGCGCCGACGCCTTCGGGGCCCAGTGCGTGGTCGTGGCCATCGACGCCAAGGCCCGTCCCGACGGTTCGGGCTGGAACGTCTGGACCTATGGCGGCCGCAAGGACACCGGCCTCGACGTGGTCGACTGGGCCGCCAAGGTGGTCGAGCGCGGCGCGGGCGAGATCCTGCTGACCTCGATGGACCGCGACGGCGCCAAGATCGGCTACGACATCCCGCTGCTGAAGGCCGTGACGAGCGCCGTGAACGTGCCGGTGATCGCCTCGGGCGGCGCCGGCAAGACCGAGCACCTGGTCGAAGCCGCCCGCGACGGCCACGCCGCCGCCGTGCTGGCCGCCTCGATCTTCCACTTCGGCGAAATCTCGATCGGCGAGGCCAAGGCCGCCATGGCCGCGTCCGGTGTGCCGGTGCGCCTGGATCCTTCGAGGAACGTCGCATGAGCCGGCTGTTCGAAGTCCTGGAGCGCCTGGCCGCCACCGTCGAGAGCCGCAAGGGCGGCGACCCGAGCGCGTCCTACACCGCCAAGCTGCTGAACGATCCGGCCCTGGCCGCCAAGAAGCTGGGCGAGGAAGCCGTCGAGACGGTGATCGCCGCCGTGGCCCAGGGTCCTGACGCCCTGGCCGCCGAAAGCGCCGACCTGCTGTACCACTGGCTGGCTCTGATGGCCGCGGCCGGGGTGTCGCTGGACGCCGTGGCCGAGAAGCTGGAGGCCCGCGAGGGGACCTCCGGCCACGCCGAAAAGGCCGCCCGGCCGAAGTAGACGGTCCTCAGCCTTCGGCGGTGCGCACGATGTTGAGAAACGCGCCGTCCTTTCCGCACGACACGTACTGGCACCAGACGTCCGAAAGTCCCTCGAGCGCAGCCGGCGGAATATCCCAGGGCGGATCCAGGTCAACCAAAGCGTTTCGCGCGATCGCATAGGACACCCGGGCGATGGGGCGGTCGCGCTTGAGCATCTCCGCCCAGGCCCGCACGGTCTCGATCTCGTCGTCGGCCCGGAACTGACTGACATAGATCCCGCCACGAAACTGGCAGACCACGGTGTAGAGCGAGCCCGTCATCTAGGCCTTCCGCTTCAGCGCCACGTAGAGCGCCCCCTCGCCGCCGTGGCGCTGGTCGGCCGGCGACACCCCGGCGATCATCTCGCGCAGGACCGGAGCCGCCAGCCATTCGGGCGTGCGCTGGCGCAGGACGCCCTGGCCGACCTTGCCCTTGCCGGTGATCACCAGCACCGCCCGGTGGCCGTCGTCGAAGGCCCGGCGGATGAAGCGTTCCAGGGTCGCGCGGGCCTGGTCCTGGTCGAGGCCGTGCATGTCGAGCCGCGCGCCGATCGGGTCGTGGGCCTTGGCGATGCGGCGATGACGGTTGGGCTCGATGCGTTCGGGCGGCGGCTTGGACGCCTTGGGCTTGGGCTTGAGCGCCGGAATGTCGGCCGGATCGATGCGCAGCGGGGCGATCGAGGCCAGGCGGGTCGGCGGAGCGACCTCGGCGGCGTGACCCATCAGCTCGGCCTTGGCCGGGCGCACCTTGACCTTGGCGCGCATCTTCAGCGGCGTCTCGCCGGCCTTGGCGCGCACTGTGGAGGCCACCAGCCGCCAGAGGCGCTGGCCGTCGTCGTCGGGCGGCCGCTTGCTCATCGGATCAGGCCCCGGGGATCAGGATTGCGGCTGGGGGACCAGGCGCCACAGGCGCAGGTCGTGGCGCACGCGGCCGGCCTCGGTTCCGGCCGCCTGGCCGGTGCCCATGTAGAGGTCGGCCCGCACCGCGCCCTTGATGGCGCCGCCGGTGTCCAGCGCCATCACGGCCCGGCGATAGGTCGGGAAGGCCCCGGTCAGCTTGGGCGCGCTGGCGTCGATCCAGTAGAGGCCGCCCAGGGCGTTCTGGCTGGGATCGACGGCGATGGCCCTGCCGGCCGGCAGCGGCACATTGGCGGCGCCCGTAGCCTGGCGGCCGTCGTCGGGCAGGGTCTGGAAGAATACGTAGCGCGGGTTCAGCCGCATGATCTCGTCGGCCTTGGGACCGCGATTGGCCGCCAGCCAGCCGCGGATCGCCTCGCCCGAGGTGTCGCCGTCGGCCAGCAGGCCGCGATCGCGCATGGCCGTGGCGATGCCGGTGAAGGGCTTGCCGTTATGAGCGGCGAAGGCGGCGCGCACGCGGCGGCCGTCGGGCAGGGTCAGGACGCCCGAGCCCTGGATCTGCAGGAAGAACAGGTCCTCGGGCCGCAGCCAGGCCAGCGGCCGGTCAAGCGGTGAGGCCTCGATGGCGGCGCGGTCGTCATAGGGGGTGAAGGTCCCGCCGGCGACGCGGCCAGCCACCGTCTTGCCCTTCAGGGTCGGATCGAAGGCGCCGAGGTCGAGCATGACCAGGTCGGTCGGTCGGCCGCGCATCGGGGCGCTGAACTCGGCCGAACGCGACATCCGCGCCTCGTATTCCGGCGCGAAATAGGCGGTCAGCAGGCCCTGGCCGGCGATCGGCTCGGGACGGAAATTGGCTTCGAGGAACAGGCGCGCCCGGGCGTCGTCGACCGGCCCGGCCTGCTTGGCCTTGCGGCACACCTCGGCCGTGGGCGGATCCTTGGCGACGCCGCAGGTCTCGCGGAAGGCCTGCAGGGCGGCGGCGTGGTCTTCCTCGTTCCAGCCCTGCAGCGCCGAGAAGCCGGCCCCCGAGGAGACCGGCGGCGTGGGTTGCGGGCGAGGCGTCGGGGTCGTCGAGGGCGGAACCGGCGCCGTCGGGGTGATCGGCAGGGGCGGCGCGGCCGTCGTACAGGCGGCCAGAACCAGGGCGGCCGCCGCGGCGGTCAGGACGGAACGCAACATCAGGCCTCGGCGACCGCGACGCGCACCAGGGTCCAGTTGGGATTGCGGCTCTTGAGATCGCGCTCGAAGGTCCACATGTCGGCCGTGCGGCGATCGTCCACCGCCTCGCCGGCGGCGCTGGTCGAGCGGGTGCGCACCTCGCCGAGGATCCGCACCACGGCGCGGCCCACGTCGCCCTCGACCGAGGCGCTGTCGAGATCGACGCGCGGCAGGGTCAGCAGCTCGACGCTCTCGGTGCGGCCCTCGGCCTCGCGAGCGACGATCGCGCCCTCGAAATTGGCCATGACGTCAGGCGCCAGCAGCGGCCGGAGGGTTTCGCGATCGCCGGCGGCGAAGGCCTTGAGGATCATCTCGTAGGCCTGGCGGGCGCCCACCAGGAAGCGGCCGACGTCGAAGTCGGGCTGGCGGGCGCGCAGGGCGGCCACGCCGGTGGCGGCCACCGGGGCCACGGTCTCCGGGTTTTCGGCCGGGCGACCGGCGGCTGGAGCGGCCACGGCGGCGGGCGTGTCCTCGGGCTGACGCCCGATCCGCCGGCCAAGCACGGCGTAGAGCTGGTAAAGGACGACGGCGGCGAGCACCGCGAAGACGATCAGTTCAGTCACGACAAATTCCGCATCGGGCCGTCGATGGCGACGACAGCCTTCCTATATAGGCGAAGCGACCGCCCGCGTCAGGCGCCTGACGTTGCACGGCGTTCTCGCACATGTTAGCAGCGCCGCTCACGCCTAAGGCCGGGCGACCCGCGCCGAACACGGAAAACGTTCATGACCGACACCATCGGCGCTCCGCCCGCCGCCCAGGACGACAACGAAGCGGCCGCCGCCGGCATCCGCATCGTCGCCCAGTTCGTTCGCGACCTCTCGTTCGAAAACCCGCTGGCTCCGGACTCGCTCCGCGCCGCCGCCGACCAGCCGGCGATCGACATGGGCGTCGAGATGAACGCCCGCGGCCGCAATGACGGCCTGTTCGAAGTGGACCTGAAGCTGTCGGCCCGCGCCACGCGCGGCGAGACCGCCGTGTTCCACGTCGAGGTCGTCTACGGCGGCCTGTTCCACATCACCGGCGTGCCGGAAGAAGCCCTCGAGCAGGTCCTGCTGATCGAGTGCCCGCGCTTCCTGTTCCCGTTCGCCCGTCGCCTGATCGCCGACGTCACCAGCGAAGGCGGCTTCCCGCCCTTCCTGATCGACCCGATCGACTTCGGCGGCGTCTACGCCGCGCGCAAGGCCCAGGCCGAAGGCGCGCCGATCGGCAACGCCTGATCCAGGCGCGATCGCTGAATTGAAGAAGGCCCGGAGCGAAAGCCCCGGGCCTTTCTTTTTGCTCGCCCGTCGGCGGCGCGGCTAAGGCTGCAGCCGGTAGCCGCCCGCCTCGGTGATCAGGATCCGCGCCACGGCCGGATCGGGCTCGATCTTCTGGCGCAGGCGATAGACGTGGGTCTCCAGCGTGTGGGTGGTGACGCCGGCGTTGTAGCCCCAGACCTCGGTCAGCAGCTCCTCGCGCGACACCGGCTTGGAGCCGGCGCGGTAGAGGTACTTGAGGATGTTGGTTTCCTTCTCGGTCAGCCGCACCTTCTTCTGCTTGTCGTCGACGAGCAGCTTGGCCGAGGGCCGGAACTCGTAGGGACCGATGCGGAACAGCGCGTCCTCCGAGGCCTCGTAGCTGCGCAGCTGGGCGCGGATGCGGGCCAGCAGCACCCCGAAGCGGAAGGGCTTGGTGACGTAGTCGTTGGCGCCCGATTCCAGGCCCAGGATGGTGTCGCTGTCGCTGGCGGCGGCCGTCAGCATGATCACCGGCGCGGTGACGCCGTTCTTGCGCATCAGCCGGCAGGCCTCGCGGCCGTCCATGTCGGGCAGGTCGACGTCGAGCAGGATCAGGTCCGGCTTGATCTCGCGGGCCTGGCGCACGCCTTCGCCGGCGGTGGCGCATTCGGCCACGGCGAATTCCTCGTGCAGGGCGAGCTGTTCGGCCAAGGCGCCGCGCAGGTCGTCGTCGTCGTCGATGAGAAGCAGGGTCTTGCGTTGCGCCATGAGCCGGAACATGACCGCTGCGAGGCCCGGCGCCAAGGGGCGCGGCTTGCGGGAGCGGGGTTTGCGATGATCTTCCAGGCTTATTCGGACGGAACGATCGATCTAGGCGACGGCCGGAGCGTGCGCTGCGCCCTCGGCAAGGCCGGCGTCATCGCCGCAACCGACAAGCGCGAGGGCGACAACCGAAGCCCGCTGGGGACCTGGAGCATCCGCAAGGTGCTCTACCGCCCCGACGTCTATCCAAACGGCCCCGCGACGGCCCTGCCCGTCGCGCCGATCGCGCCGGACGACGGCTGGTGCGATGCGCCCGGCGACCCGAACTACAATCGACCGGTGAAACTGCCCTACCCGGCCAGCGCCGAGCGGATGTGGCGCGAGGATTCGGTCTACGACCTGGTCGGCGTCCTGGCCCACAACGACGATCCGCCGGTTCCGGGGATGGGCTCGGCGATCTTCCTGCACCTGGCGCGGGAGGGATATCCGGGCACGGAAGGCTGCGTGGTCCTGGCGCGGGCGGACATCGAGACGCTGCTGGCCAAGGCCCAGCCGGGGGATGCGATCGGGATCTCGGAGGCGTGACCTCAAGACGTCTGGCCCTGTGAGGTGATCCTTCTCCCCTTGCGGGAGAGGGCACGGGTCGGCGGCCTCCCGTGAAAACTCACGAAAGTTGGCGGGGAGGCGCGGAACGGCCGGGCGGAGCCCGGAGACCGTGATGTTGTTTAGCGTTTCGGCTTCGTCTGACCGCTCCGCCGCACCGTAGGCTCGAAGGACCGGGGGCGCGGGTGCTTTTTCAACCCTGGACCCGGTTGTCCCTCGGACGGGCAGGACCAATAGCCCCGCGGTGATCCGGCGGCGCCTCGGCTGATCCTGTTAGGCCGGTTTGAAACGATCCCGGCCCTGTCGACCCGCTTGTCTCGTCACGGAACGGCTGGCGGCCCAATCACGCCTTCTGAGCGATCCTGCAAACCCTCCCTTCCCATGACGCCCCAAGCGGCCCCGCTCGATGCGATCCACAGCCGCTAACTCGGGCCGGTACCAAGAGCCCTCCCCATGGCTGGGATGGGTTTGATTATGGGGCGGCTCGAGCAGGCGGGGATAAGTTGGGGTTATAAAGTTGTAGGTCTTTGAGTTGGTTGAATTCTTTTTCAATTACGCCGTGTGAGCAGCGTGCGTATCCCTCGACCCTTCTCCCCTTGCGGGAGAAGGTGGCGGCCTAAGGCCGACGGATGAGGGGTCTCTCAGACATCGGACATCGCGCCCGGCCTGACCGCCGCACGCGGTTTTCAGTTTTGAGAGACCCCTCACCCGACCTGCTTCGCAGGCCACCCTCTCCCGCAAGGGGAGAGGGATCAGCGGTCGTGGGTTGCAGAAAAAGCCTGGGTCCCCGCCTTCGCGGGGATTTTACGGGGGGAAGAAGCGATCAGGCGCTGAGGCTTCCCCCCTCAAGCGGAGAAACCTCTACCGCGTCCCGAACAGCGCCGAACCCACGCGCACCGATGTGGCTCCACAGGCGATGGCGGTTTCGAAGTCGTCGCTCATGCCCATGGAGAGCTTCGCAAGGCCGTTGCGTGCGGCGATGTCGGCGAGCAGGCGGAAATGCGGAGCGGGATCCTCGTCTGCCGGCGGGATGCACATCAGGCCTTCCACGGAGAGGCCGTAGGTCCCTCGGCAAACGGCGATGAAGGTATCAGCGTCGGCGGGGTTGATCCCGGCCTTCTGCGGCTCCTCGCCGGTGTTGACCTGGACATAGAGGCGCGGGGCCTTGCCCAGGGCCTGGACCTCGTCGGCCAGCACGCGGGCCAGCTTTTCGCGATCGAGGGTCTCGATGACGTCGAAGAAGGCCACCGCGTCGCGGGCCTTGTTGGTCTGCAGGGGGCCGATCAGGCGCAGTTCGATCTCGCCGCGACGCGCGCTCCAGCGCTCCTTGGCCTCCTGCACGCGGTTCTCGCCGAAAACCCGCTGGCCCCCGTCGAAGACCGGGGCGATATGGTCCCAGGGCTGCAGCTTCGACACCGCCACCAGTTGGACGGCGTCGGCGGCGCGGCCGGCGGCCTTCGCGGCGGCGGCGATGCGGGACTGGATGGAGATCAGGGCTTCGGACATGGCGGACCAGGAAACGGACAGTCTGGAGACCCTCTCTAGAACGGCCGCGCGGCTTCGCCCATGGGCCTGGCCCGGCGATCCCCTGCCCCGGCTGCTGTTTTTCACCGATCCGGTCCGCACGCCCGATCCGGAAGGCGTCGCCGAGCGCCTGCCGGCCGGCGCGGGCATCGTCTATCGGCCCTTCGACGCCGCCGACGCGGTCGAGCGCGGCCTGCGCCTGACGGCGATCGCCCAAAGGCGCGGCCTGCTGCTGCTGGCCGGCGCCGATGTGGCCCTGGCCGAAGCGATCGGCGCGCACGGCGTGCACCTGCCCCAGCGGCTGGCCGTGACAGCCGCGGAAATCCGCACGGCCCATCCGACCTGGCGGCTGACGGCGGCGGCGCACGATGCGACCGCGGCGCGGGCGGCCGAACTGGCCGGGGTCGAAGCGCTGGTGGTCTCTCCGGTCTTTGCCAGCAACAGCCCCTCGGCAGGGACGCCACTGGGGGTCGAGGGTCTGGCCGCGATCGCCGCGCAAACGGCCCTGCCCTTCTATGCCTTGGGGGGCGTCAACGCGCGGACCGCCGACACGCTGGTCGGCGCGGGCGTCTATGGTCTGGCGGGGATCGAAGGGTTCGGCGTCTAGGGCCGCCCCTCATTCCGTCATTCCCGCCCTTGTGGCGGGAAACCCTGGTTCCGTTCGCAGGTGAAGCGCCAGCGGACTGCTCAGCAGTCCGCCCCATCCGCCCTTGCGGCTGACCGAGGGGTTCCCGCCACAAGGGCGGGAATGACGGGAGTTTTATAGGTTGGGGATCGAGCGCGAAGCTCGGATCAGAACTTGAACGCCGTCTCGAGCTTCACGCGCGGGGCGGGCTCGCGGGTTTCGTTCTTGCGGGCTGCCACGGCGGGGTTGTTCTCGCCCAGGGCCACGGCGCCGCCGACGCGGATCGACGGGGTGACCTTGAAGTAGGCCCCGGCCTGGACGTCCTTCAGCTCCATGTCGCGGCCGACGGGCTGGTCGAGGTCGAGCTTGAGGCCCCACTTGCCCTTGCGGGCGTCGAATTCGAGGGTCTTCTTCGGGCCTTGCGGGCTGAAGGGCGCGCCCTGCGAACCGGTGAAGTCGTTCTTGACCGAGAAGTCGGCGGTGGCGGGCGCGGTGCGGGTCTTCGTCTGGGCATGCGCGATCGAGGCCGATCCCGTCAGGATCAGCGCGGCGGCGGCGCCTGCCATTACGAATTGGGTCGCGACCTTCGTCACTCGACACCTGTCCCCAAAATTACCCCTGCCCGAACCCTATATAGGCACGGACACCCTGAACGCCGAATAAAGGCCTGAATACAACGCGGTCAACAGGGCTTGGATCACGCGGATCGTCGCAGGTTACGATTCAAGCGGCGCCTGTGGCGGTCATGTCACGCGATTCCTGTTTTGACGCGGCGCGGCCATGCTATAGAGCCGTTCCGGCTGCGGGGGCGCGCCTGGGCTGCGCGCACGCGCCGGCAGACATTTGGAGCAAGGTACTATGGCGTTTGAGCGTGGGTCGGTGTTGCGCGGCGTCGCCGCTGGCGTTCTGGCGCTGTCGGTTCTCGGCGTTGGCGCTTGCAGCAGCAACAAGCCGCCCAAGACCTTCACGACCCAGAGCGAAGAGCCGGGCTTCCAGCCCTTCGGCCTCTTCAAGAAGAGCGCGCCCAAGACCGCCCCGAGCGAAGGCTCGATCGGCGTCAACGGCTTCCTGTGGCGCGCGTCGCTGGACACCCTGGCGTTCATGCCGCTGGCCTCGGCCGACCCGTACGGCGGCGTGATCGTCACCGACTGGTACGTGAACCCGGAAAAGCCGGAAGAGCGGTTCAAGGCGACCGTCTACATCCTCGACACCCGCCTGCGCGCCGATGGTCTGAACGTGACCATCTTCAAGCAGGCCAAGGACGCTTCGGGCGCCTGGGTCGACACGGCGGCCGCGGACCAGACCGCGACCGACATCGAGAACGCCATCCTGACGCGCGCGCGCCAGCTTCGCCTCTCGAACATCAAGAACTAAGGACCTTTCGTCCTTCGCACGCCTTTCGGGAGCTCCCTGGCGACAAGGGGCTCCCGTTCGCATATTTAGGCGCGCCCATATTTAAGCGCACTCTGGCCGCGAAACCGCTTATGACCATTGCGGAACGCGCCCGAGGCGCATCGACCGCAAGCATCTCTGGTTTCCATGGCCCGCTACAATCCCAAAGACACCGAGCCGAAGTGGCGTGAACGCTGGGCGCAAGCCGAGACGTTCCTGACGCCGATCACCCCGGATGCGCGGCCGAAATACTACGTGCTCGAGATGTTCCCCTATCCGTCGGGGCGCATCCACATGGGCCACGTGCGCAACTACGCCATGGGCGACGTCGTGGCCCGCTACAAGCGCGCCCAGGGCTTCAACGTGCTGCACCCGATGGGCTGGGACGCCTTCGGCATGCCGGCCGAGAACGCGGCCATGGAGCGCGGCGTCCATCCCAAGGGCTGGACCTACGACAACATCGCCGCCATGCGCGAGCAGCTGAAGGCCCTGGGCCTGTCGGTCGACTGGTCGCGCGAGTTCGCCACCTGCGACCCGGAATACTACGGCAAGCAGCAGGCCTGGTTCCTGCGCCTGCTGAAGCGCGGCCTGGTCTATCGCAAGGAAGCCTCGGTCAACTGGGACCCGGTCGACATGACCGTGCTGGCCAACGAGCAGGTCATCGACGGCAAGGGCTGGCGCTCGGGCGCGACCGTGGAGAAGCGCAAGCTGACCCAGTGGTTCCTGCGCATCACCGACTATGCCGACGCCCTGATCGACGGCCTGAAGACCCTGGATCGCTGGCCCGAGAAGGTCCGCATCATGCAGGAGAACTGGATCGGCCGGTCCAAGGGGCTGCGGTTCAAGTTCCAGTTTGATGGCGAGGCTCCCGACGGCCTGGCCGAGGGATTGGAGGTCTACACCACCCGTCCCGACACCCTGTTCGGCGCCAGCTTCGTGGGCATCGCCCCCGAGCACCCGTTGGCCGAGCAGCTGGCGGTCGAGAACCCCGACCTGCAGGCCTTCATCGCCGAATGCCGCAAGGGCGGCACTTCGGAGGCCGACATCGAGGGCGCCGAGAAGCTGGGTCGCGACACCGGCCTGCGGGTGAAGCACCCGCTGGACCCGTCGATCACCCTGCCCGTCTGGATCGCCAACTTCATCCTGATGGACTACGGCACCGGCGCGATCTTCGCCTGCCCGGCCCACGACCAGCGCGACCTGGACTTCGCCCGCAAGTACGACCTGCCGGTCAAGCCGGTGGTGCTGCCGGCGGGCGCGGATCCGGCCGAGTTCAAGGTCGGCAAGGAGGCCTATGTCGGCCCCGGCAAGATCTTCAACTCGGAATTCCTGGACGGGATGGACGTCGAGGCCGCCAAGGCCGAGGCGGTGGCCCGCATCGAGGCCGCCGGCCAGGGCCAGGGCGCGACCGTCTACCGCCTGCGCGACTGGGGCGTCTCGCGCCAGCGCTACTGGGGCTGCCCGATCCCCGTCATCCACTGCGAGGCCTGCGGCCCGGTGTCGGTGCCGGAGGACCAGCTGCCGGTGGTGCTGCCCGAGGACGTCACCTTCGATCCCAACAAGCCGGGCAACCCGCTGGTGCGGCACCCGACCTGGAAGCACGTCAATTGCCCGTCGTGCGGCGCCCCGGCCGAGCGCGAGACCGACACGCTGGACACCTTCGTCGACAGCAGCTGGTACTTCGCCCGCTTCACCGATCCGACCGCGGCCGAGCCGATCGACAAGGCCTGCGCCGACCACTGGATGCCGGTGGATCAGTATATCGGCGGCGTCGAGCACGCGGTGCTGCACCTGCTGTACGCCCGCTTCATCACCAAGGCGCTGAAAGACGAGGGCCTGCTGTCGGTGGACGAGCCGTTCGCGGGCCTGTTCACCCAGGGCATGGTCACCCACGAGGCCTACAAGAACGAGGCCGGCGAGTGGGTCGAACCGTCGGACGTGGTGATCACGGCCGAGGGCGCCAGCCGCACCGCCAAGCACGCCAAGACCGGCGCGCCGATCCTCATCGGCGACATCGAGAAGATGTCGAAGTCCAAGAAGAACGTCGTCGCCCCCGAGGACATCTTCGAGGCCTACGGCGTCGACGCCGCGCGCCTGTTCGTGATGAGCGACAGCCCGCCCGAGCGCGACGTGCAGTGGACCAACAGCGGCGTGGAGGGCTCCTGGCGCTTCACCCACCGCCTGTGGAACGAGTTCGACAGCCAGCCGGCCGGCGACTTCGCCCATGACCAGGCCGACGAAACGGCCCTGGCCCTGCGCAAGGCGGCCCACAAGCTGATCGGCTTCGTCACCGACAGCATCGAGGGCTTCCGCTTCAACAGCGGCGTGGCGCGCCTGTACGAGTTCCTGAACGCCCTGAAGGCCGCTCCGGCTGAAGGCGCCACCAACGCCGTGCTGGCGGCCCGTGCCGAGGCCCTGGACATCCTGGCCCGCCTGGTCGCCCCGTTCACCCCTCACCTGGCCGAAGAGGCCTGGGTGCGCCTGGGCCGCGAGGGCATGGTGGTCGATGCCGCCTGGCCCAAGGCCGATCCGGCCCTGGCCGCCGACGACGAGCGCGTGCTGCCGATCCAGATCAACGGCAAGCGCCGCGGCGAGATCAAGGTCAAGGCCGGCGCCCCGGACGACGAGGTGCAGAAAATCGCTCTGGCGGATCCGGGCGTCATGGCCCACCTTGAGGGGGTCACGGTCCGCAAGGTGATCGTGGTCAAAGACCGCATCGTCAACATCGTGGCGAACTGATCCATGAAGCGTCTCCTGGCGGCCGCCGCCCTCCTCTCGACCCTGGCCCTCTCGGCCTGCGGTTTCACCCCGCTCTACGCCCAGCACGGGGTCACCGGCGGGCTCGGCGCGATCGAGGTGGTGGCGGCCGAGGGCCGCGCCGGCTACCTGCTGCGCGAGCAGCTGGAAGACGCCCTGGCGCGCAATCCCAGCGTCCTGCCCTCGCACCGCCTGACCTACACGGTGAAGGAAAACCGCTACGCCCGCGGCGTGCGGGTCGACAACGTGGCCAACCGCTACGAACTCAACATGAAGGTCGACTGGAAACTGGTCGACGCCACGACCGGCTCGGAGGTCCGCAAGGGCCAGACGACCGCCGTGGTGACCTACGATTCCGCCGACCAGCCCTATGCGGCCATCGCCGCCCAGCAGGATGGCCAGGAACGGGCCGCCGCCGAGGTGGCGCGCAAGATCCAACTGGACCTCGCCGCCTGGCTGGCCGGCAAGGCGCCCGCCTGACCTCGTGGCCATTCTTTCCAAGCGGCAGGACGTCGAGCGGTTCCTGAAGGATCCGACCCCCGACGTCCGGGCCGTCGTCATCTACGGCAAGGATCGCGGCGTCGTGCGCGACCGCGCCACCCAGCTCGCCCACAAGGTGGTCGAGCGGCCTGATGATCCCTTCGACACCGCCCTGCTGACCGAGGGCGACCTCGACAGCCAGCCGGGCCGTCTGGAAGACGAACTGGCCGCCCTGTCGATGATGGGCGGCAAGCGCCTGGTGCGCCTGCGGCTGATGGGCGAGAAGGCCGGACCCGACAAGCAGGCCGCCGAGGCCCTCACCGCCCATGTCGAGGGCCGCCTGAACCCCGAGGCCTTCTTCCTGGTCGAGGCCGGGGCCCTGGGCCGCGACTCGGCCCTGCGCAAGACGGGCGAGAAGGCGAACGGCTGCTACGTCATCCCCTGCTACGAGGACGAGGTCGGCGACATGGCGCGCCTGACCCGCGATGCGCTGTCCAGGGACGGCGTCAGCCTCAACGGCGAGGCGCTGGACCTGTTCGTCAACCGCCTGCCCAAGGAGCGCGGCGTGGCCCGCGCCGAGATCGAGCGGCTGGCGTTGTATCTTGGTCCCAACAGTGGCGTGGTGGCCACGCCGGCCGACCTGACCGACTTTCTCGGCGTCGAGCCCGAGGCTTCGCTGAGCGACGCCGCCGCCGACGCCTTCGGCGGCCGTATCGGACCCGCCCAGGCCGGCCTGCGTCGCGCCGCCCAGGAGGGTGAAGGCGGCCCGGCGGCCGTGCGGGCCATGGGCTACTATCTGGGCCGTCTGCGCCGCACCCTGACCCTGCACAAGAACGGCGTGGATCTAGGGGCCGCCGCCAAGGCCTCGGGCGTGTTCTGGAAGACCGAGCGCGAGTTTCTGCGCCAGGCCCGCGCCTGGTCGCTCGAACATCTCCTGACCGTGCAGCAGGACATCCTGATCGCCGACAAGGCCTGCAAGACCTCCGGCTCGCCCGACCAGCTGATCGCCGAGCGCCTGGCCCTGCAGATCGCCGGCCGAGCGCGGCGGCTGGGACTGTAACGTCTTACGCCGAGCATCCCCGCGAAGGCGGGGACCCAGACCGAACTCCGCAAGCCGGAGGGCCGCGAGATCGAGATTCGCTCCGAACGGCAAAGCCTTTTCGTCAGGCCCGCCGTCGATCTTGTGGAAAGTCGTCTGGAAACGGACGGCCGATTTGACGGTCCGAATTCCACTTTCGCCTTGCTGAGCAAGGGTTTAGAGCGAAATCAGCGCCGCCCCGCCCTCGCCTGTGGCGAACGGCGCGGCCCAGGATACGGCCGCGCCTTCTTCCGTGCGTGACAGAAGACCCTCGAGACGCCCTGTTTCAGGCGCCCCGGGTCAGGCGGTTGCAGAGGTCGTCGAGTTGCTCGAGCGTCGCGTAGCGGACGATCAGCGAACCGGCGCCGCCGCGATGGTCGATCTCGACGTCGAGGCCGAGCACCGACGACAGGTCGGCTTCTAGGGCCTGGGTGTCGGTGTCCTTGGCGCGCGGCGCCTTGGGCGCGCCGCCGGCCTTGGCGCGCGGCGTGGCGTCGCCGGTCTGGGCGACGCGGGCCAGGGCCTCGGTCTCGCGCACCGACAGGCCGCCGTCGATGACCTGTTGGGCCAGGGCGCCGGGATCGGCCGCCGTGGCGATGGCGCGGGCATGGCCGGCCGTCAGGGCCCCGGTGACCAGGTGCTGTTGCACGGCTTCCGGCAGGGCCAGCAGGCGCAGGGTGTTGGCCACGTGGCTGCGGCTCTTGCCGATGGTCTGGGCGATCGCGTCCTGGGTGCGGCCGAACTTGTCCATCAGCACGCGGTAGCTCAGCGCCTCTTCGAGGATGTTGAGGTCCGAGCGCTGGACGTTCTCGATGATGCCGATCTCGAGCACGGCCAGGTCGTCGAGCTCGCGCACGATAATCGGCACGGTCTTGAGGCCGGCCCGCTGGGCGGCGCGCCAGCGACGCTCGCCGGCGACGATCTGGTACTCGCCCGGAGCGCCCGGCGCCGGCCGCACCAGGATCGGCTGCAGCACGCCCTTCTCGGCGATCGAGTTGGCCAGTTCTACCAGGTCATCCTCGCGGAAGGTCCGGCGGGGCTGATCAGGATTACGCTTCAGCAGCTCGATCGGCGCCTCGCGCGAGCCGCCGGTATTGTCGCCCGGCGCCTGTGCGGGGGCCGCATCGACCTCGCCCAGCAGCGCCGACAGACCGCGACCCAGACCCCGACGGCCTTCCGACATCCCCGCTTCACCGACCACGACCGTCTCCTGGAAACTTCAAATTCGATAACGACTTCGACCCGTATCCTCAGGTCGTCTTCACCCTGTGGATCAGGCCGCCTGGGCCTGACGGTCCTTCTCGCGGCTGATGACCTCGCGAGCCAGGCGCAGATAGGCCTGCGATCCGGCGCATTTGAGGTCGTACAGCAGCACCGGCTTGCCGAACGACGGCGCCTCCGACACCCGGACGTTGCGCGGTATGACCGCGTCATAGACCTTGTCGCCGAAGTGATCCCGGACATCCTTGGCCACCTGTTCGGACAGGCTGTTGCGGCGATCGTACATGGTCAGCACCACGCCCTGGATCTCCAGGCGCGGATTGAGGCTGCCCCGGACGCGCTCGATGGTGCGGATCAGCTGGGTCAGGCCTTCCAGCGCGAAGAACTCGCACTGCAGCGGCACGAACACGGCGTCGGCCGCGGTCATGGCGTTGACCGTCAGCACGTTCAGCGACGGCGGGCAGTCGATCAGCACGTAGGTATAGGGCCCGTTGGCGCGCAGCGGCTCCAGAGCGTCGCGCAGGCGGTAGGAACGGCGGGCCACCTGGCCCAGCTCCAGCTCGACGCCCGACAGGTCGGCGTCGGCCGGGATGACGTCCAGGCCCGGCAGCGAGGTCTGGACGGCGGCCTCGATCACCGGCGCCTCGCCCATCAGCACGTCGTACAGCGTCTTCTTGCGCTGCAGGCGGCCGATGCCCAGACCCGTCGAGCAGTTGCCCTGCGGATCGGCGTCGATCAGCAGCACGCGCTCGCCGCAGGCCGCCAGGGCGGTGCCCAGGTTGATGGCCGTGGTGGTCTTGCCCACCCCACCCTTCTGGTTGGCGACGGCCAGGACTCTCAGCTCAGACTTTGCGGACACGGCTCAGCCCCTTGATTTGCACGACATGGCCGCGCGGATCGCTCTTGGAGCTCCGCACGTCCGACTCGAACTTCCAGGTCTTCTCGGCTTCGGCGATCTCGGCGGCGACCTCCTGGCCCTTCAGGAGCCAGGCGACCGCGCCGCGCTTGAAATAGGGTTGGGCGAATTCCAACAGGCGCGGCATCGGCGCGCAGGCCCGGGCCGTGACCACCTGGACCTTCAGGTCCAGGCTTTCGGCGCGGGCGTTGTGGATCTCGACCGGCAGGTCGAGTTCGCGGCAGACGGCGTCGAGGAAGCGGCAGCGCTTGGCCATGCTCTCGACGAGGTGGACCTTGGCCCCCGGAACGTCCTTCAGCAGGATGGCCAGCACCACGCCGGGCAGGCCGGCGCCGGCCCCCAGGTCGGCCCAGACCTTGGCCTGGGGGGCGAAGGTCAGCAGCTGGGCGCTGTCCCAGGCGTGGCGGTTCCAATAGGCGGCCATCGAGGCCGGGCCCACCAGGTTCATCACCGCGTTCCACTCGGCCAGCAGCTCGCGATAGCGGGTCAGGTCGGCGATCTGGACGTCGCTCGCCCCCGTCAGCCGCTGGAAGGCGGCCGCATCGACGGGGTCGAGGGCTTCGATGACCAGTTCGGACGTCGCTTCGGGAAGGGCCATCAGGCGGCGCGACCCCGACGAACGTGGGCCAGCAGGGCCGTCAATGCGCCGGGGGTCACCCCCTCGATGCGGGCGGCCTGGCCCAGGGTCAGGGGCTTCACACGGATCAGCTTCTCGCGCACCTCGTTGGAGAGGCTGCCGATGTCGCGGTAGTCGAGATCGGCCGGCAGGCGCAGGTCCTCGTCCTTGCGCAGGGATTCCGCGTCGGCGCGTTGGCGGTCGAGATAGCCGGCATAGGCCGCCTCGATCTCGATCTGCTCGCGGGCCATCGGGCTCCAGTCGGCGATCTCCGGCCAGACGCGGACCAGGTCGTCGAGACCGACGTCGGGATAGGCCAGCATGGCCAGGACGTCGCGGCGCTGGCCGTCGGCATTGACCTTGAAGCCGGCTTTCACGGCCTCGGCCGGGGTCATGTTCAACGCCCGGGCGCGGGCGCGGACGGCGGCCAGTTCGGCGGCCTTGGCCTCCCAGGCGGCGGCGCGGACTTCACCCACGACGCCCAGTTCGACGCCCCGCCCGGTCAGGCGCTGGTCGGCGTTGTCGGCGCGCAGGGTCAGGCGGAACTCGGCCCGGCTGGTGAACATGCGGTAGGGCTCGGTCACGCCACGTGTGACCAGGTCGTCGATCATCACGCCGATATAGGCCTCGTCGCGGGCGAAGACGGCCGGCTCGCGGCCCAGCGCCGACAGCGCGGCGTTCATGCCGGCGACCAGGCCTTGCGCGCCGGCCTCTTCATAGCCCGTGGTGCCGTTGATCTGGCCGGCCAGATAGAGGCCCGGCAGGCGCTTGGTCTCCAGCGTGGCGTAGAGTTCGCGCGGATCGACATAGTCGTATTCGATCGCATAGCCGTAGCGGATCACCTCCACGGCCTCGAGACCGGGAATGGTGCGCAGGAACAAGAGCTGGGTCTCCGCCGAGACCGAGGTCGAGACACCGTTCGGATAGACGGTGTCGTCGTCCAGGCCTTCCGGCTCCAGGAACACCTGGTGACTGGTCTTGTCGGCGAAGCGGACGACCTTGTCCTCGATCGACGGGCAGTAGCGCGGGCCGATGCCCGTGGCGCGGCCGCCATAGACGGCGGACTCGCCCAGACGCTCGGCGATGATCTTGTGGGTCTCTTCGGTCGTATAGGTGATGCCGCAGCGGATCTGCGGCACGTCGATACGGTCGTTGAGGAACGAGAACGGCACGGGCTCTTCGTCGGCCGCCTGCATCTCCAGGCGATCCCAGGCGATGGTCTTGCCGTCCAGGCGGGCAGGCGTGCCGGTCTTCAGGCGGCCCATGTCGAAGCCCAGGCCATAGAGACGGTCGGACAGGCCGATGGACGGCTGGTCGCCCACGCGGCCGGCCGGGATGCGGGTCTCGCCTTGGTGGATCAGGCCCTTGAGGAAGGTGCCGGTGGTCAGCACCACCTTGGGGGCGCGATAGACGCTCCCCTCCCCGTCCACGGCGCCGGCCACCTGGCCGTCCTCGACGATCAGGTCTTCGGCCGCGGCGGCGATGACGTCGAGGTTCGGATAGGCGAACAGCTCGGCCTGCATGGCCTCGCGATAGAGCTTGCGGTCGATCTGCGAGCGCGGGCCACGCACGGCGGGCCCCTTGGAGCGGTTCAGCATCCGATACTGGATGCCGGCCTTGTCGGCCATGCGGCCCATCAGGCCGTCGAGGGCGTCGATCTCGCGAACCAAGTGGCCCTTGCCCAGACCGCCGATGGCCGGGTTGCACGACATCTCGCCGACGGTTTCACGTTTGTGGGTCAGCAGCAGGGTGCGCGCACCCGTGCGCGCCGCGGCGGCGGCGGCTTCGCAGCCGGCATGACCGCCGCCGATGACGATGACGTCCCAGGCCTGTTGGCCATTGGGGGGCGAGATAGTGGACAAGGGAGAAGCGCCTCAATGCGGAACGCCCCCGTCGCGGCGGGGGCGTGTCCAGACTTATAGCCGCAAGCCGCCCTGTGGGCGAGTCGAGACCGGCGCGTTTCACGTGAAACGCCGTGTGCGTATCTGTGGTCAGCCTGTGGACCGTTCAAGGTGGTGTTCCACGTGAAACATTCACTTCCCAATGCAGAAGCTTGAAAAGACACGGTCAAGCACGTCTTCCGGGTCGATCCGCCCGGTGATCCGGGAAAGCGCCCGGGCGGCCAGACGAACGTCCTCAGCAGCCAGTTCCACGTCGTCGGTTTCCGCCAAGGCGCGCTCCAGATAGGCCCTCGCCTCTCCCAGACGTTCCGCGTGACGGATCCGGGTGGCCGCCGGGAACTCCGCGCCGGACAGCGCCTCGACCACGTGATCGGTCAGGACGGCGCGGATGGGATCGGCCCCCTCCTCCCGCGCCGACAGCGCCGCCACGTGCAACCCCAGCGCCTCGGCCCCGGCGCGTATGGCCGCCACGACGCCCGGCTCTACCAGATCGGTCTTGTTGACCACCATCCAGTCGCCGCTACGGATTATTGCGTGGTGTTCGGAATGTTTCACGTGAAACTCCGCCGCGTCTACGACCCACAGACGCAGATCGGCGTCTTCGGCCCAGGCCCGCGCCCGGCGCACGCCCTCGGCCTCGATGTCGTCGGCGGTCTCGCGGATACCAGCCGTATCGGCCAGCAAGGCCTTGTAGCCGCCCAACACCAAGGGAACCTCAATGACGTCCCGCGTGGTGCCCGGGGTCGCCGTGACGATGGCGGCGTCGCGCTCGGCCAGGGCGTTCAGTAGCGTACTCTTGCCGGCGTTGGGCGCGCCGACCAGGGCGATGCGGAAGCCGTCCCGCACCCGCCTGCCACGTGCGACATCGGCCAGGGCGGCGTCGATCTCGACCTTCAGGATCTCCAGCCCCGGCCGCGCGCGAGCCGCCACGTCCTCCGGCAGTTCCTCGTCGGGGAAGTCGACAGCCGCCTCCAGCATGGCCAGGGCCTGGACCAGCAGGTCGCGCCAGGCGTCGTAGCGGCGGCCCAGGGCGCCGCCCAGCTGACCCAGCGCCTGCTTGCGCTGGCCCTCGGTCTCGGCGTCGATCAGGTCGCCCACGGCCTCAGCCTGGGCCAGGTCGAGCTTGCCGTGCTGAAAGGCGCGTCGGGTGAACTCGCCGGGCTCGGCCAGGCGCAGGCCAAGGGCCGACAGCGCCGCCAGCAGCGCTTCGACGACCGCCCGGCCGCCATGCACGTGAAACTCCGCGGCGTCCTCGCCGGTGTAGCTGGCCGGCCCCTGGAACCACAGCACCAGGGCGTCATCGAGCGCCACGCCGTCGTGGCGGAGGGTGCGCAGGGCCGCCTGACGCGGCTTGGGCAGGTTTCCCGTGAGAGCCCGAACGGCGTCGCTGCTGGCGGGACCGGAGACGCGGATCACCGCCACGGCGGCGCGACCGGCCGCGGTGGCCGGCGCGTAGATCGTATCGACCATCAGTCGCGCTTGCCGACCGCCGCTCCGGCCGCGGCCGTCATCAGCTTGCGGAAGCTGTCCTGGGCGCCGGCGCCGAACGCCATCCAGTTCTTCAGCAGCTCCTCCGGAGCCAGCATCGCCATGTTGGAGTCCATGCGCGCCTGCATCTCCTTGACGAGATGTTCGTTCAGCGGGCTCACGTCCGGCAGGCCCAGAAAGGCCCGCGCCTCGACCGGGGTGCAGTCGATCTCGATCGTCATCTTCATCGAAAAGGTTCCCTGGCGGCGGGCCACGAGATTGTGACGTCGCACCCTGCTCGCCACAGGTTAGAGCGCTTCGGTCGAAAGTCCCAATCGGCGGCCCAAGGGTGGCCCCCATGGTGGCCTTGAGTACGGAGAAAGCCCAATGAGCGAGACCCTCACGATCACCACGCCCGACGGCGACTTCACGGCCTATGTGGCCCGTCCCGCCACGGGTGACGCCGCGCCGCCGGCCATCGTCATCATCCAGGAGATCTTCGGCGTCAACCAGGTCATGCGCGACATCTGCGACAAGCTCGCCGGCGAAGGCTTCCTGGCCGTATGTCCCGACCTCTTCTGGCGGATCGAGCCCGGCATCGACATCACCGACAAGTCCGAGGCCGAGTGGAAGAAGGCCTTCGAACTGTTCAACGCGTTCGACGTGGACGCCGGGGTCGCCGACATCGACGCGACCATCGACGCCATCCGCCCGCAGTCATCGGGCAAGGTCGGCGCGGTCGGCTACTGCCTGGGCGGCCTGCTGGCCTTTCTGACCGCCACCCGCACCGACGCGGACGCCAGCGTCTCCTATTACGGCGTCGGCCTGGAGAAGCACGTCGGCGAGGCCGAGAAGCTGGAAAAGCCGCTGCTGCTGCACGTGGCCGAGGAAGACAAGTTCGTGCCCAAGGAAGCCCAGCAGGTGATCTTCGCGGCGCTGAAGGACCACCCGCAGATCACGCTTCATACCTATGCCGGCCGCGACCACGCTTTCGCGCGTGAAGGTGGTGAGCACTATGACGCCGCCGATGCGTCCCTCGCCAACGGCCGCAGCCTGGCCTTCTTCAAGAAGACCCTCGCCTGATGCTCGCCGTAGAAGCCAAGGCCGCCGGCGGCCCCGAAGTGCTGGAGGTCGTCGAGCGCGACCTGCCCTCCCCCGGCCCCGGCCAGATCCTCGTCCGCCACGCGGCCGTCGGTCTGAACTTCATCGACACCTATCACCGCTCCGGCCTCTATCCGCTGAAGTACCCGCAGGTGCTCGGCCTGGAGGCGGCCGGCCACGTGGAAGCGGTCGGCGACGGCGTCACGCGTTTCGCCATCGGTGATCGTGTCGCCTACAACGGCACGATGGGCGCCTATGCTGAAGCGTCGATCGTGCCGGCCGACCGGGCGGTGAAGGTTCCCGATGGCGTCGACCTGGAGGTCGCCGCCGCCGTGCTGCTGAAGGGCATGACGGCCGAGTTCCTGGTCCGTCGCTGCTTCCCTGTCCAGGCGGGCCAGACCGTGCTGATCCACGCCGCCGCCGGCGGGGTCGGCCAGATCCTGGTGCAGTGGGCCAAGGCCCTGGGCGCCAGCGTGATCGCCACGGTCGGCTCGGAGGCCAAGGCCCAGATCGTCCGCGACCTCGGCGCCGACCACGTGATCCTCTACGACCACGAGGACGTCGCCGCCCGGGTGGCGGAGATCACCGGCGGGGCCGGCGTGCCGGTCGTCTATGACGGCGTCGGCAAGGACACCTTCCAGGGCAGCCTGAAGAGCCTGGGCCGCCGTGGCGTGCTGGTCACCTACGGCAACGCCTCGGGACCCGTGCCGCCGTTCGCCCCGCTGGAGCTGGGCGCCAAGTCGGCCTGGATCACCCGCCCTCGCCTGTTCGACTACATCGTCACGACCGAAGAGCTCGACGAGAGCGCCGCGGCCCTGTTCGAGGTCCTGGCCTCGGGCGCGGTGAAGATCGAGATCGGCCAGCGCTTCCCGCTGGCGGAGGCGCGGGCGGCGCATGAGGCGCTGGAGGGGCGGAAGACCACCGGGGCGACGGTGCTGGTTCCCTGAGGCTGGACGTCAGATGCTCCCCCTCTGGGGGAGCTGTCGCGGAGCGACTGAGGGGGCGGCGCCCACGGTGGAAGTCCCCCTCCGGCCCTCTGGGCCACCTCCCCCCAAAGGGGAGGATCTGATCGCCACCGACCAAAAAAAGGCCCCGGATCGCTCCGGGGCCTTTCTCGTGTTTCACGTGAAACACCAAGCTTAAGTATTCATGCTCTGGAAGAAATCGCCGTTCGTCTTCGACTGGCGCAGCTTCTCGAGCAGGAACTCGATGGCGTCCGAAGCGCCCATCGGATTGAGGATCCGGCGCAGCACGTAGGTCTTCTGCAGCTGGTCGCGCGGGGTGATGAGCTCTTCCTTGCGGGTGCCCGACTTGAGCACGTCGATGGCCGGGAAGATGCGCTTGTCAGCCACCTTACGATCGAGAACGATTTCCGAGTTACCAGTGCCCTTGAACTCTTCGAAGATGACTTCGTCCATGCGGCTGCCGGTATCGATCAGGGCCGTAGCGATGATCGACAGCGAGCCGCCCTCTTCCACGTTACGCGCCGCGCCGAAGAAGCGCTTGGGACGCTGCAGGGCGTTGGCGTCGACACCGCCGGTCAGGACCTTGCCCGACGACGGCACCACGGTGTTGTAGGCGCGGCCCAGACGGGTGACCGAGTCCAGCAGGATGACGACATCGCGCTTGTGCTCGACCAGGCGCTTGGCCTTCTCGATCACCATCTCGGCGACCTGCACGTGGCGCGTGGCCGGCTCGTCGAAGGTCGAGGCGATGACCTCGCCCTTCACCGTGCGCTGCATGTCGGTGACTTCTTCCGGGCGCTCGTCGATCAGCAGGACGATCAGATAGCACTCGGGGTGGTTGGTCTCGATCGACTTGGCGATGTTCTGCAGCATCACCGTCTTACCCACGCGCGGCGGGGCGACGATCAGGCAGCGCTGGCCCTTGCCGAGCGGGGCGACGATGTCGATGACCCGGCCCGAGCGATCCTTGATGGTCGGATCGGGCAGTTCCATGTTCAGGCGCTCTTCGGGATAGAGCGGCGTCAGGTTGTCGAAGTGCACCTTGTGGCGCACGTTCTCGGGGCTTTCGAAGTTGATCTTGCTGACGCTGGTCAGGGCGAAATAACGCTCGCCTTCACGGGGCGAACGGATCGCGCCCTCGACGCTGTCGCCGGTACGCAGGCCGAACTTGCGGATCTGCGAGGGCGAAACGTAGATGTCGTCCGGACCCGGCAGGTAGTTGGCTTCCGGCGAGCGCAGGAAGCCGAAGCCGTCCTGGACCACTTCCATGGTGCCCGACCCGAAGATCTCCACGCCTTCTTCGGCGAGGGTCTTCAGGATGGCGAACATCATGTCCTGCTTGCGCATGGAGTTGGCGTTCTCGACCTCGAAGGTCTCGGCGAACGCCAGCAGGTCGGCCGGGGACTTTTCCTTCAGTTCCTGCAGCGACATGCGCGTCAGGCCCATGGCGGCGATGGCCGCGGTGATTTCGGCGTTGTCGTCCTCGTCGCCGGCGTCGCCTTCGGCGGCGTTGTCGGCGGAGGCTTCAGCAGTGGTGTCGATCGCGGCGTCTTCCGTCGTTTCGACGGTGTCGAGCGAGGTTTCCAGCTCGGCGGGGACTTGCGGGTCGGTGTCTTCAGACATGCATGGACTCACGGTGGCCCGGATACGATCCGGGCTTGGGTAGAAATTCAGCCGGCTCCACGTGGAAGCGGCGATGGGGTCGCGCCATTGACGACGGCGCGGATCGATCAGGGGAACGGATCATGAGGCGCACCAGGACGGGCGCGATCCGTGAAAGGCGGGAACGCTGCGGTATGACCGCAACGTCTGACCAAGACGGGAACCACAAGGCGGCCCCGGGGTCAAGCGCTACCGGAGCAGTCCTGTGGGCGCTCGTCATCCTGCCTGAGGATGAAGGTGGGAGAATGCGGGGGCCAGGCCCCCTTCCCGCTAGTTCAGGTACTTGGTCGTCACCGACAGCACGATGACGATCGCCGCCACGAAGGGCAGCTCGTTGGTCGCGCGCCAGAACTTTTCCGAGCGGGTGTTCTGGCCGGCCTCGAACTGGCGGCGGGCCTTCGACAGAAAGCCGTGCCAGCCGAACAGGAAGAACACCCCGGCCAGCTTGGCCAGCATCCAGGGCTTCAGCAGAAAGTCCCAGCCGCGGATGGCGCCGTCAGCCATCATCAGGCCCAGGCCGAAGATCAACGCGGCGACCATCGCCGGGTTGATGATCCCGCGCAGCAGCCGGCGCTCCATGACCTTGAAGGTCGCATCCATCTCCGAGCCCAGCGTGGCGCCGGTGTGGTAGACGTAGAGGCGCGGCAGGTAGAGCATCCCCGCCATCCAGGCGATCACGGCAAGGATGTGCAGGCCGCGGATCAGGTTGAAATGCTCGACCAGGAAGTCGGTCACGCGGCGGCTCCCGAATGGACTTTGGGGCAGGGGTGGTCTTCTTCGCAGATCAGCGACGACGGATCAGCAAGCGCCTGCGTGACCAGAGTCCCCAAACAATCGATGAACGCCGGCGTCACGCCCAGGGCCGGCGGGCGGACATAGATCGAGCCGCCGTGCTCGTAGGCCAACTCGCGATATTCGACGTCGAGTTCGACCAGGGTCTCGATGTGCTCGGAGACGAAGGCGATCGGCGCGACCACCAAAGCGAGACCCGCCTCGGCCGCGGCCTTGACCTCGTCGTCGGTGGACGGACCGATCCACTTCAACGGGCCGACCCGGCTCTGATAGCTGATCTTCCAGTCGACGCCCTCGCCGAGGATGTCGCCCAGCTTGGCGACCACGGCCGCGGCCGTGGCCTCGACCTGGCGCTGGTAGGGATCGCCGGCGATGATCACCTTCTCGGGCAGGCCATGGGCCGAGAACAGGATCCGCGTCGGCTTGGGCGCGCCGGCCTTGAGATAAGCCTGGCGGATCAGATCCGCGTGCGCCTGCACGAACCCTTCGGCCGTGGGATAGCAGCACACGGTCGTCGTCCGGCCCGGGCCTTTGCGACCCGTTACCTTGCGCCAAGCGCGCTTCCACGCTTTGAGCGACGAGGCCGTCGTCGTGGTCGAGTACTGCGGATAGAGCGGCAGCAGCACCACCTCGTCGGGCGCGAAGGCCTTCACGGCCTTGGCCGTCTCGCCGGTCAGCGGATCCCAGTAGCGCATGGCGATGAAGGTCTTGACCGTATCGCCAGGCAGCCGCTGGGCCAGCACCGCCTCGAGCGCCGCCGCCTGCTTCTGCGTTTCCGGCAGCAGCGGCGACCCCCCACCCATCAGGGCGTAGTTGGCGCGCGCCGACTTGGCCCGGGTGGTCGAGATCAGGGTCGCCACCGGATAGCGGACGAAGAACGGCGCCTGGATGATCGCCGGATCGCGGAACAGGTTGAACAGGAACGGCCGCACGGCCTCCTGACGATCGGGTCCGCCCAGGTTGAACAGGACGACGGCGATCTTGCGACCGTTCTTCTGCTGGCTCACTGGCCGGTCACCCGCTTCAGCACCTGCTCGACATGAGCGATCGGCGTGTCGGGCAGAATGCCGTGACCCAGGTTGAAGATATAGGGGCCCTGTCCCCACTGCGCGAGCATCTGGTCGACGCGTTCGTCCAGCGCCGGCCCGCCGGCCCGCAGCAGCAGTGGATCGAGGGCGCCCTGGATGGTCTTGGTCTTCTGGATAGTCTGGCCCAGCTTCGCCGAGGCCGAGGTGTCGAGCGCCACCCCGTCCACCGGTACGGCCTGCGCGTAGGCCTCGACGAGCGTTCCGGCCCCGCGGGGGAAGCCGATGAGCGGCACGGTCACGCCGCGGGCGCGCAGGCCCTCGACGATGGCGATGTGGGGCCGGGTCACCAGGCGCTCGAACAGCGGCTCTGAGAGGCCTTCAGCCCAGCTCTCGAACAGCTTCAGCGCCTGGGCGCCGGAGGCGGCCTGCATGGCCAGGTAATCCACCGTCGCGTCGACCAGGATCTGGATCAGCCGGTCCAGCTTGTCGGCGTGCTGATAGGCGAAGGTCCGCGCGCCCGAGCGATCGCTGGAGCCGCCTTCGATCATGTAGGTGGCCACCGTCCACGGCGCGCCGGCGAAGCCGATCAGGGCCTTGGACGGATCGATGTCAGCCCGGACGCGCGACAGCGTCTCGCCGACGGCCTTCAGGGCCTCGCCCGCCTGGCCCACCTTGTCGGCCATGGCGTCGAGATCAGGCAGCTCGCCGAGCTTGGGACCCTCGCCGGCCTCGAACCAGACCTTCTGGCCCAGGGCGCCGGGGATCAGCAGGATGTCGGCGAAGACGATGGCCGCGTCATACGGAAAACGACGAAGCGGCTGCAGCGTCACTTCGGCCGCCTTCTCGGGGTTCAGGCAGAAGCTGATGAAGTCCGGGGTCGTCGCGCGCACGGCGCGGTACTCGGGAAGGTACCGTCCCGCCTGGCGCATGAACCAGACCGGGGGACGCTCGGCGGTCTCGCCAGCCAGCACGGAGAGAAACTTCGGGATCGGGGCGCTCGTCATACCGGCGTTAAATCCCGGCGAGCCTTCCCACTCAAGTCCGGGAGACCCCGTACCCTCTTATTCTTCTTAAAAATAAGATTCTTAGAAAGGTAGGAGGAAGGAGGAGGGCAAGTGCAACACGGGGATAAGTCCGCCCGTGTGGAGGAGTCCAACAGGCCCTACTCGGTATGCCCAAGCTTGGTCCACATGGGGGTCATACCTTGTGAACTCCGTGGACAAGCCGCCAGGGCCCTGGAATCCCTAAGGAACCCAGATGCTGGTAAAAGCGAAATTAACCATCTGTTAGGAGTTTCCACAGGCGTGGACGAACGCTCAGGCACATGTCCTGAAGGGCAGGTTCAAGCTGGGGATTGTCCGGCGTCAATGAGGCCGTTTATCACAGGGGCGCGGCGCGTGGCCGCGGCAGGGCGTATTTGGCGCCCGCTTGTCCCCAGAGGGCGCCCAGAGTGGTAAAGCAATCTTTAACGGACGATCCACAGGAAGGCGCCTCGGCTGAGACCGATCGCCACACCGCGCGGTTCGCCACCTACTTCCACATCCACCTGGTGTCGGACTCCACGGGCGAGACGCTTAACGCCATGGCGCGCGCGGTTTGCGCCCGTTTCACCGACATCCTGCCCATCGAACACATCTACGCGCTGGTTCGTTCCACGCGTCAGCTGGATCGCGCCCTCGACGAGATCGCCGGCGCGCCGGGCGTAGTCATGCACACCATCATCGACCCGAACCTGCGCGCGGCCCTGGAAGAAGGCTGCCGCAAGCTCGAAATGCCGTGCATAGCCGCGCTGGATCCGGTGGTCAGCGCCATGTCGCGCTATCTGGGGGCCAAGATCTCCACGCGCGTGGGCGCGCAGCACGCGCTGAACAACGACTATTTCGATCGCATCGAGGCCCTGGACTACGCCATCGCCCACGACGACGGCCAGGGCGGCCAGGACCTGACCCAGGCCGACGTCATCCTGGTGGGCGTGTCGCGCACGTCGAAGACCCCGACCTGCATCTATCTGGCCCATCGCGGCGTGCGCGCGGCCAATGTGCCTCTGGTGCCGGGCCGTCCGCCGCCCGACCAGTTGTTCGAACTGAAGAACACCCTGATCGTCGGCCTGATGACTAGCCCGGAGCGGCTGATCCAGATCCGTCGCAACCGCCTGCTCTCCCTCAAGGAGAATAGAGAGAGCGACTATATCGACACCGACAGCGTGCGGGCCGAGATCATCGCCGCCCGTCGCCTGTTCGAGCGCAACGGCTGGCCGATCATCGACGTCACCCGCCGGTCGGTGGAAGAAACCGCGGCGGCGATTATCAACCTGCTGTCGGGCGGCCGCGGCCAGGTCGAGGTGCTGGGATGAGCACGCTCTTCACACCAAAAGTAGCAATCACTCTGGCCTCCACCAGCTGGACGCGTCAGACGATCCTCAAGAACGCCGGCGTGCCGTTCGAGGCGCTCGCCGCCGGTGTGGACGAAGACGCCGCCAAGGCCGGCCTGCTGGCCGAAGAGGTCTCCCCGCGCGACATCGCCGACGCCCTGGCCGAGATGAAGGCGGTCAAGGTTTCGGGCAAGCGGCCGGGCCTGGTGATCGGCTCGGACCAGACCCTGGAGCTGAAGGGCAAGCTGTTCGACAAGGTCGGCACGCTGGAAGAAGCCCGCGCGCGCCTGCTGGAGCTGCGCGGCGAGGTCCACAAGCTGCATTCGGGCGTCGTCGTCGCCCGCGACGGCCGGCCGATCTGGCGGGTGGTCGAGACGGCCAAGCTGTCGGTGCGTCCGTTCAGCGACGCCTGGCTCGACGGTTATCTGGAGCGCAACGGCGAGCAGATCCTCTCGTCGGTGGGCTGCTACATGCTGGAGAGCGAAGGCCTGCAGATGTTCGACCGCGTCGACGGCGACTATTTCACCATCCTCGGGCTGCCGATGACCGGCCTGCTCGATTTCCTGCGCCTGCATGGAGCCCTCCAGGCATGAGTTCTCAACACGGGCAGGCGATCACGGGCGCGGCCCTGGTGGCGGGCGTCTGCGGCCAGCCGATCGTCCATTCGATGAGCCCGATCCTGCACAACGCCTGGCTGGCGGCCGCGGGGATCGACGGCGCCTATGTGCCGATGGGCCCGGCCGAGGACCGGTTCGAGACTTTCGTGAACGGCTTTCGTGGCGGGGTGATCCGGGGCCTCAACGTCACCATCCCGTTCAAGGAGCGGGCCCTGGCCTGCGCCGACGAGGCCAGTGATCTCGCCCGCCTGGCCGGCGCCGCCAACCTGCTGCGTTTTCGCGATGACGGTACGATCTTCGCCGACAACACCGACGGCCCGGGCTTGCTGGGCGCCATCGCCGCCCAGGCGCCGGACTTTGACGTGACCGCGTCGCCCGTCGTGATTCTTGGGGCCGGCGGCGCGGCGCGCGGCGCGGCCGCCGCCTTGCTGCTGGCCGGCGCGCCCGCCGTGCGCATCGTCAACCGCACGCTCGCCAAGGCCCAGGCTGTCGCCGACGCGCTTGGGGACAAGGTCACGGCCGCCGGCGAGGACGCCCTCCCCGCCCTGCTGGCCGACGCCGGCCTGGTGATCAACGCCACCTCGCTGGGCTTGGGCGGCGGCGAAGGTCCGGCGGCCGACCTTTCCCTGACCCCGCAAGGCTGCGTGGTTATGGACATGGTCTACAAGCCACTGCGCACCGAGTTTCTGCAACGCGCGCAGGCCGCCGGCCGCGCGACCGTGGACGGCCTGGAAATGCTGCTGTTGCAGGCCGTGCCGTCGTTCGAGGCCTTCTTCGGCCAGGCGCCGCCGGCGCAAGTGGACGTGCGCGCCATCGCCCTGGCGCATCTGGGGATCTCAGCGAAGTGATCATCCTCGGCCTCACCGGCTCCATCGGCATGGGCAAGTCGACCACGGCCAAGATGTTCGAGGCCCAGGGCGCACCGGTCTATGATTCAGACGCCGCCGTGCACGCTCTGTATTCCGTTGGCGGGGCGGCCGTGGGGCCGGTCGAGGCGGCGTTTCCGGGCGTGGTCGTGGACGGCGCGATCGACCGGGCGCGGCTCAGCGCCCAGGTCGTCGGCGATCCCGAGGCGCTGGAGAAGCTGGAGGCCATCGTTCACCCGCTGGTCGGCGCCCATCGCATCGGCTTCTTCGAGAAGGCGCAGGCCGACGGGCATGGGATCGTCGTGCTCGACGTGCCGCTGCTCTACGAGACCGGCGGTCAGAAGAGCGTCCACAAGGTGGTGGTGGTCAGCGCTCCCGCCGATATCCAGCGCGAGCGGGTGCTGGCCAGGCCCGGCATGACGGCGGAGAAGTTCGAGGCGATCCTGGCCCGCCAGCTGCCGGACGCCGAAAAGCGCGCCCGCGCCGACTTCGTCATCGATACGGGCCGGGGCTTGCAGGCCGCCGAGGACCAGGTGCGCGACATCCTGACCCTGTTGAGAACCTCCGCCCACGCTTGATGCGCGACTCGAAGCGGCCCATTGAAAGGCCATGGCCCGGGAAATCATCCTCGACACCGAAACCACCGGCTTCGATCCGAAGACGGGCGACCGCCTGGTCGAAATCGGCTGCATCGAGGTGGTGGACTTCATGCCCACCGGCCGCTCGTTCCACGAATATTGCGATCCGCTGCGCGACATGCCGGCCGAGGCCGAGAAGGTGCACGGCCTGTCGGCCGCCTTCCTGACCGGCAAGCCGAAGTTCCACGAGATCGCCGACAAGTTCCTGGAATTCGTCGGCGACAGCGTCGTCGTGGCCCACAACGCCTCGTTCGACCGCAGCTTCGTCAATTTCGAGCTGGAGAAGTGCGGCCGCGCCCCGCTGCCGGAAGAGCGCTGGGTCGACACCCTGGCCATGGCCAAGAAGCGCTTCCCGGGCATGTACAACTCGCTCGACGCGCTCTGTAAGCGTTTCAAGATCAGCCTCGACAGCCGCGACAAGCACGGGGCGCTGATCGACTCCCACCTGCTGGCCGAGGTCTATCTCGAACTGCAGGGCGGCAAGGAGCGCGCCCTCGAGCTGACCCACGCCGTGGCGGTGAACGCCGTCAGCGCCGCCCGCGCCGGCGGCTATGGCGCCCGCCCGCGTCCCCTGCCCTTCCGCTCGACCGACGCCGAACGCGCCGTGCACGCCGACTGGGTCAAGTCGACCCTGAAGGACAAGGCCGTCTGGCTGAAGTTCGACCTGCCGGAACTGGCGCCGGCCTCCGAGTAATCCTTCTCCCATTGGGAGAAGGTGGCCTGCGAAGCAGGCCGGATGAGGGGGGAGGGACTGAAGATGGCGTGCCGGCACGCCGGCCAGCGGTGTACCCCCTCACCCTCCCACGCTTCGCGCGGGCCCCTCCTTCTCCCTATGGGAGAGGGTTAGATTTTCAAATCCGCCGTCACCGGCGCGTGGTCGCTCGGGCGTTCCCATTCGCGGACGTTGTCGTGGACGCGCGAGGAGACCTTGCCGTCGACGATCGCCGCCTCGCGCAGGCCGGGGCTGGCGAGGATGTGGTCCAGGCGCAGGCCGCGGTTGGACTTGCGGAAGTCGGCGGCGCGGTAGCTCCACCAGGAAAACAGCTTTTCAGGTTCCGGCGTCGCCAGGCGCGGCAGGTCCAGCAGGTCGATCGACTTGATGAAGGCGTCGAAGGCCTCGAGTTCGGCCGGGGTATGGCTGACCACCTTCAGCATCTGGCGGTGGCTCCAGACGTCGTTTTCGCCCGGCGCGATGTTCAGGTCGCCGGTGACGATCAGCGGCGCCTTGGGATCGCGCTTCTTCAGGGCGGCCGTCAGGGTCTCGTAGAAATCGAGCTTGTGGTCGAACTTCGGGTTGGCGACCCGGTCGGGCAGGTCGCCGCCGGCCGGGATGTAGAAGTTCTGGATCTCGACCCCGGCCACCTTCACCGCCACGCAGCGGGCGTGGCCCTCGCGGCAGTTCATCAGGGTCGGGACGTCCTCGATCGGCAGGCGCGAGGCGATGGCCACCCCGTGCCAGCCCTTCTGGCCGGCGATCTTCAGGTGCGGCAGGCCCATGGCCTCGAAGGCCTCGCGCGGGAACTCGCCCTCCTGGCACTTGATCTCCTGCATGCACAGGACATCGGGCGCGGCTTCGTCGACGAAGCGGGCGGCCTGTTCGGCGCGCAGGCGGACGGAATTGACGTTCCAGGTGGCGATACGGAGGCGCATGCCGCTCCCCTACCCTCGCCGTGGGCGGACCACAAAGAAAAACGCCCGGACGCACGAGGCGTCCGGGCGAAAGTCAGGTCTCTCATGCCGCCGCCGGGAGGGGATAGATCCGGCACGGTTTGCGAAGAGCGGGTCGGGCGCTCATCGCCATGCGTGGTAAAAGTGCCACGTCGAAATTTTTAGTTCAAGGGAAAAAGCGCTTCATACTTGCATGTTGTGAGAATGTCACAAACTCGGCCGTTCCAAAGCCTATCCGGTCGGCCCCTTACCCACCCTGCGGCGAGGATCGGTCAGGACGAACAACTTCGAGTCGATCGCGCCGACCTTCTCCAGGCCCGACAGCCGCACGCGGGTCTGGCCGCCTTTCACGTCGCTGATGGTCCAGCCGATCAGTTCGGGTTCGTTGCTGAAGTTCATCTCCAGTCGGCCGAGGGTCTGGCGGCGGGCGTCCTGGGCGACGATCGTGAAGCCGTCGGCCAGCTTGCGCACGCCGGTGATCTTCACGCCGCGATCCAGGCGAACCTCGCGCGCCAGCAGCAGGGCCAGCGGCGTGCGGCTCAGGGGATAGCTTTCGAAGGTCTTCAGCCGGCTGTCGAAGATGTTGACGTTGTTGCCGTTGCTGACCACCAGCAGACCGCCCGGACCGTCATACTCGAACCGCGCCTTGCCGGGACGTTGCAGCCACAGGGTGCCTTGCGTGGTCACGCCGCGCGGATCGGTCTGCACGAAGCGGCCCTTGGCGTTGGACAGGCCCTGGATATAGGCGGTGGCCTTGGCGATCAGCGCCTTGTCTTCGTCCGACAGCGTCTGGGCGAAAGCGGGCGCGCCGATCACGGCGGCCAGCAGGCCCGCGCCGCCGGCGGCGAGCAGGGATCGACGGTTCTGATCGGTCGTCTGGGTCATGCGAACTCCTTCAACTCCACCTTTGCCCTGTGCGCGCGTCGCGGGAAAGGCCATGGCGCGGCCGTTTTCCGGCGCTGCGATGAAGGGCCGTTCAGGTTGGGGCTGGTGAGAACGTCGGCGGGACGGTGGAGGTTTCGTTCTGATCCTTCTCCCCTTGCGGGAGAAGGTGGCGCCGATAGGCGTCGGATGAGGGGTCTCTCAAACATGAGACGCTCCACCCGGCCTGTCCGCCACACGCGGCTTTGAGTTCTGAGAGACCCCTCACCCGACCTCCTTCGGAGGCCACCCTCTCCCGCAAGGGGAGAGGGATCAAAGCGCCGGTGGCGGGGGCGCGAGGATCTCGCGCTTGCCGGCGTGGTTGGCGGCGCCGACCACGCCTTCCTTCTCCATCCGCTCCATCAGCGAGGCGGCGCGGTTGTAGCCGATCTGCAGGCGGCGCTGGATGTAGCTGGTCGAGGCCTTGCGGTCGCGGGTGACCACGGCCACGGCGTGGTCGTAGAGGTCGTTGGCCCCGCCCTCGCCGGCGAAGGCGCCCTCGATGGCCTCTTCCTGCTCCTCGTCGCCACCGGCGGTGACTTCCTCCAGGTACTGGGGGATGCCCTGGTCGCGCAGGAACTTGGCCACGGCCTCGACCTCGCCGTCCGACACGAACGGGCCGTGCAGACGGGTGATGCGGCCGCCGCCGGCCATGTAGAGCATGTCGCCCTGGCCCAGCAGCTGTTCGGCGCCCTGCTCGCCCAGGATGGTGCGGGCGTCGATCTTGGAGGTGACCTGGAAGCTGATCCGGGTCGGGAAGTTGGCCTTGATGGTGCCGGTGATGACGTCGACCGACGGGCGCTGGGTGGCCATGATCAGGTGGATGCCGGCGGCGCGGGCCATCTGGGCCAGGCGCTGGACGGCGCCTTCGATGTCCTTGCCGGCGACCATCATCAGGTCGGCGACCTCGTCGATGACCACGACCAGGTAGGGCATGGCCTCGGGGCGGATCTGCTCGGTCTCGTAGATCGGGCGGCCGGCGTCGTCGAAGCCGGTCTGCACGGTCCGCTCGAAGTGCTCGCCCTTTTCGAGGGCCTCGTTGGCCTTCTCGTTGTAGCCGCCGATGTTGCGCACGCCGATCTTGGACATCCGGCGATAGCGGTCCTCCATCTCGCGGACGGTCCACTTCAGCGCCACGACGGCCTTCTTCGGATCGGTCACGACCGGAGCCAGCAGGTGCGGGATGCCGTCATAGACCGACAGTTCCAGCATCTTCGGGTCGATCATGATGAAGCGGCACTTCTCGGGCGGCAGCTTGTAGAGGATCGACAGGATCATGGCGTTGACGCCGACCGATTTGCCCGAGCCGGTGGTGCCGGCGATCAGCAGGTGGGGCATCTTGGCCAGGTCGGCGATATAGGGCTCGCCGCCGATGGTTTCGCCCAGGGCCATGGGCAGGATCGAGCTGGCCTTGTCGTAGTCGGCGCTCGACAGCAGGTCGCGCAGATAGACGGTCTCGCGACGCGAATTGGGCATTTCGATGCCGATGGCGTTGCGGCCCTGGGCCACGGCCACGCGACACGAGATCACGCTCATCGAGCGGGCGATGTCGTCGGCGAGCGCGACGACGCGGGCGGTCTTCACGCCCGGGGCCGGCACCAGCTCGTACATGGTCACGACGGGACCCGGGCGGATCTGGTCGATCTGGCCCTTCACGCCGAACTCGGCCAGCACGCTTTCCAGCAGGCGGGCGTTCTGGCGCAGGGCGCCTTCGTCGAATTCCGAGGAGCGCGGCTTGGACTTGGCCAGCATGGCCAGTTCCGGCAGCTGGAAGCCGTCTTCGTCCTCTTCAAAGTCGAAGGTCTTCTGCTGCTCGCGCAGTTCGCGGTTGCTGGTCGCGGCCGGGGCCTTGGGCTGGCGGATGGCCAGCGGGCGGGCGTCGAAGCTGGGCGCGAAATCATCCTCGTCGTCCACCGGCGGCGGGGCCGGACGGGCGGCCTTGGCGGCGCGTGGCGCGGGCTGGGGCGGGGCGGGGATGTCGCCGGCGTCGTCTTCGACCGGCGCGGGCGCACGGGCGCCGCGGCGCTGGGTGGGCGCGGGCTGGTCGTCGATCGCCTCGATGGCGTCGCGGACGGCGCGGCGGGGCGCGGCGGCGGCCTTGGCGCGGGGCGCGCGAACGGGTTCGGGCTCGGGCTGGCGCGGGGCGTGTTCACGCGGCGCGGTCAGGCGGGCGATCAGGGCCATCAGGCTTTCGGGATCGACGCGGCGGACGCCCAGGGCGTAGCCGACGCCGACCACGGCCCCGACCAGCAGCAGCAGGGCGGCGATGATCCGCGCGCCGGGAATGTGGGCGAAGCCGAAGATCCCGCCGATCAGGTTCAAGAGGCCGTCGCCCCAGAAGCCGCCCAGGCCCTTGGCCAGTGGCCAGACGGCGGGCGGCGCCAGGATGGTCAGGAAGCCGGCCAGGGCCAGCAGGCCGGCCACGCCGACACCGGCGCGCACCCGCAGTTCCTTGCGGTGGGCGTCAGGATCGGGTTGGGCGGTGCGCGCCAGGCCGAAGACCAGCATCATGATCGCGGCGATCCAGCCGGCCAGTCCCAGCGATTGCACGACGACGTCGGCCACCATGGCGCCGGCCCCGCCCAGGGCGTTGGTCGCGGGCGCGCTGCTGACGGCGTTGAAGCTGGGATCGGCCGCGTCATAGGTGGCCAGCGACAGCAACAGGCCAGCGCCCAGCACGGCCAGCACGCCGCCCCGGAACCGGGCCGTCCAGGGTTGCGCCCAGCCGTAGCGGACCGCCTCCCAGACCAGCTCCACATTCGATCGCCGCGCCACTCGCGCCATGAACCACTCCAGAGTCCTACGGAGCGATCTTGTGGGCCGGTTTGGTTAAGAGCCGTTTACCGAGCCGGGCCGTCGGGGCGGTTTGAGAACAAAGACTTAATGTCGCAGGGGTTGTGGAACGAAAGCGCGGCCATGCGCATTTCACCCTCGTATCCCCCTAGTAAGTCCCCTCTGACTTCAGGCCCGGACGGCGACGCCCGGGCCTTTCTTCGTGGGGATTGGGACGGGATCAGGCCTCTTCGCGTCCGATCAGGTCGAGCAGGGTGTCGAAGTCGTCGGCCACCGGTTCAGCCGTTTCCGGACCCGCGACCATGTCGATGGCGATGATCGGCCAGGGCGCCGCGCCGCGGATGTCGAAGGCGAGAAGCTCGCCGCCGCCGCTGCTTGCGAAGACGATGAAGCCCTCGAAATACCCGCCGTCTCGGATCGCCTTCGCCGTCGTCGTCGCTGGGTCGAGACACAGGTTGTAGGGCTGAACGGGAAGCGGACCCTCCCCGCCGTCGCTCTGGGCCAACAGGTCGTAATAGCTCCGCGGCAGCTCCACGGGCGCGGCCTGCCGCAAGGCGTGCAGCGCCGCTTCAGTCGCCCCGGGAGCGCTGGTCCAGTCTCGATCTTCGAGCATATCTTTCCTTCGGGACCGCCGCTCTAGAGAATATACCGGCTCAGATCCGCGTTGGCCGCCAGGGCCCCGACCCGTTCCTTCACATAGGCCGCGTCGATGGTGACGGTTTCGCCGCCGCGATCCGCCGCCGAGAAGCTGATCTCTTCGACCACCTTTTCCAGGATCGTCTGCAGGCGACGGGCGCCGATGTTCTCTACCGAGCCGTTCACGGCCACGGCCGCGTCGGCCAGGGCGTCGATGGCCTCGTCGGTGAAGACCAGCGTCAGGCCCTCGGTGGCCATCAGCGCCTGGTGCTGGCGCAGCAGGTTGGCTTCCGGTTCGGTGAGGATGCGGCGCAGGTCGTCGCGGGTCAGGCCCTTCAGCTCCACGCGGATCGGCAGGCGGCCCTGCAGCTCCGGCAGCAGGTCGCTGGGCTTGGCCACGTGGAACGCGCCCGAGGCGATGAACAGGATGTGGTCGGTCTTCACCGGCCCATACTTGGTCGACACCGTCGTGCCCTCGATCAGCGGCAGCAGGTCGCGCTGCACGCCTTCGCGGGAGACGTCGGCGCCCGAGCGCTGCGAGCTGCTGGCGACCTTGTCGATCTCGTCGAGGAAGACGATGCCGTGGTTCTCGGCAAGGGACAGGGCTTCTTGCGTAAGGGCCTCCTGGTCGAGCAGCTTGTCGCTTTCCTCGGCGATCAGCGGGGCCCAGGCGCCCGAGACCGTGGTCTTGTGGGTCTTGGTGCGGCCACCGCCGAACGACTTCATCATCTCCGACAGGTTCAGCACCGAGGCGCCCGGCTGGCCGGGGATCTCGAACATGCCGCCGCCGCCGCTGTCGGCCAGCTGCAGCTCGATCTCCTTGTCGTCCAGTTCGCCGGCCCGCAGTTTCTTGCGGAAGCTGTCGCGGGCGGCGGTGGCGCCGGGACCGGTCAGGGCGTCGAGGATGCGATCCTCGGCGGCCGCTTCGGCCTTGGCCTTCACGCCAGCGCGTCGCTTGTCGCGGACCATGCCCAGGGCGCTTTCCACCAGGTCACGGACGATCTGGTCGACGTCGCGGCCGACATAGCCGACCTCGGTGAACTTGGTGGCCTCGACCTTCAGGAACGGCGCCTGAGCCAGGCGGGCGAGGCGCCGGGCGATCTCGGTCTTGCCGACGCCCGTGGGGCCGATCAGCAGGATGTTCTTGGGGGTGATCTCGTCCTGCAGGTCGGCCGGCGTGCGGCGGCGGCGCCAGCGGTTGCGCAGGGCCACGGCGACGGCGCGCTTGGCCTCGGCGTGGCCGACGATGAAGCGATCCAGTTCGGAGACGATTTCGCGGGGGGAGAACTCGGTCATGTGTCGTTGATCAGGGTCTCGAAGATCAGGCGCCAACCTTCGGCGCGCCTTTGCCAGACGTGCATATAGTGCGCCGCCACGGGTTTGTTATCCGGTCCGCTCCAACTGGCTTCGCCGTGGGTCCAGACGAGGTCGCCGGCGCCGGACGCCCCGCCGCCTTGCGGGCGCAGCGCGATCGCGGCCGGACGCAGGGCCAGGCGGGCGGAAAGATCGTTTCCGGCAAGAGCCTTGGTCTCTTTCGGGCCGAGCAGCCAGGCGTCGTCCGTCAGAACGCTCTTGTAGGCGACCGGGGCGTCGGTCGCGGCCGACGAGGCCAGGGCGGCTTCGGCGGCGCGGGCTTCCTCGAAGCCCTTGGCCTGGGATTCCGCGCCGGCGGGCGCGAGCGGACCGGCCTGGGCGGCGGCGTCGGGACCGGGGGCCTTGCCGGGATCGGCTTGCGCCCCGCCGTCGTAGACCCACTTCCACACGCCGTCCGCGCCCTTGCGCCAGATGGTGGCGTAGTAGCCGCCGCGCTTGTCGTCGATGCTCCAGGGGCCCAGCGACAGGCCAAGATCGCCCGAGCGGGCGATCACCACCTTCTGCGGCCACCAGAACAGCTTGGGCTCGTTGGTCCCCGGGCGTTTTTCGTAGAACTCGCGGGCGTTCACCGGGCCAGGGGCGAAGACGATGGCGTCGTCGGCCATGTGCCTGAGGAACGAGCCCCTTATCCCCAGCGCCAGGCCGTCGGCGGCGAAAGCGCGCTCGGCGGCCTCGACCGGGGCGGCGGAGATCTCCTGGGCGAGCACGGGGGTGGCCAGGGCGATGGCGATCAGGGCGGGCGGAAGAAGCTTGAACATGGTCGGGCCTCCTGCCGCTTCACCCTAGCGCGTCGCCGGTCGCGAGGAACCTCCCCTTTGGGGGAGGCGATCGCGCAGCGATCGGTGGGGGGAGAGGTTTCGAAATCGGCCGGCGTTTCGGAAGCTGAAAACGGCCCCCCTCCGGCCTACGGCCGCCTCCCCCAAAGGGGGAGGTTCCTTGGGGTTAGAGGCTTTCCACGGTCAGGTTGCCGTTGGTGTAGACGCAGATCTCGGCCGCGATCGCCATCGCACGCCTGGCGATCTCTTCCGCCGTCAGGTCCTGGTCGATCAGCGCCTTGGCCGCGGCCAGGGCGTAGTTGCCGCCCGAGCCGATGGCCGCCACGGCCCCGCCGCCGGGGCTTTCGCCCGGTTCCAGCACGTCGCCGACGCCGGTCACGGTGTAGATGGCGTCCTTGTCGGCCACCAGCAGCATGGCCTCCAGCCGACGCAGGTAGCGGTCGGTGCGCCAGTCCTTGGCGAGGTCGACGCAGGCCCGGGCCAGCTGGTTGGGATACTGCTCGAGCTTGGCTTCCAGCCGCTCGATCAGGGTGAAGGCGTCGGCCGTGGCCCCGGCGAAGCCGGCGACGACAGCGCCTCCGGCCAGGCGGCGCACCTTGCGGGCGTTGCCCTTGACGACGGTTGGCCCCATGGAGACCTGTCCGTCGCCGGCGATCACGGTCTGGCCGTTCTTGCGCACCGCGAGAATGGTGGTGCCGTGCCAGTCGGGGAACGAGTTCGAGCTTTGCATGGCTTCGCATGTGGCGAGGCCGGCCTGGAGGGTCAAGCGCCATGAGCTTTTCGGAACGCGAAGTCGAGCGCTACGCCCGCCACCTGGTGCTGCGCGAGATCGGCGGACCGGGGCAGCAGAAGCTGAAGGCCGCCAGGGTGCTGCTGGTCGGCGCCGGGGGCCTGGGCGCGCCCGCCGCCCTCTACCTGGCCGCCGCCGGCGTGGGCACGATCGGCCTCGCGGACGCTGACGCGGTGTCGCTGTCGAACCTGCAGCGCCAGGTGCTCTATGCCGAAAGCGACGTGGGCCGGCCCAAGGTCGAGGCCGCCGCTGCTCACCTTGCGGCTCTCAATCCGAACGTGACGGTCGTGCCCCACCCCGTCTGGCTGGACGCGGCCAACGCCCGCGAGATCGTCCGCGACTACGACATCGTGCTGGACGGCACCGACGATTTCTCCACCCGCTTCGCCATCAGCGACGCCTGTCTGGCCGAGGGCAAGACCCTGGTCAGCGGGGCTCTCGGCCGGTGGACCGGCCAGGTCGGGGTGTTCCACGGCCAACCCTGCTATCGCTGCCTGGTGCCCGAGGTTCCGCCCGACGCCGAGACCTGCGCCCTGGTCGGGGTGGTCGGGGCCCTGGCGGGCGTCATCGGTTCGATGATGGCGCTGGAGGCGGTGAAGGTCATCGCCGGTGCCGGCCAGTCGCTGTCCGGGCGCCTGTTGATCTACGACGCCCTGGCGGCCGAGACCCGCACGGTGCGGATCGGTGCGGATCCCGCCTGCCCCAGCTGCGGGCGATAGCGTCGTTCGGCGAAAACCTTGTCGTTACGGGTATTTACGTAGGTGAGGGCCTGGGACGTTTGGTCTAGGTTCGCCGCCGCCGGTCCCGGCGGACCTCCCCTCGCGCGCCGGTCGGCCGCAGGGAGAGACCGATGACCAACCCCCGCATCGCCCATCCGGGCCTGGCCGCCAGGACCATGAGCGCCCAGGACGCCGCCGCCCTGATCGAGCCGGGCTCGACCGTCGGCATGAGCGGCTTCACCGGCTCGGGCTATCCCAAGGCCGTGCCGATGGCGCTGGCCGAGCGGATGGAGGCGGCCCACGCCGCCGGCGATCCCTTCCGCGTCAAGGTCTGGACCGGCGCCTCGACCGGTCCCGAACTGGACGGCGCCCTGGCCAAGAGCGACGGCGTCGAGTTCCGCCTGCCCTACAATTCCGACCCTATCGCCCGCGAGAAGATCAATCGCGGCGAGATGGAGTATTTCGACATGCACCTTTCCCAGGTCGCCCCCATGGCCTGGCAGGGGTTCCTGGGGCCGCTCGACACCGCCGTGGTCGAGATCGCCGGGATCCGGCCCGACGGCTCGCTGATCCCCTCCTCGTCGGTGGGCAACAACAAGACCTGGCTGGACCGCGCCTCCAAGATCATCCTCGAGGTCAACGCCTGGCAGAACCCGGCGCTGGAGGGGATGCACGACATCTACTACGGCACCGCCCTGCCCCCCAGCCGCGTGCCGATCCCGCTGGTCAAGCCCGACGACCGCATCGGCGAGGCGTATTTCCGGGTCGATCCGGCCAAGGTCGTCGCCGTGGTCGAGACCGACGCGCCCGACCGTAACCTGCCCTTCGCCGCGCCCGACGCCTCGGCCCTGGCGATCGCCGGCCATCTGCTGGAATTCTTCGCCCACGAGGTCGCCAAGGGCCGCCTGCCGCCGTCGCTGCTGCCGCTGCAGTCGGGCGTCGGCAACATCGCCAACGCCGTGCTGACCGGCCTGGTCGACGCCCCGTTCGAGAACATGACCGCCTATACCGAGGTGATCCAGGACGGCATGCTCGACCTGCTGGCGGCCGGCAAGCTGCGCATGGCCTCGGCCACGGCCTTCTCGCTGAGCCCCGAGGCGGCCGCCGGCCTCAACGCCGACATGACCAGGTTCCGCGACAAGATGATCCTGCGGCCGCAGGAGATCTCCAACCATCCCGAACTGATCCGGCGCCTGGGCTGCATCGCCATGAACGGCCTGATCGAGGCCGACATCTACGGCGCGGTGAACTCGACCCACGTCATGGGCTCGCGCATCCAGAACGGCATCGGCGGCTCGGGCGACTTCGCCCGCAACGCCTATGTGTCGATCTTCATGACCCCGTCGACGGCCAAGGGCGGCAAGATCTCGGCCATCGTCCCGCAGGTCAGCCACGTCGACCACATCAACCAGGACGTCCAAGTGATCGTCACCGAACAGGGCCTGGCCGACCTGCGCGGCCTGTCGCCCAAGCAGCGGGCCCGCGTGATCATCGACAACTGCGCCCACCCCGACTTCCGCCCGGGCCTGGAGGACTATTTCCAGCGCGCCCAGGCCGGCGCCTACGGCCGCCAGACCCCGACCCTGCCGGGCGAGGCGCTGTCGTGGCACCAGCGGTTCATGGAGACGGGGTCGATGCGGTCCTAAGCGTCAGGCGAAGGCCTTGCCGATGTGGGCGATGGACTTCTCCAGGACCATCTTGAGATTTTCATCGCCCCAGTCGCGGTGACCGACGCCCTTCATCTCGATCACTTCGCAGGGCTTGCCGGCCGCCTTCAGGGCCTTGGCCATGATCCGCGACTGTTCGACGCCGACGATGGTGTCGTCGACGCCGTGGATCAGCAGCACCGGCGCCTTGATCTCGCCGGCGCGCAGGGCGGGCGAGGCCTCGGCCAGCATGGCCTTGTCGGTCTTTGGATCGCCGATGGTCCGGATCCAGTAGGCGTAGGCGTCGGAATCGTAGCCTTCCTGCTGGCGGGCGAAGGACAGGGTCTTGGAGAGTTCCGCGTCGCCGGCCACCGAGACCACGGCCTTGTAGAGGTCGGGCTTGCGCACAGCGCCCATCAGGGCGGCATAGCCGCCGTAGCTCATTCCGTAGATCGCCACCTTGTTCGGATCCGCCGCGCCCAAGGCCAGGACCTTGGCCACGCAATCCTCGACATCGGCCTGCATCAGGTCGCCCCAGTGGCGGCGGCCCTTGTCGGCGAAGGCGCGACCATAACCGCTCGAGCCGCGGAAGTTGGGCTGCAGCACCATCCAGCCCTGGGCGGCGAAGGCCTGGACGAAGATGTCGAAGGCCAGGGTGTCGCGCACTTCGGGTCCGCCGTGCGGCAACACCACCAGCGGGCGTGGCTTGTCCGACGGAACGATCGGCGTCGTCAGATAGGCGGTGATCGTCGCGCCGTCCCGGGTTTCGACCCGCAACGCCTCCATCGGCGCCAGGCGTTCGGCGGTCAGCCACGGCTGGCGGTCGGCCAGGAACTTCAGGGAGCCGCGCGTGACGTCGTACAGCCAGAAGGATCCGGGATTGCGTGGCCCGCTGACCGCGAAGACCAGCCACTTGCGGTCGCGGCTGACCTCGTAGGGGCTGACGCTTTCGGTCTTGTCGAAGGTGGCCACGACCCGCTCGTAGTGGCCCGCCAGGTCGGGGTCGACGAACCAGTCCTTGGCCCGGTCGTCGCTGACGCTGATGCTGATCGGCCGGTTCTCGTCGTCCATGAACAGGCCGGTGATAGGGCGCTTGTTGTGGTGGGCGAACACCTCGCCCATGGTCATGGTCCGGGTGTCGAACAGCCGGATCGCCGGCAGGTCGGCGGTCTCGTCATTGTCGAGCACCAGCAGCATACCGGGCTCGGCCGTGGGGGCGATGAAGCGCAGTTCCGGCGCTTCGTAGCGTTCGTCGCGGCGGATGGTGCGGTAGTGCTTCCACGCCTTTGCGCCCGGCGGCCGGACCATCACCGCGATCTTGGAACCGGTGTTGTTGGTGTCGTAGCGGATGAGGGGGGTGCCCCGTTGGGTCACCCAGCCCACGGTGTCCGAGGCGCCCTGCTCGACGCTCTGTATCGCGCCAGTTAGGACATCGACCTTTTTCAGGTTGCCACCCACCCACATCAGAATGTTCTGGGGATCGTCGATCATCATGTCGATGACTTGGCTTGCGTCGCCGAGCCATATAGGCCCGTCGTTAGGTTCGCTGAACAGCAGTATGGGGTTGGCGCCGTTCTCACCGACGGCAAGAAGCCGCCGGCCCGTAAGAGTTCCAGCGTAGGAACCGAAGGCATTGGTTCGCCCACGAGAGTACCGGATGTCGTACTCTCGCCGTAGCCAGACCAGCAGCCGCTCGTCATTGGCCCAGACGATCTTTTCGCCGGCGTAGTCGCCCAGGCTGATCGGACCCTTCGGCGCCTCGGTCTCCACGGTCCGCCGATAGACGAGCTGCAGGTCGCGCTTGTTGTCGCCGAGCCGGCGTTCGACCAGGAAGGCCAGCCGCGTGCCGTCCGGCGACAGCGCGACGTCCAGCATGACCGGCGGTTTCAGCAGGTCGTCGATGCTGTGTGGAACCGGCGCGGCCTTGGCTGTCTTGTCGTCGCCGGCCAGGGCGCGATCGATGAGCAGCGGGGCCGCCGAAGCGGCCGCCATCACGTGACGTCGAGTAAGCAAAGCGGCGGCCCCCCGGTCGCGACTGGATACAGGCGCGAACCGATACGATCCGCGCGTCGGCACACTCGCGAGTTTTCGCAAGCTTTGCAATTACAGGGTGCGGCGATCGCCGTCTTCAGGCGAAGGCCGTCTTCAGGTGGGCGATGGCGGGGTTCAGCACCGCCTTGAAGGCGGCCTCGTCCCAGTTGCGGTGGCCGATGTCGCGCAGCTCGACGTGCTGCACGGTCTTGCCGGCGTCGCGCAGCGCCTTGGCCATGATCCGCGACTGCCGGGCCGGCACGATCCAGTCGTCGGCGCCGTGGATCAGCAGCACCGGAACGGCCACCTTGGCTGCGTTGCGGGCCGGTGAGGCGGCTTCCAGCATGGCCCTGTCCTTGGCCGGATCGCCGATGGTCTCGACCCAGTACTTGTAGGACGGGGAGTCGTCGCCGTCCTCGCGCTCGTAGGAGAGCATGTCGAGCAGGTCGCTCACCCCGGCGATCGACACGGCGGCCTTGTAGAGCTCGGGCTTGCGCACCGCGCCCATCAGGGCCGCGTAGCCGCCGTAGCTGGCGCCGCAGATGGCGACCTTGCCCGGGGCGACGCCGCCGGCCTTGACCACCTGCTCGATGGCGTCCTCGATGTCCTCCTGCATGCGGTCGCCTCAGCGTCGCCGGCCGGCCTCCACGAAGGCGCGGCCATAGCCGGACGAGCCGCGGAAATTGACCTGCAGCACCATCCAGCCCTGGGCCGCGAAGCTCTGGACGAAGAGGTCGTACTCGACGCTGTCGCGGATCTCCGGCCCGCCGTGCGGCAGCACCACCAGCGGATGGGGGCCGGGCTTCAGCGGCCGGGTCAGGTAGGCGCGCAGCTTGACGCCGTCGCGGGTGGCGACGTCCAGGGTCTCCATCGGCGCCAGGCGCGCTTCGGTCAGCCACGGCTGGCGCTCGCCCAGCGCCTCGAAGCGCTTGGCCTGCTTGTCGTAGAAGAAGAACGAGCCGGGCATGCGCGGCCCGTAGACATAGGCCAGCAGGCGCTGGCCGTCGGCGCTGGCGCCGGTCAGATAGACGTTGGCCTCGTTGCCGAAGAAGCCGTTCATCGCCTTGTAGTGGGCGTTCATCTTCGGGTCGGCGAACTGATAGACGACGCGGTCGTCGGTGTAGCGCGCGCCGAAGAAGCGGCCCTTCTCGTCGACCAGCACGTCTTCCAGGTCGCGGCCGAGGCGCTCGGAGACGGTCTCGCCGAAGCTCAAGGTGCGCAGGTCGAACTTGCGCAGAATCCGGGCCTCGCCGTCCTCCAGGCGGTTGGCGACCAGCAGGACGCCCGGCTCGGGCGAGGCGCCCAGCACCTCGAAGTCCATCTTCTCCCACTCGCTGCGGCGGATCTTGCGGATGAAGGTCCACTTGTCGTCGCCGGGCGGGCGGCCGTACAGCGACAGCACCGAGCCGCGATTGTTGAAGTCGTAGCGCAGCACCGGCCGGCCGTCCTGGACGTCCCAGCCACGGGTGGTGGCGCCGCCGTATTCCACCAGCTCGGCCTCGCCGGTGTAGACGTCGACCTTGTAGACGCCCAGGGCGTCGCGGGTCATTTCCCATACCGCCATCAGCACGTGGCGCGGGTCGTCGCGCAGCATGTCGACGACATAGCCGAGATCGAAGTTCTCGCGCAGCTTGATGCGCTTGTCACCGAACAGCACGACCTCGTCGCCGCCGCCGACATTGATCGCCAGGATCCGGCGCACCGACAGTCCGCCGTACGAGGCGCCGATCCGCGAGCCGGTCGAGGTGAACGAGGCCACGCTGTTGTTGTTGATCCAGATCAGCAGGCGCTCGTCATTGGCCCAGGCGATCCGCTCGACATTGATCGAGCCGATGCGGATGGTCTTGGGCCCGTCGGCGGGATCGGCCGCCTTCAGGAAGGTGACGGTGGCGATCTTCTTGCCGTCGATGTCCTGCAGCGCCAGCAGGGCGATCTTCTCGCCGTTGGGCGACAGGGCGGCGCTGCGCACCCGCGAGGGCTTCAGCAGCTCGTCCAGGCTCGGCGGCCCATCCGCGGGCGCGGACTCCGCCGCGACCGAACTCCAGGCCGACAGGATAGCCGGCACGCCAAAAGCGCCCCCCACGACGCCGCGACGCGAAATCATCGAACTCGAAACCCCCGATACAGGGGTCTAGCTAAAGCTTGGCCTTGGACAAGGTCAAGTTGTCCGCCGCCGAAGGCTCTCGCCTCAGAGCATCGCCGGGATGACGCGGTCGGGCGGACGGTGGCCGTCCATGAAGGTCTTCACGTTGACGATGACCTTCTCGCCCATGTCGATGCGGCCCTCGACCGTGGCCGAGCCCATGTGCGGCAGCAGCACCACGTTGGGCAGCTTCAGGAGCTTGGGGTTGATGGCCGGCTCGTGCTCGTAGACGTCCAGGCCCGCGCCGGCGATCTCGCCGCGCGCCAGCATGTTGGCCAGGGCCCCCTCGTCGATGACCTCGCCGCGGGCGGTGTTGACGACGATGGCGTGGGGCCGCAGCAGCTTCAGCCGCCGGGCCGACAGCAGGTGGTAGGTGGCCGGGGTGTGCGGGCAGTTGATCGAGATGATGTCCATCCGGGCCAGCATCTGGTCGAGGCTTTCCCAGTAGGTGCAGCCCAGCTCCTCGGCGATGCGCGGGCTGACGGGCTTGCGGTTGTGATAGTGCACCTGCATGCCGAAGGCCTTGGCGCGGCGGGCCACGGCCTGGCCGATCCGGCCCATGCCGACGATGCCCAGGCGCTTGCCCCACAGGCGGCGGCCCAACATCCAGGTCGGCGACCAGCCGTGGAAATCGCCGGCCTTCACCACCTCGGCCCCCTCGACCACGCGGCGCGCGGCGGCCATGATCAGGGTCATGGTCAGGTCGGCGGTGTCTTCGGTCAGGACGCCGGGGGTGTTGGTGACGATGATGCCGCGGGCGTTGGCCGTGGCGACGTCGATATTGTCGACCCCGGCCCCGAAATTGGCGATCAGCTTGAGCCGGTCGCCGGATCGCGACAGAAGGCGCGAGTCGATCCGATCGGTGATGGTGGGCACCAGCACGTCGGCTCGTCCCATGGCGTCGACGAGCTCGTCGGGCGTCAGGGGCTTGTCGGCCAGATTCAGTTCTGTGTCGAACAGCTCGCACATCCGCGTCTCGACGGGATCGGGCAGCTTGCGCGTGACGACGACTTTGAGCTTGCGAACGGGCATGGGCGGTCTGAAAAGCCTTCCCTGACGGGCGTTCTAAATCTGTAGCAAAGGGGCCGGAAGCGGCCAAGCAACATGCCGGTGAAAAGCAAACATCGTTCGCTTGGTGGTTTTCGCGGCTTGGGCGGTCTGATCGCGGTCGCCGCCCTGCTGGCGGCGGGCGCCGCGCTCGCCCAGCCGCCGACCACGACCCCGTCGGGCCTTCCGGTGCCGCGCTACGTCGTGCTCAAGTACGGCGAGGTCAACGCCCGCCAGGGTCCGGACGAGGATCACCGCCTGCTGTGGATCTACAAGGCCAAGGGGCTGCCGGTGCAGGTGGTGGCCGAAACCCGCGAGTGGCGCAGGATCTGCGATCCCGAGGGCGGCCTGGCCTGGGTGCACAAGCGCACCACCGACGGCCGCCGCACCGCCATGCGCGTGCAGGACGCTCCCCTGCCCCTTCATTCTTCGCCCAAGGCCGAGTCGCGGATCAGCGCCTATCTGCGCGGCCGCTCGATCGCCACGCTCGACAAGTGCGAGAAGGGCTGGTGCCGCCTGAAGGCCGACGGGGCCTCGGGCTGGGCGCCGGAGGACCAGTTCTGGGGCGCCAAGGAGGCGCTGCAGTGTCCAGAAGCGCGCTGACCCGGACGATATTCGCCCTAAAAGAGCGACTTGAACGGGCGGTCCTCACCAATTGTCGCCGAATGTAACATTGAGGCCCGCCCCGCCGCCGTGCTAGGGGCGTTCTCATGCAAAAGAGCGCCTACACCTTCGAAGAGCTCCTGGCCTGCGGCCGGGGCGAATTGTTCGGACCCGGCAACGCCCAGCTGCCCGTGCCGCCGATGCTGATGTTCGATCGCATCGTCCGCATCGAGGCCGACGGCGGCGCGCACGGCAAGGGCTACATCGAGGCCGAATTCGACATCAATCCGGACCTCTGGTTCTTCGGCTGCCACTTCATCGGCGACCCCGTCATGCCCGGCTGCCTGGGCCTGGACGCCCTGTGGCAGCTGGTCGGCTTCTTCCTCGGCTGGTCCGGGGCCCCCGGCCGCGGCCGCGCCCTGGGCGTCGGCGAGGTGAAGTTCACGGGCCAGGTCACGCCGGACATCAAGAAGGTGGTCTACAAGATCGACCTGAAGCGTGTGATCATGCGTAAGTTGGTCATGGGCATCGCCGACGGCGTCCTGGAAGCCGACGGCAAGGTCATCTACGAAACCAAGGACCTCAAGGTCGGCCTGTTCACGGCCGAACAGATGGCGGGTTGATCCAACCGACTAGCCGGCCGTTCTGCAAGGAGCCGGCTCCGGCGGATCGGGGAGAAAGAGGTACAGATATGCGTCGCGTCGTCGTCACGGGACTGGGCGTCGTCTCGTCCATCGGCAACAACGCCAACGAGGTGCTGGCTTCGCTGCGCGAAGCCAAGTCGGGCGTGGTCGCCGCACCGGAATACGCCGAGCTCGGCTTCCGCTGCCAGGTGCACGCCGCGCCTCAGATCGAGTGGGAAGGCCTGGTCGATCGCCGGGCCGCGCGCTTCCTCGCGCCCGGCACGGCCTACGCCCACATCGCCATGGAGCAGGCGATCGCGGATTCCGGTCTCGAAGAGTCCGAGATTTCCAACGAGCGCACCGGCCTGATCGTCGGTTCGGGCGGCCCGTCCACCCGCGTCATCGTCGAGGCCGCGGCCACGACGAAGGAACGCGGTCCCAAGCGGATCGGTCCGTTCGCGGTGCCCAAGGCCATGAGCTCGGGTCCGTCGGCGGTGCTGTCGACCTGGTTCAAGATCCGCGGGATCAACTATTCGATCAGCTCGGCCTGCGCGACCAGCGCCCACTGCATCGGCGCGGGCGCTGAGCAGATCCAGCTGGGCAAGCAGGACATCGTCTTCGCTGGCGGCTGCGAGGAGCTGGACTGGACCCTGTCGAACCTGTTCGACGCCATGGGCGCCATGAGCAGCAACTTCAACGACCGCCCGGCCGTGGCCAGCCGCGCCTACGACAAGGACCGCGACGGCTTCGTGATCGCCGGCGGCGCCGGGATCGTCGTGCTCGAGGAGTACGAGCACGCCAAGGCGCGCGGGGCCAAGATCTATGGCGAGCTGATCGGCTACGCCGCCAACTCCGACGGCTATGACATGGTCGCCCCGTCGGGCGAAGGCGCGGCCCGCTGCATGAAGCTGGCGATCGCCGAGACCGGCGGCCGCACCATCGATTATCTGAACCCGCACGGCACCTCGACGCCGGTCGGCGACAGCAAGGAGATGGGCGCGGTGCGCGAGGTGTTCGGCGACAAGGCGCCGCTGATCTCGTCGACCAAGTCGCTGACCGGCCACAGCCTCGGCGCGGCCGGCGCTCAAGAAGCGATCTACTCGATCCTGATGCTCAAGAACGGCTTCGCGGCCGAGAGCGCCAACATCGAGAACCTCGACCCCGAGTTCGCCGACCTGCCGATCCTGCGCCAACGCTCTGACAAGCCGCTCGACGCGGTGATGTCCAACAGCTTCGGCTTCGGCGGCACCAACGGCACGCTGATCTTCGGCCAGGTCGACTGACCTGATCCGGGCCGCCGCGATCGATACGGTTCGCGGCGGCGCCCGCCGCCTGTGGTCCATGGCGGATGGACCCGGCGTGGCCGTGGTCCGGTCGGCAGGCGCCTCGCCCCTGCCGGCCTTCCGCCCGCTCGACGGGGCCTGGGCCGAGATCTGCCGGGCCGCCGCCGATCCCGCCTCGCGCCTCGAAGCCCGCCTGCCGGCCCTGGTCGCGGCCGGCGCCCTGCCCTACGGCCTGGTCGGCGACAGTCACGGTCGCTTGCTGTGCCGGCGCGGCCGACGTGACGGGCGCTGGCTGCTGCCGATCTGGAGCCTGGAGACCGGCGCCTCGGCTCGCGGCCTCGCCGGGGATGGCGGTCGGTCGGGCGCGGGCCCTCGCGTCCGCGCCGCCCTCGCCCGCCTGCTGGCGATCGACGGCCTGCCGATCCTCGCCAAGTTCGGCCAGGTCGACATAGAGTTCGTGCATCCCTTCAAGCGGCTGGCGGCCGGCGCCCTGGCCTTCGACGACGCTGAGTTCGACGCCTTCGCGGACGAGACGATCGCCCGCTATGTCGCGTTCCTGGTCGATGCCGTTCCAGCAAGCCAGCGGGCCCGCGTGCGGGTGATGTCGCTGTTCCCGCCTGCCCTGTCGGACGCCGCCTGGCGCGCTGGCTATGTCAACGGCCACATCATCGACCAGCACGGCCCGGCCGGCCAAGATCTGGCGGCGGCGCTGGTCGGGCTGGAGATCCCCGACCTGGCGCGACGCACCGCGCTGCATCGCCGCGTTGGCGAACGCTTGCGCCTGGCCGTCGAGGCCGAGGGCTTGACGTTCGTCGACGATCTGGCGCCGTTCCTGGGTGCGGACGGGCTGGTCGATCCCGCCCTGCTCGGTCCGGTCGCCAGCCGCGACCATCATCTCGACTTCCGCGCTTCCCGCGCCGCGATGCTTGACCGGATCTGGTCGATCGTCGATTGAGTATCGCCACGGTTCGGGGCGTTACGAAATGTCATCTCGTGTTGCGGGCGCGGCGGCGCAGGCGATTTCCGCTCCTTGGATCGAGGCCGGGGATCTTGAGGCTCGTCTGGCCCTGACCGACGCGCCCGAGGCGCACAAGGCCTTCGCCCGCGATCTGGCCCGCGACGGCCTGGCGATCATCGACCTCGGCGACGACCTGCTGGACCTCTGCGACCGCATTGACGCCGAGACCGCCCATCATTTCGAGAGCGGCGCGACGCGGGTGCACGACGCCTGGCGTCGGTCGGAGGCCATCCGACGGGTCGCCACCCATCCGGAGATCCTGGCCCGCCTGGCCCTGGCCTATGGTCGCGAGCCGTTCCCGTTCCAGAGCCTGAATTTCCACCGCGGCAGCCAGCAGGACGTCCACGCCGACACCCTGCATTTCCACGCAGAGCCCGGCGGCTTCATGTGCGGCGTCTGGCTGGCGCTCGAGGATGTGCGGCCCGAGGCGGGTCCCCTCGTCTACTACCCCGGCAGCCACCGCCTGCCGGTGCTGACCATGGCGGAAGCCGGCGCCGAGGACGGCGCGACGACGGCGGCCAACTACAACGACCTCTACGCCCCGGCGATCCGGCGGCAGCTCGACGAGGCCGGGCTGAAACCGAGCCTGGCCATGCTCAAGAAGGGCCAGATCGCGGTGTGGGCGGCCAATCTCGCCCATGGGGGTTCGAAGATGCTCGACCCGGCGTCCACGCGGCGCTCGCTGGTGCTGCACTACTATTTCGAGGACTGCATCTACTACACGCCGATGCTGTCGACGAAGGACCGCCAGGCGCGCCGCCTGCCCGCCGACATCGCCACCGGCGGCTGGCGCTGGCCGCGCCGCGCGGGCCGCCGGGTGGCGGTTCCGGCCAAGCAGCTGGCGGCCGCGATCGTCTACCGGCTGACCCGCCACACGCCGCGTTTCTAGGGCGCCGGGGTTCCGTCGTCGCGACGGGACTGCTAACCAGCGGCCAAAGATCAAGGAGCCGACCGATGGCCGACGACTACGCATTCCCCAAGGGCGAGCTGATGGCGGGCAAGAAAGGCCTCGTCATGGGCGTGGCCAATCACAACTCCATCGCCTGGGGCATCGCCAGCCAACTGGCCGCCCAGGGCGCCGAAATGGCCTTCACCTATCAGGGCGAAGCGCTGGAGCGCCGCGTGCGCCCGCTGGCCGAGAGCATCGGCGTCAACACCCTGATCCCGGCCGACGTCACCGACGACGCCTCGATGGACGCGGCCTTCGCCGCCGTCGAGGAGAAGTTCGGCACGATCGACTTCGTGGTGCACTCGGTGGCCTTCGCCAACAAGGACGAGCTGAAGGGCTCGTTCGTCGACAACACCACCCGCGAGGGCTTCCTCACGGCGATGAATATCTCGGCCTTCAGCTTCGTCGACGTGGCCAAGCGCGCCGCCAAGATCATGCCGAACGGCGGCTCGCTGATCACCATGACCTATCTGGGGTCGGAGCGGACCATCCCGAACTACAACACCATGGGCGTGGCCAAGGCCGCCCTGGAAGCGGCGACCCGCTACATCGCCCGGGACCTCGGCCCCAAGGGCATCCGCTGCAACGCGATCTCGGCCGGCGCCATGCGCACGCTCGCTCTCGCAGGCATCGCCGGCGGCCGCGGCATGATCGCCCAGGGCCGCGCCTTCAGCGCCATGAAGGAAGACACCTCGATGGAAGGCGTCGCCGGCGCCGCCCTGTGGCTGGTCTCGGACCTTGGCCGTTCGACCACGGGCGAAGTCGTCCACGTCGACGCCGGCTTCCACATGATGGGCATGCCCGACGAAGCCGAGGGCTGATCCCCTTCGATTCTCGCTGACGAACGGGCCCGGTGGAGTGATCCGCCGGGCTTTTTCGTGTGCTATCTTCGGATTATGGACATGCCCGATGAAGCGCAGCGCGCCCGTGATATCGAGGCGCTGAGAGAAAAGATCCTTGATGGCGGACGATCGCCTTTGGGCCGGCCGGCGGACGACGCTTATTTCGACGAGCTGCGCGCCAGAATTCTCGGAAAGCAAAAGCCCTAAGGCGCGTAAGCCCGCATGAACCGCGCCGCGGCGGCCGCCGCCTGGGCGTCGAACTGGGCCGGGGTGCGGTCGGACGGCAGGCGCAGCAGGGCGCGCAGCTGGCTGTGGCCCAGGACCATGCCGGCGAAGAACTCGGCGGCCTGTTCGGGGTCGTCGACGGCCAGGCGGCCGAGCCTGGTCTCGGTCTCCAGGAACACCGCCAGCTGGCGGCGGGCCTGGCGGGGGCCGGCCTCGAACACCTCGTTGGCGACGTCGGGCATCTCGCCCGCGCCCTGGATGATCACCCGCAGCACCGAATAGCCGTTGGTGGTGATCACCGTCTCCAGCATCGAACGGGCGAAGGCCTCCAGGGCCTCCTGCGGATTGTCGACCGCGCCCGGCTCGTGCAGCGGCGCGGTGATGCGGGCCACCCGGCGGGCCATCAGCGCCTTCACCAGCTCGGCCTTGGAGCCGTAATGGTTGTAGACCGTCTGCTTGGAGACCCCCGCGCGGCGGGCGATCTCCTCCATTGGGGCGGAAAGGCCGCGCTGGCCGATCACCTCGACGGCGGCGTCGAGGATGGCTTCGGTCTTGGCGACGTCGATCTGGCCGGCGATCCTGGGCATCAGTGGGCGTCCGAAGGCGGAGGCGGCAGCACCTTGGGCGGGGCCGCCAGCAGGCTGACCACGGCGGCGGCGAAGCAACCGTAGGCCAGCAGGGTGAAGCTGTCGCCGAAGGCCAGCACGGTTGACTGCTGGGTGAGCATCTGGCCGATCGCCTTGCGCGCCGCGCCGTCCGGATCGGTGACGCCCAGCTGCTGCATCCGCGCGGCCAGGCCCGCCATCATGGTCGAGGTCTCGCCGCCGGCCATCACCTTCGACGACATGTCGTTGAAGTAGAGGGCGGTCTGCTGGGTGATGCTGGTGGCCAGCAAGGCCAGGCCGATGGCGCCGCCGGTGTTGCGCGCCAGGTTCACGAGGCCGGAGGCGTTCTTGACCATGTGCTGGGGCAGGGTGCTCATCGTGATCTGCTGGGTGGCGATCATCGCGATCATGACCCCGACGCCGCGACAAGCCTGGACCCCGGCGAATTCCCAGAAACCCCAATTTTTGGTCACGCCGTGGGCCATGTACATGCCCCAGCCCGCTAGCAGGAAGCCGATGCACATGGGGATGCGCGGATCCATCTTGCGCACGATGCGGCCGGCGACCGGGCCTGTGGCGAACATCGACAGGCCCGAAATGACCATGGTCGTGCCCACTTCCGAGGCCGAATAGCCCCGCACGCGGCTGAGAAACTGCGGCAGCAGGAAGGTGCCGCCGAACAGGCTGGCGCCCGAGATCGCGGTCATCAGCACGCCGATGCTGAAGTTGCGGTTGGCGAAGGCCCTAAGCTCGACGATCGGGTTCTTGTAGGTCAGCTGCCGCCAGATGAAGACCACGCCGGTGGTCACCGCCACGACGGTCAGGCCCAGGATCAGGTCGTCGTCGAACCAGTTCTCCTTGGCGCCTTCCTCCAGCACGTACTGCATGCTCATCAGGAAGGCGGCCATGACCGCCAGGCCCGTCCAGTCGAAGCCCTTGGCCAGGCTCGGATCGCCCTTGTCGAAGTCGCCCCACTTGGCGACCGCGAACAGCACCAGGATCCCGGGCGGGACGTTGATGAAGAAGAGCCAGCGCCAGGACAGCCACTCGGTCAGGTGGCCGCCCAGGGTGGGGCCGACGGTCGGGGCCAGGGTGACGATCAGGCCCATGATGACGCTGGCGGTGATCCGGCGCTCGGGCGGGAAGGCGGTGAAGGCCACGGCGAACACCGTCGGGATCATCGCCCCACCGATGAAGCCCTGCAGGGCCCGCGTCAGGATCATCATGTCGATCGACGAGCTGAGGCCGGTGGCCACGCTCATGACGATGAAGCCCAGGCACGAGGCCATGTAGAGGCGCTGGGTGCCCCACAGCCGCGACAGATATCCCGACAGCGGGATCATCACGACCTCGGGGATCAGGTAGGCGGTCTGGATCCAGCTGACCTGGTCGGTGCTGGCCCCGACGCCGGCCTGGATCTGCGGCAGCGAGGCGGCCACGATCTGGATGTCGAGGATGGCCATGAACTGGCCGATGACCATGGCCCCGAAGCCGAGGAACAGCTTAGTCCAGTCGACCTCGGCCGCCGGCTTTGCGGCTGGCGGGGCTTTGGCGGAGGCGGGGAAGGCGGCGTCGGTCACGACGGCGCGGCCTTAGCGGCTTTGAGCCGGGTGCGGGGCGTCCTGGCGGGCGACCTGCGGTCCCTGGGCGGCGTCGGCGAACGAGGCGCCCGAACGGTCGCGGACATCGACCTTGACCTCGACCGACAGGCCGGGGCGCAGGGCCGCGCCCAGCTTGCTGCGGTCGACGACGATCTTCACCGGCAGGCGCTGGGTGATCTTGGTGAAGTTGCCGACGGCGTTCTCGACCGGGATCAGGGCGAATTCCTGACCCGTGGCCGGGGCGAAGCTGTCGACCTTGCCGACGATCTTCTGTTTGCCGAAGGCGTCGGCCTGGATCTCGACCGGCTGGCCGATGCGCAGGCGCGAAACCTGGGTTTCCTTGAAGTTGGCGACGATGAAGCTCTGGCCCAGCGGCACGACCGACATCAGCGAGGTGCCCGGCTGCACCAACTGGCCCGGACGCACGCTGCGGGCGCCGACCACGCCGGCGGCGGGAGCGCGGATCACGGTGCGTTCCAGGTCGAGGCGGGCCTGGTCGACAGCGGCGTGGGCGGCGGCGGCCTGGGCGATGCTCTGGGCGCGGGCCGAGCCCAGCGCGCCGGCGGTGCGGCGCTCGGCCTCGAGGGCGGCCTGGGCGCTGGCGACGGCGGCGTCCGACTGCTTGGCGCCGGCGCGTTCGGTCTGGACCTTCTGCTGCGACACCCAGCCCTGCTTGGCCAGGGCGTCGTAGCGCTCGACATCGGCGCGGGCCCGGCCGGCGTCGGCCTGGGCGCTGCTCACGCCGGCCTGGCGCTGCTGGATCAGGGCCTGTTCGAGGATGGCCTTGTCGTCGACGCTCTTGATGGCGGCGTCGAGGGCCGCGGCGTTGGCGATCGCCTGGTCGAGCTTGGCCTGGAAGGTCGAGGGGTCGATCTTGGCCAGCACCTGGCCGGCCTCGACCCGCTGGTTGTCGGCCACCAGAACCTGCGCGACGTAGCCGGTGACCTGCGGGCTGACCGAGACGGTGTCGGCCTGGACGAAGGCGTTGTCGGTGCTCTCGAAGCGCTGCTTGTCGATGTACCAGAACACGCCGCCGACCAGGATGGCCGCGCCGGCGACGCCGGCGACCAGCAGCGGAACCAGCTTCTTCTTCTTCGCCTCGGCCATGGCCTGATCCTGCAAGAAAGGAGGGCGTCCGGACGGGGCGATTATTCGCCTGGCGGACGCGTCGCGGGATAAATGGACGACTTCGTCCAAAAATCAAGCCGAGATCGGCGCGTCATTGTGCGGCGCCAAAAGTCTTCCTTCTCCCCTTGCGGGAGAAGGTGGCGGCGAAGCCGACGGATGAGGGGTCTCTCAGATGGGAGACGCCCCGCCCGGCATGATCGCTGCACGCAGCTTTCAGTTTTGAGAGACCCCTCACCCGACCTCGCTCCGCGAGGCCACCCTCTCCCGCAAGGGGAGAGGGATCAGGCGCCCTTCCTCTCCGCGATCCAGGCGTCCACCTGCGTCTCCAGCACGTCCAGCGGCACCGCGCCGTTCTTGAGCACCGCGTCGTGGAAGCCGCGAATGTCGAACTTCGGACCCAACGTCGTCTCCGCCCGCGCCCGCAGTTCGCGGATCTTCAGCTCGCCCAGCTTGTAGGCCAGGGCCTGGCCGGGCCAGGTGATGTAGCGGTCGACCTCGGCCTCGATGTTGGTGCGGGTCAGGGCCGTGTTTTCGAGCATGAAGGCGATGGCCTGGTCGCGGGTCCAGCCCTTGGAATGGATGCCGGTGTCGACCACCAGGCGGCAGGCGCGCCACATTTCGTAGGAGAGACGGCCCATGTCCTTCTCGGGGGTGTCGTAGAGGCCCATCTCGATGCCCAGGCGCTCGGAATAGAGGCCCCAGCCTTCGACGAAGCCGGTGAAGAAGGCCGCGTTCTTGCGGAACTCCGGCAGGTCCAGCTCCTGCTGCAGCGAGATCTGGTGGTGATGGCCGGGCACGGCTTCGTGCACCGTCAGGGCCGGCATCTCGTAGAGCGGCCGCTGGTCGAGGTGCGTGGTGTTGACGAAATAGACCCCCGGCGCGCCGGTGCTGGCGAAGCCGGCGCTGTAATAGGCGGTGGTGTTGCCCTCGGCGATCTCGGCCGGGATCTCGCGCACGGTGTAGGGCAGGCGGGGCAGGGTTCCGAACAGCTTGGGCATCCAGCCGTCGATGGTCTTGGCCAGGAACGTCGCCTCGCGCATCAGCTCGCCCGGGGTCTTGGCGTAGTATTTCGGATCGGTGCGCAGCTTCTCGATGAAGGCCTTGCGGTCTGGCGCGATGCCGCTCTTGCGGGCCACCTCGTCCATCTCGGCGCGGATGCGGGCCACTTCCGAAAGGCCCAGCTGATGGATCTCCTCGGGCGTCTTGGTCGTCGTGGTCATCACCCGCACCTGGTAGGCGTACCAGGCGGCGCCTTGGGGCAGGGCCGAGGCGCCGATGCTGGTCCGGCACTTGGGCGCGTAGTCCTTCTCGTAGAAGTCCGACAGGGCCTGGTAGGCGGGATTGACCTTGGCCGTGATCGCCGCCTTGGCCCGGGCTTGCATGGCCGCCCAGTCGGCGTCGCTGATGGTCGAGGGCTTCTTGGCCTTGAACGGCTTGTAGAAGGTCGAGGCCTCCGGGTCCCTGGCGATGGAGGCGGTGATCGTCGCGCCGAAGGCCTTCATCGGCTCGCACGGCTGGACGTAGCCCTTGTTCAGGCCCGCCCGGACCGTCTCGATCGAGGCCTTGTTGTAGGCCGGATAGAGGTCGAGCCGAGTCAGGTAGCTGTCGTAGTCGGCCTTGGTGAAGAACGGCAGCATGTCGGGCAGGGCGGCGAAATACTGGTGCCAGCTGCCGATGCTGGAGAACAGCATGGTGCGCTGGCCGAACCCATTGCCCTCGACCTGCTCGCTCAGCATCCGGTGCAGGATCGCCTTGTTGACCCGGTCGGCCGGCGACAGGCCCGCATCCGAGATGGCGTCGAGGCGCTTGAGGAAGGCGGCGGCCTCGGCGGCGCGGCGGTCGGCGAAGGCCAGGGAAGGATCGTCCAGCTGGTCGTCGTAGGTGCGGACGCCGAGCAGCGTGGCCTGTAGCGGCGAACCCTTCAGCCACCAGGCCCAGTGCTCGTCGATCAGGGTCTTCAGGGCCTGGGTGGCGGGAGAAGGAGCGGCGGCCGCGGCAGGCGTCTGGGCCAGGGTCGGCGAAGCGACCGTTCCGGCCAGGACGGCGGCCACGCAGGCCGCGCTCATCAATCCGCGCATGTTTCCCCCTCCAGGATCGCCGAACAGCGCAGGCAGACAGCCATGCGTCGGCCGTCCCGCGCAAGACAGACCCCCTTCAGGCCCCCGTTTCGCCATCCGCCGACGCGCATTATGTCTGCGTGCCTACCCAGGAGAACGACGCATGGCCGCCAAGACCGCCCGGATCGCCGCCGTCGCCGCGCTCGCCTTCGCCGTTTCGGTTCCGGCCCTGGCCCAGACACCGCCGCCGTCTCCAACCGTCGAGCTGCAACCGGCCGATCCCGGCAGCGCGGTGGTCGAGGAACTGCTGGTCGTGGCCCGGCCGCCGGGGCCGGCCCTGTGGCTGGTCGAGAAGAACGGCGCCAAGCTCTACGTGCTCGGTTCGGCCGCGCCGCTGCCGCACCAGCTGAAGTGGGAAAGTCCGCGCCTCAACCGCGCCCTCGACCAGGCCAGCCTGGTGCTCGTCCCGCCCGAGGCTTCGGTGGGGCCGATGCAGATCACCAAGTTCGTGCTGACCGGCGGGGGCGGGGTGCGCCAGGGCTTCGGCAAGAAGCTGGAAGACCGCCTGCCGCCTGATCTGAAGGACCGCTTCGTCAAGGCCCGCACCCAGGCCAGGCGCACGGCCGTGCCCTACAAGGACTGGAAGCCGGCCGTGGCGGGCTTCATCCTGCTGTCCGACTTCCGCCAGGCCGCCGGTCTTTCGGAGGCCAAGCCGGTCAGCACCATCGAACGCATGGCCAAGGCCAAGGGCGTCAAGGTCAAGGCGATGAGCCAGTATCGCCTGGGTCCGGTGCTTTCCAGCGCCGGCAAGCTGTCGGACGAGGCCAACCTCGCCTGTCTGCGCGACGCCCTCAACGAGATCGACTACGAGGCCCCGCGCTGGAACACCCTGGGCCGCGACTGGGCCGACGGCGACATCGCCGCCGTTCGCGCCCGCTACTCGTCCAGCGCCGCCCAGCGCTGCCTGCTGCGCGCGCCGGGCGGGGCGGGCCTGCTCGACGATCAGATCGGCCAGTCGGCCAAGGCGCTGTCGGAGGCCCTCAGCCGTCCCGGCGTCACGGTGGCGGTGGTCGACCTGGCCTTTCTGCTGCCGAGCAATGGCGTGCTGGATCGTCTGAAGGCCCAGGGCGCGACGGTGACCTCGCCGAACTAGGGCCGAACCAGGAGACCCCCGCCATGCGCCTGATCGGCCTCGACCACCTCGTCCTGCGGGTCAGGGATCCCAAGGTCATGGAGCGCTTCTATGTGGATGTGCTCGGCTGCACGGTGGAGAACCGCCAGGACGCGGTCGGCCTGACCCAGCTGCGGGCCGGCGCCCAGCTGATCGACCTGGTGGACGTCGCCGGGCGCCTGGGCCTGATGGGCGGCGCGGCCCCGGGCGTCGAAGGTCGCAACCTCGACCACTTCTGCCTGCGAGTGGAAGGCTTCGACGCAGGCGAGATGCGGTCCTATCTGGAGGCTCGCGGCGTCGCGGTCGGCGCCGAGGGCCTGCGCTACGGCTCGACTGGCGAGGCGGTGTCGATCTACCTCGCCGACCCCGAGGGCAACGGGGTGGAACTGCGGGGGTAGGGGACCCTAAGACCCGTAAAACCCCCGCGAAAGCGGGGATTTTACGGGAGGGGAGTGGATCTACCGCCCGATGAAGCGCCGCACGACGATCAGGCCGCCGCGGTATTCGTCCTGCTGGCCATAGCGCTCGGTCAGCGGGCTGTCGGCGGCTTCGCCCAGGATGCGCTCGTAGTTGGCGAAGGTCCCGACCGCGTACTTGTCGCCGATCGGGGTCATCATCAGGAAGGCGACGCCCACCTGGTTCAGCCCGGCCTTGGGGTCGTACTGGGCGAGGGTCGGCACGGCCGCCACGTCCTTTGCCGACACGCCGTAGAAGGTGCGATTGGTGTTCTTGTCGCCGCCGCGGGCGTAGACCATCGACTGCAGCAGGCCCACGGGCGTGACGTCCTGGCGCGAGACCGAGCCCCAGAAGTCCCAGCCGTCGGAGACGTCGGTGACGTCGCGGCCGATGCGGCCGCCGACCACCCAGTCCTTCCAGGTGCGCTTGTAGGCGTAGAGCGCCAGGTCCGCGCCGGTGTCGGGGCTCTCGATGCCGCTGGAGGTGTCGTCCGGACCGCCCCAGCGCGGGCGCAGCTGCACGCCGGCGCGGAAGTCGTCCTGCTTGACGACGTTGTAGCCCAGGCCGTCGAGGCCGTTGGCGTAGACCTTGTCCTTCCAGGTGGCGCTGCCCCAGAGGGTGAAGTTGGTCTTGTGCGGGTCCTTGCCGCCGGGGCTGAAGCCGTAGACGGGACCGCCGCCGACATCGACCTCCCAGGTCGAGGGCGCTTCGATGTCCTTGTAGGGCAGGGCTTGAGCCAGGGCGCTGGCGGGCAGGGCGAGGGCGACCGCCATCACGGCGGTCAGGCGCTTGGTCGACATGGAGTCCTTGCGATCAAACCAGAAGAAACGGGACCCCAATCCCTGACCGCATCCCGTCGAACGCGTTCGATGAAGCCCATAATCCTCCGCAGGCGGAAAGGCAAAGGCTCGGCATTCCTTGTCGGAGCGGTTCCGGCCGCACCGTGTCTTCCCGGCCGCAGCCCCGCAAGCGACTCGAAATCCTTGCATTTTCCACAGCCGCCCGGCATAAGCGCCCACTTCCGGCGCTTTATCAGCAGCGCCTCCACCGTCACGCCCCCGCCCCGGTAGCCCGGGATCCCATGCGGACGAGGACGGCGAGGACCCCCGTCGACGTTATCGTCCACGGGGGCTGATGGCGTTTGGAGCCTTTGTTTCTAACGCGGGTTCGACATGTTCGACGGGCTTACAGAGCGACTTTCAGGGGTCTTCGACCGCCTCGGCGGTCGTGGCGTGCTGTCCGAAAAGGACATCGACGAGGCCCTGCGCGAAGTCCGCGTCGCCCTGCTGGAAGCCGACGTCGCCCTGCCGGTGGTCAAGGACTTCATCGCCAAGGCCAAGGAAAGCGCCGGCGGCGAAGCCGTCATCCGTTCGGTCAAGCCGGCCGACCAGGTGGTCAAGATCGTCTATGACGGCCTGGTCGACATGCTGGGCGGGGAAGTCCCCACCGGCCTGAACCTGGCGCTCAACCCGCCCACCATCATCCTGATGGCCGGCCTGCAAGGCTCGGGCAAGACCACCACCACCGGCAAGCTGGCGCTGCGTCTCTCCAAGACCGAGCGCAAGAAGGTGCTGGTCGCCTCGCTCGACACCCGCCGCCCGGCGGCCATGGAGCAGCTGGCGACCCTGGCCCAGCAGGTCGGCGTCGAGAGCCTGCCGATCGTCGCCGGCCAGAGCGCCGTCGACATCGCCAAGCGCGCCATGACGGCCGCCCGCCTCAGCGGCTACGACGTCCTGATCCTCGACACCGCCGGCCGCACCACGCTGGACGAGGCGATGATGAGCGAAGCGGCGGAAATCGCCCGCATCGCCAATCCGTCCGAGACCCTGCTGGTCGCCGACAGCCTGACCGGCCAGGACGCCGTGCGCACGGCCAAGGCGTTCCACGAGCGCCTGCCGCTGACCGGCCTGATCCTGACCCGCGCCGACGGCGACGGCCGAGGCGGCGCGGCGCTGTCGATGCGCCACGTCACCGGCCTGCCGATCAAGTTCCTCGGCGCCGGCGAGAAGATCGACCAGCTCGACGTGTTCGACGCCCGTCGCGTCGCCGGCCGGATCCTGGGCCAGGGCGACGTCGTCGCGCTGGTCGAGAAGGCCGCCGCCGACCTCGACGCGGCCGAAGCCGAGCGCATGGCCAAGAAGCTGGCCAAGGGCCAGTTCGACCTCAACGACCTGTCGGCCCAGCTTTCGCAGATGCAGAAGATGGGCGGCATGGAAGGCATCATGGGCCTCCTGCCGGGCGTCCAGAAGGTCAAGAAGCAGATCGCCGACAGCGGCATCGACGACAGCATCTTCCGCCGCCAGCAGGCGATCATCAGCTCGATGACCAAGCTGGAGCGCAAGAAGCCCGACGTGCTGGCCGCCTCGCGCAAGCGCCGCATCGCGGCCGGCGCCGGCGTCGACGTGGCCGAGGTCAATCGCCTGCTCAAGCAGCACCGGCAGATGGCCGACATGTTCAAGTCGATGAGCAAGGACGGCGGCAAGGGCCTGGCCCGCATGGCCGGCATGCTCGGCGGCGGCGACATGGCCCGTTTGAAATCCCTCGGCGGCGGCAAGGCGCCCGCGGCCGATCCCAACGCGACGGGAGGCCAAGGCCTTTCGGGGCTGCCCGGTCTGCCGGGCCTCGGGGGCGGGGCCAACCCGCTCTCCGGCCTGGGCGGCCTGCCGCCCGGCTTCAATCCGTTCAAGAAAAAATAGACTTCAAATCCAAGGACTAATGCAATGCTGAAGATCCGTCTCGCCCGTGGCGGCGCCAAGAAGCGTCCGTACTACTCGATCGTCATCGCCGACAGCCACTCGCCGCGCGATGGCCGCTTCATCGAGAAGGTCGGCACCTACAACCCGCTCCTCAAGAAGGACGACCCGGCTCGCGTGACCCTGAAGGTCGAGTCGATCCAGGAGTGGCTCAAGAAGGGCGCCCAGCCGACCGACCGCGTCGCGCGCTTCCTGGCCGCCCAAGGCCTGTCGACCTGGACCGCCGGCAACAACCCGAACAAGGGCGAGCCGGGCAAGAAGGCCAAGGAACGCACCGCCGAGCGCGCCCAGCGCGAAGAAGAGCGCGCCGCCGCCGAAGCCCAGGCCAAGGAAGACGCCAAGGCCGCCGCCGCCGCCGCCGCTGAAGCCGCCGCCGCCGCCGCCGCCGAAGCCGCCGCTGCTCCGGCTCCGGCCGAAGAGGCTCCGGCTGCTGAAGAAGCCCCGGCCGCCGAGGCCCCGGCTGAAGAAGCTTCGGAAGGCTAAGGGATACGGCGCCGCTCTCCTCGTGGGAGCGGCGCCATTCTCTTCTCTACCCCTACGACCGGCCTGAGCCTGCCAATTGGCAGGCTTTCGTTCTTCTAGAGCGCGCCCGGGCGGGTTAACCGCGCACACTTAACCCTGGCGCGCTCTATCCCGGAAAGTCTCCCGTCGATGCCCATCTCTCCCGATGACCCGTTGATCCTGGTCGGCCGTGTGGCCGGCGGCTTCGGCGTGCGCGGCGAGGTGCGGATCTCGACCTATACCGAGGAGCCGATGGCCCTGAAGGGCTTCAAGCGGCTCCTGCGCCAGGACGGTTCGACCGCCCTGAGCATCGGCTCGGCTCGTCCGGTCAAGGACGGCCTGATCTGCCGCTGCGCTGAAATCACCACCAAGGAAGCCGCCGACGCCCTGCGCGGCCTCAAGCTGTTCGTCCCCCGCTCGGCCCTGCCCGAGCCGGACGAGGACGAGTTCTACCTCACCGACCTGATCGGCCTGGCCGTGCGCCACGTCGCCACCGGCGAGGACCTGGGCAAGATCAAGAGCGTGCAGGACTTCGGGGCTGGCGACCTGCTCGAGATCACGCCTCCGCTCGGCGGCCAGACCTGGTACCTGCCCTTCACCCGCGCCGCAGCGCCGGAAGTGAAGCTGGCCGAACGCGTCGTGCTGATCGATCCGCCGAACCTGGTGGGCGAACCCGAAGGCCCTTCGGAAGAAGACCCGGCGGAAGACGCTTTCGAGGACTGAGGTCCTCAGCCGGTCCAGGTCTCGTTGAAGACCCGCCGGAAATTGCCGCCCAGCACCTTTTCCACCACCCGCGCCTTGTAGCCCCGCTTCGAGAGAGCGTCGGCGATGATCGCGCAGCGGTCGGGCCGGTTCAGTTCGGTGACGAACGGCGGCGGTCCTTCGCCCGGGGCGGCGACGCCGGCGGCCTTGCGATCCTCCAGGCTCTTGTTCCACTCCGCCATGCTCTCGGGCGAGGTGTCGAAGGGCCACAGCAGGGCGTCGCTGCCGATGCCGACATGGTCTTCGCCGCAGACCTTCAGGGCGTGTGTCAGGTGAGCCAGATAGACCTCCAGCGACGGCTGGGCCGGCGCGGTCGTCAGGTAGCTCAGCTCATAGATCCCGATCACCCCGCCGCGGTCGGCCAGTTCGCGCATCAGGTCGTCTGACTTGTTGCGCGGATGGGCGTGCACCGCGCTGCAGCCGGCATGGGTGATCAGCACGGGCCGGTCGGAGGCTTCGATGGCGGCCAGGCTAGACTTTTCGTCGCTGTGGCTGACGTCGATGGTCACGCCTCTGGCGTTCATCCGCGCCACCGCCTGGCGGCCCAGGGCGGTGAGGCCCGTGGACTCCTTCGACATCGTGCCCGAGGCGAACGGGGTGGTGCGGTTGTAGCTGAGGCCCATGACCAGCACCCCGAGGTCGCGGAACTGGTCGATGGCGGCGACGTCCCCCTCCAGCATCTCGGCCGCCTCGAACGAATAGATCACGCCCAGCCGGCCCGAGGCCTTGGCGCGGGCGAAGTCGGCCGGGCCGGCGACCTTCATGTAGAGGTCGGGGTTCAGGGCGATGGCCTTGTCGAAGCCGGCGATGCTTTCGACGACCTCGGCCCGGGTCTCGCCGCCCGAACCGCCGATCGTCATCTTGGCGGCTGTCAGGCCCGAGGCCTTGATCTGGTCGCGGGTCTCCTTGTCCAGCGGCTTTTCGTCGTCGAAGGGCAGGAGCAGGTTGCCGTTGATCACGACGGCGTCGCGATAGAGGTCGGCGGCGGAGAGCGTCTTCGGGGCCGCGGCGAAGGCGGGCCGGGGCAGGCAGGCCAGGGCGGGCAGGGCGCCCAGCAGGGCGCGTCGGGTGGGGGTCATGACCAGCGATCTCCGTTCGGCGGCCATTTATGTAGGTGCCTACATATCTGTCAATCGATAGGCTCGCGCGCCGTCATCCGGGCCATGATCCGGTCGAACATCGACCGGTCCTGCAAGGCGTCGTCGAGGCGGTCGAGCAGGCGGGTGACCTCGCCGGCCTCGGTGTCGAGTTCGCGGGCGGCGGCGTTGAAGGCGTCCCACAGCGGGGTCAGCCGCGCCGCCAGGGTCCTGCCCTCGTCGGTCAGGTCCATCAGGCGCCGGCGGCCGTCGTCGGGCGCGGCGACCGAGGCGACAACCCCGGCCTTCTCCATCGACCGGCTGGTCTCGCTGACCGAGGCGTGGGTGATGTGCAGGATGGCGGCGATCTCGCCCACGGCCATCGGTCGGCCATGCTCGATCAGCTGGCGCATCACGCCGTACCAGCGCTGCTCGAAGCGCACGCCGTGGGCCGCGTAGACCCGGGCGCCGTCCCGGTCGAGGCGCTCGGACGCCCGCCGCAGTCGCGCGGCCAGGGCCGCGCCGCCGAAGCCGCGGCTGTAGTCAGGATCGTCGGACATCACCAATCCTTATCCAAGCGCGCCACCATCGGCCAGCGGCGGCTTCCGGCGCTAGCCCCCTGCCTTGCGGACCATCCAGTCGGCTGCCAGGGCCGGCCAGGCGCCCTGCGGACCGTCGAGTTCGCGCAAGGCGAAGCCGTGCGGGGCGGTTCCGAAGACGTGGGCGTCCAGATCGAGCTTCAGGTCGCGGGCGGTCCTGATGAAGTTCAGCGCGTGTTCGACCGGCACCGCCTCGTCGAGCAGGGCGTAGGCCAGGAACACCGGGCAGGCCGGCACGCCGTGCGGCTGCGCGGCGATGCCGATCGGCCAGGCGTCGTAGAAGGCCTGCTTCTCCACCGGCGGATAGTCGGGCTTGCCGGCCGGGGCCTTGTAGTCCTTGTGGTTGGCGTTGATCGGGGCGTAGGCGATCAGCACGCCGGCCGCATCGACGCCCGGCTGGCAGGCGATGGTTCCGGCCAGGTGTCCGCCCGACGACAGGCCCATGACGAACAGCGGCAGGTCGCGCGGGATCGTCTCCAGCGCCGACAGGGCGTCGGTCAGGGCGATATCGGCGGGGTGGGGCCCACCGGTCGCGGGATCGACCGCGCCGGGCAGGCGGTGGGCCAGGACGTAAGCGTCGTAGCCCAGATCGTTGAGCCACAGGGCGACCTCGACCCCCTCGCGGTCGAGCATCAGCCGCAGATAGCCGCCGCCGGCGCAGACCAGCACCCGGGCCTTGGGCGCCTCGACCTTGAAGGCGTGCAGTTCGGCGCGCGAGACGGTGTCGATCACGCGGTCGGGCCACTGACCTTCGACGAGGTTGGGCGACTCGGCGCTGAGCGCGATGATCTCCGGCGAGCGCGGCATGGAAACGTCCTCGACTGTCGCGGCCGGGGAGGAAGCCGCCGCCCGCCCTTATCGGTTTGTGTTCCCCGGCGGAAGTCCGGGCGGACCTGCATGGACGTCTCGGCCGCCGGGCGTCTAAGCTGGCGGCATGATCCGTCTGTTCACCGCGATCGCCGTGCCGCCCGAGATCGGCGCGCCCCTGCAAGACCGCCAGTCCGGTATCGAGGGCGCCCGCTGGCGGCCGCTGGACGCCTTCCACATCACCCTGCGCTTCATCGGCGACGTGGCCGAGCCCGACGCGGCCGACCTCGACGAGGCTTTGGCGGAGATCCAGGCCCCGGCCTTCGACCTGGAGCTGAAGGGCGCCGGCCATTTCGGCGAGGGTCCCGACATGCACGCCGTCTGGGCGGGGGTGGAGGAGCAGCCCCTGCTGCGCCGCCTGCAGAAGGCCAACGAAAGCGCCGCCCGCCATGTCGGCCTCAAGCCCGAGACCCGCACCTACCTGCCGCACGTCACCCTGGCCTATCTGAAGCGCGCCACGGTTCCCGAGGTCGCCGCCTGGATCCAGCGCAACAACCTGCTGCACTCGCCGGCCTTCCGGGTCGACCGCTTCGGCCTCTATTCCAGCTGGCAGACCCGGGAAGGCTCGGTCTACCGGCTGGAGCGGGAGTATCCGCTGATGGAGCCGGTCCCGGCGGGAGAGACGACCGTGTAGCGATCGGAGCGGCTCGCCCTCTTCGCCAAAGCCGAAACGTCCAAGCCTGCACGCTCCGCTTGCGGTTTGCTCCCAAGGCGCGCCTGATCGCGGCGACGCTCGGGAGTTCTCGCATGACCCTCTACGTCCTCGCCCTGCTGATCGGCGTGATCGCCGGCCTGCGGGCCATGACCGCTCCGGCCGCCGTCGCCTGGGCCGCGCATCTGGGCTGGATCCCGCTGGCGGGGACGCCGCTGGCTTGGCTGGGAAACAACATCGCCGTCTGGATCTTCACCGCCCTGGCGGCGGTCGAGCTGGTCACTGACCAGTTGCCCTTCACGCCCAGCCGCAAGGTTCCGCCGCAGTTCGGGGCTCGCATCGTCAGCGGCGGCTTCTCGGGCGCCGCCATCGGTTTCGCCGGCGGCTCGTGGATCGTCGGGGCCATCCTCGGCGTGGTCGGGGCGGTGATCGGCACTCTGGGCGGGGCCGAGGGCCGTGCCCGCCTGGCCAAGGCCTTCAAGCGCGACACGCCGGCGGCCCTGATCGAGGACGTGGTCGCCCTGGGCGGCGCCTGGCTGATCGTCTCGGCGGTGTCGTGATGGCCGCGCAGGTGTTCGACGCGATCATCATCGGCGCAGGGCAGGCGGGGCCGTCCCTGGCCGGCCGCCTGACCGCCGCCGGCTGGAAGGTGGCCCTGGTCGAGCGCAAGCTGTTCGGCGGCACCTGCGTCAACACCGGCTGCATGCCGACCAAGACCCTGGTGGCGAGCGCCTACGCCGCGCACCTGGCCCGCCGCGCCGCCGACTACGGCGTCGTGCTGCAAGGCCCCGTCGAGATCGACATGAAGGCGGTCAAGGCCCGCCAGCAGACCGTCGTCCACAACGCCCGCGGCGGCGTGGAAAAGTGGCTGAAAGGCATGGACGGCCTCACCGTCTTCGAAGGCCACGCCCGCCTGACCTCGCCCACCACCGTGCAGGTCGGCGAGGCGGTGCTGGAGGCGCCGAAGATCTTCCTCAATGTCGGCGGTCGCGCCAACGTGCCCGACATGCCGGGCGTCAACGACGTCTCCTATCTGACCAACACCGGCATGATGCAGCTCGACGTGCTGCCCGAGCACCTGGTGATCGTCGGCGGCAGCTATATCGGCCTGGAGTTCGCCCAGATGTATCGGCGCTTCGGCGCGGCGGTGACGGTGGTCGAGATGGGGCCGCGCCTGATCGGCCGCGAGGACCCGGAGGTCTCCGACACGGTGCGCGAGATCCTCGAGGCCGAGGGCGTAGCCTTCCGGCTCAATTCCGAGTGCATCAGCTTCTCGCCCTGTGAGGAAGGCGTCCGTGTCCACGTGTCCTGCCGCGAAGGCGAGCCGGCGGTGGTGGGTTCCCACGTGCTGCTGGCCGTCGGCCGCAAGCCCAACACCGACGACCTGGGCCTCGACGCGGCCGGCGTGACGCTCGACAAGCGCGGCTACATCCAGGTGGACGAGGCCCTGCGCACCAACGTCACGTCGATCTGGGCCTTGGGCGACTGCAATGGCCGGGGCGCCTTCACCCACACGGCCTACAACGACTTCGAGATCATCGCCGCCAACCTGCTGGACGATGATCCGAGGAAGGTCACCGACCGCCTGACCGCCTACGCCCTCTACACCGACCCGCCGCTGGGCCGGGTGGGGATGACCGAGGCCGAGGTCCGCGCCACTGGCCGCCCCGCCCTGGTCGGAACTCGACCCATGACCCGCGTCGGCCGCGCCATCGAGAAGGGCGAGACGCAGGGCTTCATGAAGGTGCTGGTCGACGCTGAAACCAAGCAGATCCTCGGCGCCTCGATCCTCGGCGTCTCGGGTGACGAGGCCATCCACGGCATTCTCGACGTCATGTACGCCAAGGCCCCCTACACGGTGCTCCAGCGCACCGTGCCGATCCATCCGACGGTGTCGGAGCTGATCCCGACGGTGCTGGGCGAGCTGAAGCCGCTGGCCTGAGGGCGACAGAACGCCGCGAATCCGCGCCCCGGTCTTTACGGATCGCTTGCTCTCGATTTATAACCATCTGGTCGGTTATGAATTGGAGCCAAGATGGGACGCAAGCGCGTCATCGACCAGCAGGTCATTCTCGACGCCGCCGAGCGCGTCGTCGCGCGGGACGGCGCGGCCAACCTGACGCTGGACGCCGTGGCCAAGGAGGCCGGGGTCGGCAAGGCGACGGTGATCTACGACTTCAAGACCAAGCAGGCCCTGATCGAGGCGGTGGTCGATCGCTCGTTCGCGGCCGACAACGCCCGCCACGCGGCGCTGGAGGCCGAACTGGCGGGCCAGGAAAGTCCCGTCATCCGCGGGCGGATCCGCGGCGGCGCCCATGCCCCGCCCGAGGACTTCCGCGCCGTCGCTCTGAACCTCAGCGCCGCCCTGGTGCTGGACGCCGACCTGCGCCGGAAGATGCAGGCCAACCAGGCCGGCGTGGTCGCCCGGGTGCTCGACACCTCCGCCGCGCCGCGCGGGGCCCTGCTGGCCTATCTCGCCCTCGAGGGCCTGAAGTTCCTCGAGTTCCTAGACTTCCACCACTTCCCGCCGGCCGAGCGCGACAGGATCGTTCGCGAGATCGAATGGCTGTCCTCGGCGACGCCGCAGGACGGCCCGCCGCCGACGGGCGACTGACCCCTCCCCCAAACCGGACTTCAAGACCATGACCAACCCTCCCTCCGCCGCGCCTGGCGCGGCGACGAGCGCGCACGCCTGCCCGCGACGCCTCTTCGTGACCGGCGCGGCCGGCTATGTCGGACGCAATCTGGTGCGCCGCTTCCTGAGCGACGGCGTCGAGGTGGTCGCCCTGGCGCGCAGCCCCGAAGCCGCCGACCGCCTGCGGGCCCTGGGCGCGATCGCCGTGGTTGGCGACATCCTCGATCCGGGGATCGGCCAGGCCATGGCCGGCTGCGACGCCCTGGTCCACGCCGCCGCCGACACCGACCACGGTCATGGAGGCGCGGCGCAGATGCGCACCAACGCCGAAGGGACCCGGACCGTCCTGCGCGCCGCCCGGGCCGCTGGCGTGCGCCGCGTCGTGCACCTGAGCACGGAGTCGGTGCTGAGCGACGGGCGGCCGCTGCGCCATGTCGACGAGACCCGGCCCTATCCGGCCCGGCCGGCCGGCTCCTATTCCCGCAGCAAGATCGCCGCCGAGAAGATCGCCCTCTCCATGAACGACGAGACCTTCGCGCTCGTCGTCGTGCGGCCGCGCTTCGTCTGGGGCCGCGACGACACGACGGCCCTGCCGACGCTGGTCGAGGCCGCCCGTTCCGGCCAGCTGGCCTGGATCGACGGCGGCGGCTATCGGACCTCGACCACCCACATCGACAACCTCTGTCATGGCGTCGATCTGGCGCTGCGGGCCGGACGCGGCGGCGAGGTCTATTTCCTGTCGGACGGCGAGCCGATGGCGTTCCGGACCTTCGTATCGGCGCTGCTGGAGACGCAGGGTGAGGCGGCGCCGGACAAGGTGGTTCCGCGCGGCGTGGTGCGCGCTGTCGCGGCCGTGGGCGACCTGATCGGCCTGGTCACGCGGGGCGCAAAGCCCGTGCCGCTGACCCTGCAAGGCTTCGCCGCCTCGGCCGTGGAGGTGACGCTCGACATCGGCAAGGCCCGCCGCGAGCTCGGCTATGCGCCGGTCGTCTCCCTGGCCGAAGGGCTCTCGGAACTGGCGGCCTCGGCGCGGCAGAGATAGTCCTCCAGGCGCGGGACGTCGCCGGGGCGTCCCGCCGCCAGCCAGTCGAGCTTGCCTTGCAGAAAGTCTAGGCCGGCGTCGAGTTCGGCCCGGCGTTGCAGCAGGCGCTCGATCTGCAGGCGCAGGACCTGCGCCGTGCGCTCGTCCCCGCCGCCGCCCCCCCGGTACTCCTCGTTCAGCGCCGCGATCTCCCGCAGCGAATAGCCCAGGGACTGCTGCAGGCGGATCATGCGGGCGGTGGTGACGTCGTCGCGGGTGAAGACCTGATACGGATTGCCGCCGCCCTTGCCGCCCCGTTCGGGCCGCAGCAGCCCCTTGCCGACATAGAACCGGACGGTGTCGACGGGCAGGCCGGCGACGCGGGCGAACTCCGAGATCAGCATGCCGACGGCTCCTTGACCATGGACCATGGTCCACACTTATAGAGCTGTTCGTCACCCATTCGGAGCCTTTCCATGACGAACCTTTCGCGCGCCCTTCCCCAGGTCGAACTCGGGCGTGGCGGTCCCTCCATCGGCGCCCAGGGCCTTGGCTGCATGGGCATGAGCGAGTTCTACGGCGCGACCGACGAGGCCGAGGCCCGCGCCACGCTGGACCGCGCCCTGGAACTGGGCGTGACCCTGTTCGACACCGCCGACATGTACGGGTTGGGGGCCAACGAGGCCTTCCTGGCGGATTTCCTGCGCCGGAACCGGGGCGCGGCCCTGGTCGCCACCAAGTTCGGCTATGTCCGCACGCCGCAGACGCCCGACGACTGGAGCCTCAGCAACCGGCCCGAACACATCCGCGCGGCCGTCGAGCGGTCGCTGCAACGGCTCGGGGTCGAGACCATCGACCTCTACTATATGCACCGCCGTGACAAGGCCGTGCCGCTGGCCGAGTCCGTCGGCGCCATGGCCGAGCTTGTGAGCGCCGGCAAGGTGCGTCAGCTGGGCCTGTGCGAGGTCGAGCCCGACGAACTGCGCCAGGCCCATGCCATCCATCCGATCGCCGCCCTGCAATCGGAATGGTCGCTGTTCAGCCGCGACATCGAGGACGAGATCGCCCCCCTGGCCGCCGAACTGGGCGTGACGCTCGTGCCCTTCGCGCCGCTGGGCCGGGGCCTGCTGACCGCCCGCGACTTCGCCCGCGCGCTGCCCAAGGACGATGCGCGCCTGAACTTCCCGCGCTTTGCGGCGGAGAACCTGGACGGCAACGACCGGCTGGTCGCCGAGGTTGAGGTGATCGCCGCCGCGCATGGGATCACGGCGGCCCAGACGGCCCTGGCCTGGCTCTACGCCCGCGCCCGGGCGCTGGGCGTGGCCATGGTCCCGATCCCCGGCACGCGCCGGCGGACGCGCCTGGAAGAGAACGTCGCGGCGGTGACCCTGACGCTGTCGGACGCCGACATGGACAGGCTGGAAACCCTGGCCGCGAAGGTCAGGGGCGTGCGGGTCTGACGCCTCGCCTCAGGCCGCCAGCGGCAGGGTGACGCGGAACGCCGAGCCCTCGCCGGGGCGGCTATCCACCCCGAGGCGGCCGCCGTGGGCTTCGACGATGGCCTTGCTGATGGTCAGGCCCAGGCCGTTACCATGGGCGGCGGCCGCATCGGTCTGCCAGTTGCGGTCGAAGATCCGGGCGGCCTGTTCTTCGGTCATGCCCCAGCCGGTGTCGCGCACCTCGACCACCACGGCGACGTCGGAGATCTCGCTGGTCAGCGACACCTGGCCGCCGGGGGCGGTGAACTTGATGGCGTTGGACAGCAGGTTGGCCACCACCTGCTCCAGGCGAGCGCCGTCGGCTTCGAGGAACGCATCGGCCGCGTCCAGGTCGCCGTGCGGCGCGTAGGAGAAGGCCACGCCCTTGCGGGCGGCCGAAACCTCGAACTGGCCGGCGACGTCGGCCAGCAGCCGGCGCAGGTCGACCGTCTCCTTCGACAGCACCAGCCCCCCGGCCTCGATCTTGGAATGGTCGAGGATGTTGCGGATCAGCCGACGCATGGTCTCGGTGGCCATGCGGATGTTTTCGATCGCCCCCTTCATGCGCGGCTGGTGGTCGAGCTCGGGCTCGGCCAGCAGGTTCTCGCTGGCGAACAGGATGGTGGTGATCGGGTTGTTGAGGTCGTGGGCGACGATCTCGACGGCTTCCTTGCGGGCCAGGGAGATGGACTTTTCGCGCTCTGCCAGGCGGGCGGCGGCCTGGTCGTAGGCGCGCTTCTGCTCGACCAGCCGCAGCAGCAGCCGGCCCAGGAAAGCGCAGAAGGCGAAGGCGCAGACCGAGGCGACGGCCAGCACCCAGAAGACGCCCCTCACCACGCGCTGGCTGTGGGCCCGCTCGGCCTGGTAGCCAGCGGTCGCCTGGTCGGCGAAGCGGTCGATGGCCGCGTTGAGCTCCGCCGACAGGGGCACGGCGTTGCGCTGGAAATAGGCGTTGGCCTCGGCCGGCGAGGCGCCGCCCAGCCGCTTGGCCAGGCCCGTGTCCTGCATGGTCAGCAGCCGGCGCTGCAGGGCGGCCACCGTATCGAGGGTGGTGTGGGCGCCCGTGTCGCGCGCCAGGCCGCGCAGCTGGCCCAGCAGGCTGTCGAACTGCTCGTTCGAACGCTTCAGCTCGCCCAGCGGCGCGGCGTCGCCGGTCAGCACGATCACCGGCACCAGCGAATTCTGCCGCATCTTCTCGCCGCGCAGTTCGTGGGCGAGGATCACCGTGCGGGCGTAGAGGGCGTCCAGCCGGTCCTGCGCGGTCGAAACCTGCGACAGGAACACCAGGGACGCGGCCAGCAGCGGCAGGAAGGCCAGGGCGATCAGCCCGACCAGCATCAGCAGCCTGCGCTCGTAATCGACCATCGGGGCTCCCGTCCGGCTGCCAGGCGCGTCGGCCTTAAGCCGACGCATGGTCCTTCAGCACGCCCAGCGAGACGATCGCCAGGGTCTCCTCGTGGGTGGCCTCCAGAATGACCTGGGGGGCCATGCCGGCGTCCAGCGCCTCGCGCCAGCGACCGGCGCACAGGCACCAGCGGTCGCCGGGCCGCAGGCCGCGGAAGGCGAATTCGGGACGCGGGGTCGACAGGTCGTTGCCGGAAGCCTTGGAGAAGGCCAGGAACTCCTCGGTCATCACCGCGCAGACGGTGTGCAGGCCCAGGTCGTGCGGGCCGGTCTCGCAGCAGCCGTTGCGGTAGAAGCCGGTCACCGGATCCAGCGAGCAGGGGACCAGTTCGCCGCCCAGGACGTTGCGGGCCGTCTCGTCATATCGCGTGGGCGTGGGGCGCGTCGTCATGCGGCGAGCTTAACCCCGTTTGCCGCTTTCCCGCCATGGCTTCCCCCGAGACGGTAGCGGGCGCTTCGCCCGCCGCGATATCTCCGCTTTTCGGCCCGCGCGGCAGGTGCTTTACAGGTTTCGCGATCCCGCGCCTCGAGAGCCTCATGACCGACATCGCCCGGCCACGCCGCAGCGCCCTCTACATGCCCGCCTCCAACGCCAAGGCCGTGGAGAAGGCGCGCACGCTGGACGCCGACGTGATCATCCTCGACCTGGAGGATGCTGTCGCGCCGGAGATGAAGCTCGCCGCCCGCGAAGCCGCCGTGGCCGCGGTCAAGGCCGGGGGCTTTGGCCCGCGCGAGATCGTCATCCGCACCAACGGCCTGGACACCCCCTGGGGCGCCGACGACCTGAAGGCCGCCGCCGAGGCCGGCCCCGACGCGGTGCTCGTGCCCAAGGTCAATGACGCCGCCGACGTCCACGCCTATGACGCGGCGCTGCACGCCGCCCCGATCCACACCAAACTCTGGACGATGATCGAGACCGCCAAGGCCGCCTTCCACCTGTGGGAGATCGCAGGGGCCGCCAAGACCACGCGCCTGTCGGCCTGGGTGATGGGGGTCAACGACCTGGCCAAGGAGATGCGGGCGCGGCAGACGCCGGGCCGCGAGGCCTTCCTGCCGATCCTGTCGTTGTCGGTGGCCGCCGCGCGCGGCCATGGCCTGTCCATCCTCGACGGGGTGCACAACGACATCGAAGACCTCCAAGCCCTGGAGGCCGTCTGCGGCCAGGCGGTGGACTTCGGCTTCGACGGCAAGACCCTGATCCACCCCAAGCATCTCGAGATCTGCAACCGCGTGTTCTCGCCCTCGACCGACGAGATCGCCTGGAGCCGGGCGGTGATCGCCGCCTTCGCCGACCCGGACAACGCCGGCAAGGGCGCGCTGCGGGTCGAGGGCAAGATGGCCGAGCGCCTGCATCTGGTTCAGGCCCAGCGCCTGGTGGCCGTGTCCGAGGCCATCGCCGCGAAGACGGCGGGCTGATAGGGAAATCCATGCGTCGCCTCGTCTTGCCGCCCGTTTCCCTGTCGGTCTCGCTGGTCGCCCTGCTGTCGATCCCGGTCGTCGCCCTGGCCCAGGCCTCGGCCCCCGCCGCTGTTCCGGCCGCTTCCGCGCCTGACGCGGTGGTGACGACGGCCCCGGCGTCCGTGGCCGCCCAAGCGCCGGCTCCCGCGCCGGCGATCCCGGTGGTCGCCGCGCCGCCGGCCGCTCAGCCTGGGGCCCCGCCCGTGGCCTCGCCGGCCGCCGCCGATCCGCTGGCCGACCTGATCGCCGCCAGCGGCCCCCAGACCACCGACGAGGAGGACGAGGCCCCGGCCGCCGCGCCCGCCCCGCGCCACAAGGCGACCATCCTGCCGATCCCGGCCCCCGAGCCCGCCGCTCCGGCCGCGGCCGGCGGGGCGATGAGCGTCGAGCAGGCCTATGAGCTGCGGGTGAAGGGCTCGATCGCCGCCGCGCAAGGCCTGCAGGGTCCGCTCGACGGCGGCTGGACGATCCGGGGCGCCGACGGAACCGCCCTCTACGCCCTTCAGATCGTCGATCCGGCCGGCGGCTATGGTCCGGTCGAAGGCGCCTGGCGAGACCTGCGCCGCAAGGGCGCGGTCGGCTCCACCGGGCTGATCGACAGCGTCGAGCGCACCTATGACGGCGGCGCGGCCGTGCGGTTCATGGCCAGGGCCGGGATCGGCTCGACCCTGTCGCTAAGCGGCGGTCCCGACGGCGCCTGGAGCGGTCGCCTGGCCGAAGATGGCGCGGCCCCGGTGGCCGTCAGCGTCGAGCGCACCGGCATGCCGATCCTGCCGGCCGGCTACGCCAGCGCCGCGCGCGGACCGGTGATCTGGCCGCCCCGCGTCGCTCCCGCCGCCCGCACCGTCGCCGCCGCGCCGGCCAAGGCCGCGCCCTGCGTCACCAAGGGCAAGAAGGGCAAGGCCCTGAAGGCCGCCAAGGCCAAGTGCGCCGCCGCGGCGAAGAAGGGCGGCAAGGCTTCGGCCCTGCGCTCGGGCAAGGCCGCCAAGGGCAAGGCGGTGAAGGGCAAGTCCGCCAAGGGCGCCAGCAAGAAGAAGACGACCGCCGCGAAGGGCAAGAAGCGGCGGTAGGAGACGGCGAAGTTGTCGCTTTGGACCCTCCCCCTGAAGGGGGAGGTGGCCCGTAGGGCCGGAGGGGAAGTCCCCTCTGATGTGGAGGCGGCGACTACCTTAGCAGTCACATCCCCCTCCGTCGGCTTCGCCGACACCTCCCCCTTCAGGGGGAGGATCTTTCAGGCCGGCCCGGCCCTCAGCCCAGCCTGTCCTGCCGCCTCAGCCATTGGCGCAGCACTGTAACGGTCTCTTCCGGGCGGTCGGTGAAGGTGGCGTGGCCGGCGCCGGGGACGACGGCCAGTTCGGATCCGGCGACGCGGCGGGCGAAGCGTTCGGCGGTGACCGGCCGGGCCTCGTCGTACTGGCCGACCATGAACAGGGTGCGCCTGCCGTCCAGCCGGTTGAGCAGCGGCTCGCCGTCATAGGTCTTCAGCGTTCCGGTCGACGAGAACTCGGTCGGACCCCACATGGCGCGGTAGAGGGTCTCGTTGAAGCCGCGATCGCCGGGCGGGCGATAGGCGCGGTGGGCCGGCGAAGGCCGCTCACGGGTCAGGAAGGCGGCGTAGAAGGCGTCTGTCGCCGCCGCGCAGGCCGCCTTGGGCGGCGGCGGAGCGGGCGCTTCGCACTGCACCAGCTGGTCGCGCACCGGCGCTGGCAGGTCGCCGCGCAGGGTCTCCGCGTCGGCGATCCAGCTGCGGGTCGAGACCAGGGGGCTGGCCAGGCACAGCCCCGCCTGGGCCGGCAGCCGCCGCGCGCCGTATTCCAGGGCCACCGTGCCGCCCCAGCTGTGACCGACGACGTGCCAGCGCGGGATCTTCAGGCCGTCGCGCACCGCTTCCAACTCGTCGACGAAGCGCGCCACGGTCCAGTTGGCTGGGTTCATCGGATGGTCCGACAGGCCGGAATCCAGCTGGTCGTAGAGGATCACCGCCCGCTCGTCGGCCAGGGCCAGGGCGTCGAGGAAGCCGGCATGCGTCCCGCCCGGCCCGCCATGGACGAAGACCACCGGCGCCAGCGGACCATCCAGCCTCCCGTTGATCCGCACATAGACCCGGCCGCCGGGAACCTCGACCTTCAGGGCGCGGTCGGGCGGCGCGAAGGTCGCCGGCCGTCCCCCTTGCCGTTCCTCTGGCGCAAGGCCCCGCGCGACCGCCCGATCGAGCGCCGTCGCCGCGCCCGTGGTCGCCAGGAGGCCCAGCAACGCCCGCCGATCGATCATCGTCCTTCCCCCCTCGTCTATGTCCGGAATGCGCGCCCCGGCGGCGCAGGCTCTTGGTCCGGCAGGATCCAGGCCCCTTAGCCGCCGCGTCTCGTCCATGGCTGTGACCTAGCGCACGCCTTGCCGGGACACATCCCCCTCGTCTCGACATCCAAGCCTGGCGCTCAGTGCGACCGGGGCGCCGGCCCCCCGGGCGTCGTCTCCGGCGCGTCGGCCAGGCCGCCTTCGATCGGCGTGGTCGGGGCGGCCAGCTCGTCACGCATGGCCTCGAGCACCGCCTCGACCACCTCGCCGGCCTCGCGCTGGTAATAGGCCGACAGGCCCCGGCCGACATGGCGCAGCAGGTCGGCCAGCATCATCCCCCAGGCCCGCGCCTCGTCGATCGGGGTGTCGTCATAGACCCCGATCCGCAGGCTGCAGTGCAGGCCGTGCTCGGCCACCCAGACCCGCGCCATTTCGGTGGCGCCCCCGTCGCGCAGGGCCGCGTCCGGAACCGGTTGCTCCCTCATGGTTCGTCTCCCCCATTTCGTTACGGGCGCCGGCGTTCAGCCGTTGCCGCCTTCGCTGCCCCGCCGGTCGGACGCCGCCGTGCGGCGGGCCTGGCCTTCCTTCTGCTTGCGCCAGTAGTCGGCCCCGTCGTCGGGCTTGAACATGGTGCGCGGCGCCCCGGCCCGGGTGACCACGGCGAAGACGTTGCCGGCCGGGTCGTAGATCAGGGTGTCGCCGTTGGCGCGCTTCAAGGTCTGGCTGCCGGCCGGCGGCTTGGCGACGAAGGCGTGGGTCTTCTTCACGTAGTCGTCGACGGTTCTGGCGCCGAACGCCTCGCCGAACCGCTCGAAGCCGCGCTGGGCGTTCTCCTCGGCGGTGCGCGTCCTGTTGGCGGCCCACATCGGCCGGCCGGCGATCAGCTGCACCGGCGCATCTCGCGGGTCAGCCGCCTGCCTTGCCGCGCCGGAGGCGTCGGCGACTTCGCCGGCGGCCGCCGGAGCGCCGCCCCCGCTACTGCTGGTTCCCTCGCTGGAGGCGACCTGGCCGCCCTTGGCGGCCTTCACCGCCGAGGCCCCGCCGTCGCAGCCCGCCAGCAAGGCGGCCGAAAGGGCCAGAAGTCCGAAACGCAACGCTCCCGTCATGCTCGCTCACTCCCCGATTTTGCAATCTTAACGATTGGTGAACGAAAAAGGAACGCGAGTCGAGTCCCCTCGTGCATCTTCCGCGCGCGGCCTTCCAGCGCGATTGCCTGCGGGCGCGAGGCGCTCTATGCGCGGAGGGGAACCGGCGGACGAGAGGCCTTCAAGGTGAGCGACATCCCGGGCGGCAAGCGCGTGCTCCTGATCGTCGGCGGCGGCGTGGCGGCCTACAAGGCGCTGGAGCTGACCCGCCTACTGCGCAAGGCGGGCATTGGCGTGCGGCCGATCCTGACCAAGGCCGGGGCGGAGTTCGTCACCCCGCTGTCGCTGGCCGCGCTCTCCGAGGACAAGGTCTATGACGATCTGTTCTCGCTGACCGACGAGGCCGAGATGGGCCACATCCAGCTGTCGCGCTCGGCCGACCTGGTGGTGGTGGCCCCCGCCACCGCCGACCTGATCGCCAAGGCCGCCAACGGCCTGGCCGGGGATCTGGCCTCCACCACCCTGCTCGCCACCGACAAGCCGGTGCTGATGGCGCCGGCCATGAACGTGCGCATGTGGCTGCACCCGGCCGTGCAGCGCAACGTGGCGACCCTGAAGGCCGACGGCGTGAGCTTCGTCGGGCCCGACGAGGGGGCCATGGCCTGCGGCGAGTTCGGCCCCGGCCGCCTGGCCGAGCCGCCGGAAATCTTCGCCGCCATAGTGAAAATGTTGAACGCGCCGGCCGAGGAGATCTTCGAGGCCTGGCCGCTGGCCGGCAAGCACGCCCTGGTCACGGCTGGTCCGACGTTCGAGCCGATCGACCCGGTGCGCGGCATCACCAACCGCTCCAGCGGTCGCCAGGGCTACGCCATCGCCGGCGCGCTGGCCAAGCTCGGCGCGAAGGTCACCCTGGTCAGCGGGCCGGTGTCGCTGCCGACCCCGCCGGGCGTCGAGCGCGTCGATGTCGAGACCGCCCGCGAGATGCTGGCCGCGTCCCAGGCCGCCCTGCCGGCCGACGTGGGGGTGTTCGTCGCCGCCGTGGCCGACTGGCGGGTCGACGAGGTGTTCGGCTCCAAGCTGAAGAAGGACAAGGGCGGCCCGCCGGCCCTGACCTTCGTCGAGAACCCCGACATCCTGGCGACCCTGGCCGCCTCCGGCCCGAACCGGCCGAAACTGGTGGTCGGCTTCGCGGCCGAGACCGACGACGTCGAGGCCCATGCCCGCGCCAAGCTGGCGCGCAAGGGCTGCGACTGGATCATCGCCAACGACGTGACCGAACCGGGCGTCATGGGCGGGACGGAAAACGCCGTCCTGCTGATCGCCAAGGACCACACCGAACGCTGGGAACGCGCGTCCAAGGACGACGTCGCCCGCTCCATCGCCCAACGCATCGCGGAAGCTCTATGACCACCACGCCCCACATCCCCGTCGTCCAGCTCGCCCACGCCCACGGCCTGCCGCTGCCCGCCTATGAGACCGTCGGCGCCGCCGGCATGGACCTGCGCGCCGCCGTCGAGGAGGACGCGCCCCTGACCCTGAAGCCGGGCGCCCGGTTCATGGTTCCGACGGGCCTGGCCTTCGCCGTGCCGGCCGGTTTCGAGGCCCAGGTGCGGCCGCGCTCGGGCCTGGCGGCCAAGGCTGGCATCACCTGCCTGAACTCGCCGGGCACGATCGACAGCGACTATCGCGGTGAAGTGAAGGTGATCCTGGCCAATCTGGGCGCCGAGGACTTCGTGATCCGCCGCGGCGACCGCATCGCCCAGCTGGTCATCGCGCCGGTGGTGCAGGCGGCCTGGAGCCTGGTCGCCAGCCTCGACGACACCGACCGCGGCGCCGGCGGCTTCGGCTCGACCGGCGGGCGGTAAGGCTGTAACTAGACCCCTCTCTCTCAGAGAGAGGGGATTAGCGGGCGCTCAGGCCCACCAGCAGGTAGCCGCCGAAACCCGTCGCGAAGGCGGCGGCGGCCAGCCACAGCATCGGGCGGACCAGGGGAAGAGGCGGGGGAGCGTTCATCGGGGGCGCGTCCTTGGCGCGTTCGGCCGAAGCTCGGCCTTGTTCGAATACGCGCGGCCCCGTCCCCCGGTTGCGGCCGTGCGCTGTTTTTATCTCACGATTCGCGTCAAAGATGCAAAATCGTCGAATGCTCCAAGGTGGAGAGCCCCGCTCCACTGTATTCGAAAATACTCAGAATACGGATCAATATCGCCCGCTTCGACCTGTGGAGTCAAAGCCTGCGACCACACGTCGCACCCTATGGTCTATCCTTGTGGCAGAATGATTTGATTGCATGGAACAATCAAGAACGTCGTTCGATGTGCGCTTAGTGTGTTCATGAATAATATCCATTAATCCGCATCGGCGAAAATCCTCCCAACACTCTCCTGGGAAGTCTCGTGATGCTCAGCAACCTCAAGGTGGCGCACAAGCTGCTCCTGGCCTTCGCCGTACTGGTGGCGGCCGTGGCCGGCGCCGGGGCCCTGGCCTGGAGCGGCCTGGCGTCGATCCAGCGGGTCACCGCCCTCAACGCCCACAGCTACGACTATCTGGCGCTGGTCGAGAAGGCCGGCGCGGATCTCGTCGAGCAGCAGAACGCCGCGCGGGGCTTCGTGGCCAGCCTGGATCCGTCGTTCGTCGAGAAGTACCAGAGCTACCAGGGCAAGTACGACGAGGCCTTCCAGGCCCTGACCGCCGGCGCCGAGGACGACGCCGAGAAGGCCAATCTCGACACCCTGACCCAGGCGGTGAGCGTGTTCCGCGCCGAGACCCTGGCCCAGATCGCCGACGCCAAGGACCCCGCCAAGCTGGAGGCGTCCCGGGTCGGCATCGGCAAGAGCGGCCGCCTGACCAATGTGCGCAAGGCGCTGAAGACCATAGACGAGGCCGAGCAGGCCCAGCTGGCCCAGCGCATCGAGGAACAGAAGCGCGCCTTCGCGGGCGCCGGCCTGGCTCTGGCCCTGGGCGGGGCCGCCGCCGTCGGCATCGCCGTGCTGATGGGTTGGCTGCTGGCCCGCAGCATCGCCGCCCCGGTCGACGCCATGACCTCGGCCATGCGCCGCCTGGCCGACGGCGACAACGCCGTGGCCGTGCCGGCCCTGGGCCGCAAGGACGAGATCGGGGCGATGGCCCAGGCCGTGCTGACCTTCAAGGACGCCGCGATCGAGAAGCTGCGGGTCGAGGGCGAGGCCGTCGAGCAGCGCCACCGGGCCGAGGCCGAGCGCGGGGCCAACGAGGCCGAGCGCGCCGCGTCGGCCCGCGAGCAGGCCGGCGTCGTCGCCCAGGTCGGCGAGGGCCTGGAGCGCCTGGCGCAGGGCGACCTGACCGCCCGCCTCGACCACGCCTTCCCGCCCGCCTATCGCAAGCTGCAGGACGACTTCAACGCGGCCATGCAGCGGCTGCAGGAGACCATGAGCGTGATCACCGGCGCGGTCGGCGGCATCCGGGCCGGTTCGGGCGAGATCAGTCACGCGGCCGACGACCTGTCGCGCCGCACCGAGCAGCAGGCCGCCAGCCTGGAAGAGACCGCCGCGGCCCTGGACGAGATCACCGCCACCGTCCGCCGCGCGGCCGAAGGCGCGGGCACGGCCCGCCGGTCGGTCGACGCCGCCCGCAAGGACGCCGAAGCCGGCGGGGCCGTGGTCGAGCGCGCCGTCGCCGCCATGACCCAGATCGAGGCCTCCTCGCGCGAGATCGGCAACATCATCGGGGTGATCGACGAGATCGCCTTCCAGACAAATCTCCTGGCCCTCAACGCCGGAGTCGAGGCCGCCCGCGCCGGCGACGCGGGCAAGGGCTTCGCGGTCGTGGCCTCGGAAGTGCGGGCCCTGGCCCAGCGCTCGGCGGAAGCCGCCAAGGAGATCAAGGGCCTGATCGGCGCTTCCGGCCAGCAGGTGGACGAGGGCGTGGCCCTGGTCGGCCAGACCGGCGAGGCCCTGCGCCGCATCACCGCCGGGGTTCTGGAGATCAATCACACGGTGGCCGAGATCGCCGCCGGCGCCCAGGAGCAGGCCACGGGCCTGGCCCAGGTGAACGTCGCCGTGAACCAGATGGACCAGGCCACCCAGCAGAACGCCGCCATGGTCGAGCAGTCGACGGCGGCCAGCCACTCGCTGTCCAACGAGGCGGCCGAACTGGCGCGGCTGGTGGGGCGGTTCAAGATCGGCGGCGCGGGCGCGGCGAAGCGGGCGGCTTAGTCCTTCTCCCCTTGCGGGAGAAGGTGGCGGCCGAAGGCCGACGGATGAGGGTCTCTCAGATCTGAAAGACCGCATCTGGCGGGCAGGCTGAAAGCAGCGGACAGGGCTTTCGACCCCTCACCCGACCTCCTTCGGAGGCCACCCTCTCCCGCAAGGGGAGAGGGAAAAGAAAACGCCCCGCCTGGATGACCGGGCGGGGCGTTCTCGTTTCAGGTCAGCTCAAGTCAGCCGATCACGCCCCCGGGGGAACCGGGAAGCCGCGGTCGCGCATCAGGGCGCCGATCTTGACGTCACGGCCGCGGAAGGCGCGGAACTGCTCGGCCGGGTCGACCGAGTTGCCGCGCGACATGATCGTCTTGATCAGGCGCTGGCCGGTGGGCTTGTCGTAGAAGCCGCCTGGCGCCTCCTGGAAGGCCTCGGCGACGTCGGCGGTCAGGGTGTCGGCCCACAGGTAGCTGTAGTAGCCGGCCGAATAGCCGTCGCCCGAGAACACGTGACCGAACTGCGGCGTGCGGTGCCGCATGACGATCTCCTTGGGCATGTTCAGCTTGGCCAGCTCCTCGCGCTCGAACTTGTCCGGATCGATATCGACGCCGCCCGCCAGGTGCAGCTTCATGTCGATCAGGGCGCTGGCCAGGTACTCGGTGGTGTCGAAGCCCTGGTTGAAGGTCGAGGCCTTCTTGATCTTGTCCACCAGGGCCTGCGGGATCGGCGCGCCGGTCTTGTAGTGGACGCAGAACTTGTTCAGCACTTCGGGCGTCGACAGCCAGTGCTCGTTCAGCTGGCTGGGGAACTCGACATAGTCGCGGGCGACGTTGGTGCCCGAGACGGTCGGATAGGTGACGTCGCTGTTGAGGCCGTGGATGGCGTGGCCGAACTCGTGGAACAGGGTGTTGGCGTCGTCCCACGAGATCAGCACCGGCTCGCCGGGCTTGCCCTCGATGAAGTTGGAGTTGTTGGAGACGATCGTCGAGATCGGCTTCTTGAAGCGCTCCTGGTTGCGGTAGGCGTTCATCCAGGCGCCCGAGCGCTTGCCCTGGCGGGCATAGGGGTCGAAGTACCACAGGCCCACGTGCTTGCCGCCGCGCAGCACCTCGTAGACGGTCATGTCGTCCTGGTAGACGGGCAGGCCCGACACCTTCTTGAACTCGAAGCCGTAGACCTGGCCGGCGGCCCAGAACATGCCTTCGCGCAGCTTCTCCAGCTGCATGTACGGCTTCACCTCGTTCATATCGAGGTCGTACTTCGCCTTGCGGACCTTCTCGGCGTAGAAGCGGTAGTCCCAGGGCTCGATCTTGAAGCCGCCGCCCTCGGCGTCGACGATGGCCTGCATGTCGGCGACGTCCTTGGCGACCTGCTCGATGGCGGGGGTCCAGACGGCTTCCATCAGGGCCATGGCCTTGTCGGGCGTCTTGGCCATCGAGTTCTCGAGGCGCCAGTGGGCGTGGGTCTCGAAGCCCAGCAGCTTGGCGCGCTCGGCGCGCAGCTTGAGGATCTTGGAGATCAGGGCGTTGTTGTCGGTCGCGCCGCCGTTGTCGCCGCGGTTGACGAAGGCCTTCCAGACCTTCTCGCGGGTGGCGCGCACCGGCGAGTTGGTGAGGTAGGGGTCAACGCTGGAGCGCGTGTTGACGATGATGTTCTTGCCCGGGAGCTTGCGCTGCTCGGCGCTCGAAGCCGTCGCGCCCTTGATGGCGTCGGGCAGGCCGGCCAGGTCGGCCTCGGTCAGCTCGATATAGGTCTCCTCGTCGGCCAGCAGGTTCTGGCTGAACTTGGTGAAGAGGCCCGACAGCTCGGTGTTGATGGCCGCGACCCGGGCCTTGGCGGCCGGGTCCAGCTTGGCGCCCGAGCGCACGAAGTTGGTGTAGTAGATCCAGACGAGGCGCTGCTGTTCGGCGGTCAGCTTGGCCTTCTCGGGGCTGTTGTAGACGGCCTCGATGCGGGCGAAGAGCCCGGCGTTCTGGGTGATCTTGTCGCCGATCTCCGAGAACTTGGCGTCGATCGCCGGCTCGATGGCCTGGTACTCGGGCGAGCTCATGTTCGAGCCCCAGATGCCGTAGTAGCAGGCGACGTCGGCCAGGGTGCGGCCGGTGTCTTCCAGCGCCGCGATGGTGTTGGCGAAGGTCGGCTTTTCCTTGTTGGCGACGATGGCGTCGATCTCGGCCAGGTTCCTGGCCATGGCCGTGTCGACGGCCGGGGTCAGGTCGGCGACCTTCATCTTGTCGAAGGCGGGGACGCCGCCGTACGGGCCGGTCCAAGGAGCGAGCAAGGGATTGGTCTCCGCGGCGAAGGAAAGGGCGGGCGCGGCGGCGCTCGCGGCGGCGGCCGCGGCGGACGAAAGCAGGAAGGTGCGACGTTGCACGGATGGCTCTCCGTTGAGTGTGGCCGGACCCTAGGCCATGCCCGCGCGCCCGTCACATGACAGGACCGTAACCTTTTAAAAGCCGACGCCTTTTCGGCCCTTTTCCCCCGCGCGGACGCATGGACGGAGGCCCTCGGCGCGGCTAATGCTCAGGCCATGACCATCGGCGTTTTCGACTCCGGCGTGGGCGGCCTCAGCGTCCACCGCGCCCTCGTGCAGCGTCTGCCCCAGGCGGACTTCGTCTACCTGGCCGACCAGGCCAACGCCCCCTATGGCGGCAAGCCGGGGGAAGAGATCGTCGACCTGACGCGGGCCGGCTGCGAGCGCCTGTTCGAGGCCGGCGCCAGCCTGGTGGTCCTGGCCTGCAACACCGCGTCGGCCATCGCCCTTCGCCGCCTGCAGCAGACCTGGCTGCCGGGCTATCGCAAGCAGCTGGGCCGTCCGATCAACATCCTGGGCATCATCGTGCCGACCATCGAGGCGGCCACGGGCCTGCCCTGGGAGCACGAGGCCGAGCGCCGCGGCGACAAGGTCGAGCAGCTCGACGTGCTGGGGGTGTTCTCCACGCAGGGGACGACCAATTCCCGCGTCTACGAGATCGAGATCGACAAGCGCAAACAGGACCTGGCGGTGTTCTCGCAACCCTGTCCGGACCTGGTGCCGATGATCGAGGCCGACGCCGGCGTCGTCGATCTGGCCAAGGCCGTCGAGGGCTATGTCCTGGCGCTGAAGACCCGCATCGGCCGCTATCCCGACCGCGCCGTGCTGGGCTGCACCCACTACGAGATCATCGCCGACATCTTCCGCGCCGCCCTGCCGGCCGGCACCCCGGTGATCCACCAGCCGGCCTCGACCGCCGACTCCCTGGAGCGCTACCTGGAGCGTCACCCCGAGTACGACCCGGGGACGGGCGGCGGCCGGGTGTTCCTGACCACCGGCCAGCCGGGCCCGCAGAACGGCCTGGTGCAGAGCTTCTGGGGCGGCCCGCTGGTGTTCGAGAAGGCCTGACGGCTTCCTCTTGCCTGAATGGCGCAGCTGGCGCTTGATCCTCCGAACATCGTTTCCGGAGACGCGCCATGAAACTCGCCGCCCCCGTTCTCGCCGTCCTGACCCTGCTGGCGGCCGGCGCCGCGCGCGCCGAGGTGGTGGACGCCCAGCCGAACGGTTTCGAGACCAAGCGCGTCGTGATCATCGCCAAGCCCGCCGCCGAGGTCTGGGCGGCGCTGGTGCAGCCGGCCAAATGGTGGAGCAGCGACCACACCTGGTCGGGCTCGGCGGCCAACCTGTCGCTGGGCGCGGCGCCGGGCGCCTGCTTCTGCGAGAAGATGCCCAACAGCGGCGCGGTTCTGCACATGACCGTCGTCAACGCCCAGCCGGGCAAGCAGCTGACCCTGTTCGGCGGCCTTGGTCCGCTGCAGTTCTCCGGCGCCAGCGGCCACCTGGTCTGGGCGCTGGCGGAAGCCGACGGCAAGACCACCCTGACCTGGAGCTATGACGCCGGCGGCTACATGAAGGGCGGCCTCGACAAGATCGCCCCGATCGTCGACCAGGTGCTCGGCCAGCAGCAGGATCGCCTGAAGGCCTATCTGGAGACGGGCAAGGCCGGGTAGGACCGGTTCGCCAGAGCCGGCGCCGCCGCCAATCTGACCCGATGTTTGAAGCCATGCATCACGACCTGATCTTCGGAGCCCGGATCCACGATCCGGACTACTGGCGCGCACATCCCATGGTGCGTGGCAGCAAAGCCGAGTTCGACGGGCCGCATGGCTGGGTCGGGCTTACGCTCGAACCCGCGCCGACCGCGAGCCGCTGCGTGGCGAGGCCCGCCAGCGAGGAAGCCACCCGAGACGGGCCGGACCTCTACTTCTGGGGAGAGGGCGACTGTCCTCTGGATCTGTTCGAGACCGCGCCACGGGCGCGCGAGTTGCTTGTCTGGATCGAAGGTCCGACGGCTAACGACGATCGCACCTGCTGGTCCGTCGGAATCTGGCTTCACGACCCTGTTCTCTGAAGGGGCGGGTCGAGACCCCGCGGCCCTCAGTGCAGTCCGCGCAGCAGGTCGATGCGGCGCATGGCCTTGCCCGGCAGCGCCGACATCCGGCCCAGCGGCAGGGCCTCGGCGACCTGGCGCACGCCCCAGGCGGCCGAGCGCACGAAGGTGGCCGGCGAGGGCGCGCCGTAGAAGCCGAACACCACGGTCTGGCGGGCGTTGGAGAGCTCGCGCTTGAAGCGGTAGTCGCCGGTGCCCAGGTCCAGCCGCGTATGGGGGCCGCCGTCCATGCCCTTGAGAATGTCCTGGAACAGCAGCAGGCCGGGCGAATAGCGGTCGAACTTGGCGTTGTGGGCGATCAGCCAGCCGTGGACCGTGTGCGCCCCGCGCAGGTGCAGGTGCACGGCGGCCAGCTCGTCGCCCAGGTGCAGGGTATAGAGCCCGCCGCCGAAGTCCGGGTCGCGACGGGCGAACATGTCCTCGACCAGGCGGTTGACCCAGTCGGTCTTGAAGAGGTCGGTCTGGCCGGTGGCCAGCAGCTGCTCACGCTTCCAGGCGATCAGCTGGTCGAAATCGGCGCGGTTTTCGGACATGGCGGCGTAGCGGGCGGGGCCCACCTCGCGCTCGGCCTTGCGGCGCTTCTTGTCGATGTCCTTGAGTACGCCGACGCCCGCCGTCTTGCGGTCGGCGGCGTAGGCCTCGTAGCCGGCGGAGACGTCGACGATCCAGGAGTCGGCCTGACCGCGGCCGTGCCGGGCCAGGGTCTCGTCGTCGGCCAGCATGTGGCAGAAGTCCAGGCGCTGGGCCTTGAGCGCGGCCAGCAGGCGGCGCGGATCGACGGCGATGTCGTGTTCGGAGACCAGGGCCTGGTAGTCGCACATCGGCGCGCCGGCCGGCATGGCCACGCCCGCCTTCACCCGCACCGGCAGGTAGGCGAGAGCCTGGCCGTCGTCGCCGCGGATCACGGCGACCTTCACGCGATCGCCCTGTTCGCCCTGGGCGGTGGCGACCGCCTTGGCCCATTGCGGCGACAGGAACGGAGAGTCGAGGCGCGGCTGCAACGCCTGGAGCGAGGTCCAGCGCGCGCTGTCCTCGGGCGAAAGCTGCAGAGCCTGGATGACGTCGATCTTCACGGGCGCCCCCCGAGCGCTGATCACGGACCTCCAGAAGGCCAGGTACCGTGATAGCGCCCAGAGATTGCGGTCCGGTTTACGGACGTTGCGGCGTCAGTCCATCAGTTTGCGGGTCAGATACGTGTATTCGAGGGCCACCCGGCGGGCGGTCTCGGCCAGGTTGGCGCTGGCCGCGTGACCGCCGTCGACGTTCTCGTAGTACAGCACCGGATAGCCGAGGGCTTCGAGCCTGGCCGCCGCCTTGCGGGCGTGGGCCGGGTGGACGCGGTCGTCCTTGGTCGAGGTCTCGATGAACACCTCGGGGTACTTCTGGCCCGCCTTGAGGTTCTGGTAGGGCGAGTACTTCTCGATCACCGCCAGTTCCGAGGGGATCTGCGGGTCGCCGTACTCGCCGATCCACGACGAGCCCGCGCCGATCTGGCTGTAGCGGACCATGTCGAACAGCGGCACCTGGATGACGACGGCGTTGTAGAGCTCGGGACGCTGGGTCAGGGCCACGCCCATCAGCAGGCCGCCGTTCGACCCGCCCATGATCCCCAGGCGACGGGGCGAGGTGATCTTGCGGGCGATCAGGTCTTCGGAGACGGCGAAGAAGTCGTCATAGACCCGCTGGCGGTTGGCCTTCAGGCCCTGCTCGTGCCAGCTCGGCCCGAACTCGCCGCCGCCGCGGATGTTGGCCACCACATAGGCGCCGCCGCGCTCCAGCCAGAGCTTGCCGGTCACCCCGGAATAGCCGGGCGTCATCGAGGCCTGGAAGCCGCCGTAGGCGTAGAGCAGGGTCGGGGTCGTCCCGTCGTACTTGAGGCCCTTGGGTCGGACCAGGAAGTACGGGATCTTCGTGCCGTCCTTGCTGGTCGCCTCGAACTGCTCGACCACGTGGGTCGAGGCGTCGAACTTGGCGGGCGCGGCTTTCACCTTGTCCAGCTTGCCGGTGGCCGCGTCGGCCAGCCAGTAGGTGGTGGGCGTCAGGTAGCCGGTCACGCTGACGAAGATACGGTCGTCCTTGTCGGAGGCCGACCCCAGTCCGACCGTCGAATTGGTCGGCAGGTCCAGCTTGGTCCGGGTCCAGGCGCCGCCCTTGAAGTCATAGACATGGGCGCCGCCGGTGACGTTCTGGAACAGGGCCACCACCAGCCGGTCGCGGGTGGCGCTGACGCCCTCGATCGCCTCGCGGGCGGTCGGGTGCAGGATCAGCGTCGCCTTGGCCGTTTCCGGCGCGGCCTTGAAGGCGGCCAGGTCGAAGGCGGCCAGGTCGCCGGTCTTCAGGCCCTGCTCGGCCCAGTCCTGCTCGACGCTGAACACCAGCTGGCCCTTGACCAGGGCCTGGATCGACGACTTCAGCGGGAAGGGCAGCTTCACCGTCTTGTCGCCGACCACCATGTGGGTCTCGGCGTTGAAGGTGTCGAGCGGCCGGTTGACGAACACCGCCTGCACCACGCCGTCATGGTCGCGCAGGGCGTAGGGCGACACGCCGTAGCCGCCGTCGTCCTTGGTTCCGCGGTAGATTTCCTTGGCGGCCGACAGGGGCTGACCGCGTTTGACCAGCTTGACCACATAGGGATAGCCGGACGTCGTCACCTCGCCCGGGGTCCAGTCGGTGGCGACGATCAGGGTGTCCTTGTCGATCCAGTCGAACCGGTGCTTGCCTTCGGGCAGCTCGAAGCCGCCGGCGACGAAGGTCTTGGTCTTGACGTCGTACTCGCGCACGACCACGGCGTCCTTGCCGCCGTTCGACAGCTGGACCAGGCAATACCGGCTTTCCGGGGCCAGGCAGCTGGCGCCCTTCCAGACCCAGTTCTTGCCTTCCGCCTTGGCCAGGGCGTCGAGGTCGAGGATGGTCTCCCAGGCCGGCTGCGCGGTGCGGTAGCTCTCCAGGGTGGTGGTGCGCCAGACGCCGCGCACGTGGTCGGCGTCCTGCCAGTAGTTCCGCAGGTCGTGGTCGTCGATGAAGGCCACGCCCGGGATGCGGTCCTTGGCGTTGACGATCGCCAGGGCGGAGTCGTGCAGGCCCTGGTAGCGCGGGTCGCCCTGCAGGATCGGCAGGGTGCGGTCGTTCTGGGCCTTGGCCCAGTCGAGCGCCTTCGTCCCCTCGATCTCCTCCATCCAGATGTAGGGATCGTCCTTGCCCAGCTCGGTGAGCGGGGTGCGGGCGGCGGTGTCGGCGGGCGCAGGGGCGGCGTGGGCGGAAACGGTCATCAGGCTCGATGCGGCAAGGAGGGCCAGGACAAGGCTACGCATTTAGTGATCCATCAGCTGGCGCGACAGGTAGGTGTAGTGCAGCGCCCAGCGCTTGGCGTTGGCCGCCGGGTCGGCGCCGTTGGCGTGACCCCCGTCGGTGTTCTCATAGTAGAGGTAGGGCTGGCCCAGATCGCCGAGCTTGGCGGCGAACTTGCGGGCGTGGCCGGGGTGCACCCGGTCGTCCTTGGTCGAGGTGGTGATGTAGGCCAGGGGGTATTTCACGCCCGGTTTCAGGTTCTGGTACGGGCTGTAGCGCTCGATCCAGGCGCGTTCGGCCGGGATGGCCGGGTCGCCATACTCGCCGATCCACGACGCCCCGGCCGGCAGCTGGGTGTAGCGGATCATGTCCAGCAGCGGGCTTTCCACCACCACCGCGTTCCACAGGTCGGGCCGCTGGGTCAGGGCCACGCCCATCAGCAGGCCGCCGTTCGAGCGGCCGTAAGCGCCCAGGTGACGGGGCGAGCTGACCTTGGTCGAGATCAGGTCTTCGGCCACGGCGAAGTAGTCCTCGTAGGCCCGCTGGCGGTTGGCCTTCAGGGCCGCCTCATGCCAGGCCGGACCGAACTCGCCGCCGCCGCGGATGTTGGCCACCGCGTAGCTGCCGCCGCGCTCGAGCCACAGCTTGCCGACCAGCGGGTCGTAGACCGGCAGCTTCGACAGCTGGAAGCCGCCGTAGGCGTGCAGCAGGGTGGGGGCGGAGCCGTCGAGCTTCGCGCCCTTCTGGCTGACCAGGAAGTAGGGGATCTTCGTGCCGTCCTTGCTGGTCGCTTCCTTCTGCTGGACCACCAGCTTGGAGGCGTCGAAGCGGGTCGGCAGGGTCTTGACGGTGTCGGCCTTGGCGGTGGTCGCGTCGGCCAGCTTCAGCTGGGTCGGGGTGACGAAGCCCTCGACCGAGTAGAACAGCTGGTCGCCCTCGTCGGCCGTCGCGACGATCGAGACGGCGGCGTTGTCGATCACCGGCAGGGCCTCGCCTTTCCAGCCCCATTCGCCTTGCGACGCGAAGCTGGTCAGCCCGCCGCGCACATTGTCGTAGATCGCCGCCACGACGCGGTGGTCGGTCACGGCCACCTGGTCGATCGACTGGCGCGGCCCCGGGACGAAAACCTTGCAGGGATCGCAGCCGGTGCTGACGACGATCTCGCCTGCCGGAAGCGTCTTGGGGATCAGGGAGGCGGGCGCGACCGACAGCAGCGCCCCGGCCGGGAAGGTCTGTTCCTTGGCGGCGGCATAGGGCTTGAAGCTCCAGGGTTCCTCGATCGTCAACACCAGGCTGCCGCCGATCAGGCCGCGGATCGACGAGCGCTCGGGGATCGACAACGGAACCGTCTTGCCGGCGTCGTCGAGCAGGAAGGTCTTGGTGTGGAAGAAGTCGGTGGCCCGCTCGATCAGCACCACGCGATTGCCTAGCGCGTCGCGCAGCACGTGCGGGCGGGCGCTGACGTCGGCCTTCTCGCCGCGGAACACCTCGACGGCCTCGCTCAGAGCCTGACCGCGCTTCAACGTCTTCACCACCATGCCGTAGCCGCTGTCGGTGGTGGTGCCCGCGCCCCAGTCGCGGGTCAGGATCAGGGTGTCGGCGTCCAGCCAGTCGACGGTCTGCTTGCTCTCGGGCAGCAGGAAGCCGTCCTTGACGAAGCTCTTGGTCGTCAGGTCGAACTCGCGCACCTCGACGGCGTCCTTGCCGCCGTTCGACAGGTTCACCAGGCAGCGGTCGTGGGTCTTGGGCCGGCAGTCGGCGCCCTTCCAGATCCAGTTCTTGCCTTCGGCCTTGGCCAGGGCGTCCAGGTCGATGACCGTCTCCCACTTCGGGTCGGCCGAGCGGTAGCTCTCCAGGCTGGTGCGCCGCCAGACGCCGCGCACGTGGTCGGCGTCCTGCCAGAAGTTGAACACCGTGGTCCCGACGAAGCTGGGGGCGGCGATGCGGTCCTTGGCGGCCAGCACCTTCAGCGCCGCGTCGTGCAGACCCTGGTACCGCTTGTCGCCGGTCAGAACGGGCAGGGTCTTGGCGTTCTCGCCCTTCACCCAGTCGAGCGACGAGGGCGTCTCGACGCCTTCCAGGGCCAGGTGGGGATCCTCCTGGGCGCGGACGGGGCCGGCGGCGAGGAGAGCAAGGGCGAGGACGGCGGGTGAAACGGAGCGGAGCGTCAGCATGGCGCGGGACGTTAATGCCATTCCCGGCGCTGGCTAGGCCATTTTTGACCCTGGACAGGGTGGACCGTTCTCTCCTCCGTAAAACCCCCGCGAAAGCGGGGGCCCAGGCTTTTTCTGAAACGCGTGGCGCTCGACGACAAAACACCTGGGTCCCCGCTTTCGCGGGGATTTTACGGATCAGGTGAGCCTCACGCCCCGTCGTCAGGAATGCACAGCAGCTTGCCGCAGGCCTTGCAGTGTACGGCGTCCGGATCGTGCTTGCGCAGGCCGCAGTCGGGGCAGGGATGGGTCACCTTGTGCGGCCGCAGGATCGACTGGATCAGGCCGATGAACAGCGACACCCCGCCCAGCATCACCGCCATCGACAGCAGCTTGCCCCACACGCCCGGCAGGGTGACGTCGCCATACCCAGTCGTCGTCAGGCTGGTGACGGTGAAATAGAGGGCGTCCACATAGCCGGCCACGCCCTCGTGCCGGCCCGCGAAGCTCGTATAGACGAAGCCCGTCACCACGAAGACGAAGGTCAGCAGCGACGAGGCGGCCTTGGTGACATCCTCGATGCGGGTGTCGTCGTAGCGGCGCGCCACCGTGCGCCAGAAGAACTCGCTGCGCACCAGGGTCCACAGGCGCAGGACCCGCAGGAAGCCGAAATTGAACAGCCAGGCCGGGAACAGCAGGGTGGCCAGCACCAAGAGGTCGATCCAGGTGATCGGCTTCTTCAGCCAGCTCCGGATGTCGCCGTGGGCGATGGCCCGCGCCACGAGATCCACCGCCAGGAACGCCGCCACCCCATAGTCGATCAGGTAGAAGGTCACGCCATGCCGGTGCATCAGCGGCGCGGCGATGAAGAAGGCGATGATCGCCAGGTCGATCAAGATCACCGCATAGCGGAACCGCACCGCCGCCGGTGACGCGCCATGATAGAGCGCCCGCAGCCGGGCGCGCAGGCGAAGGTCTTCGGCGTGGCTCATCGGTCCTCCCATCTCAGGGCGTAGCGATCCGGCCGCTGATCCAGAACGATCCGCTGAGGATCGAACCCGGCGCGGGCACGGCCTTGATGCTGCGCGGATCGATCAGAACGTCCATCGTCGCGTCGCCATAGGTTCGCACCAGCGCCCAGACGAACTCGTCGCCGCCGGCCTGGTTGCGTCGCCGTTCTGCCTTCAGCACCGTGCTGGCGAACAGGGCCTGTGCGGTCGGCCGCTTGGCCGTCTTCAGGTCGCCGTCCTCGCCGTCGGGCGTGAACATGCCCGAGGGAATGAAGTAGTTGGAGGCGAAGGTGATCCCGTCCGGCTTGCCGGCTTCGGCGTTGGCCTGCTTCTGGGCGGCGTAGTAGGCCGCTTCGTCGGCATAGACCTCCGGCTCGAACACGAAGGCCGACAGCCGCACCGGAACCTTGGTTCCCGGTTTCAGCCGCAGCGCCTCGCCGGGATCGGCCAGGTCGAACACGATCGGCGTTTCCTCGCCCTTGAAGCGGGCCGTCAGCGTCACCTCGAACGGCTTCCACTCCGGATCCGAGGCGTCGCCGACGATCTCGACCTCGACCTGGCTTTCGCCGGCGAAGGCGGGGTTGAGGGTGATCAGCTCCTGGTCGCCGCCGAACCGGCGCTTGCGCAGGCCGATGCGAAGCTCGGCCCCCGACGGATCGCGCACCAGACAGACCGAATCCTGGGCCTTCAGCGTCGCCAGGGCGCAGTTGGCCAGGAAGCCTTCGGCCTGCCGGTTCAGGGCGGCGGTGTCGCGCAGGTCGAGCGGAAACCCGACCATGGTGAAGTGGCTGGCGTCGATCGGCATCGTCTGGTCCCCCGGCGCCCACGACACGGGCGCAATCCCGGTATCGATCAACCAGTGCGCGCGACGAAAGGCAAGCTGTCGAGGCTCGGGTCGCGATCCTGGCCAAGCCAATCGCCGCATCCCCTGCCGTTGGCCTAAGTTTTCGACTATATAGCCCGGCCATGAGCCGCACCTTCCTGAAGATGAACGGGCTCGGCAACGACTTCGTCGTCATCGAGACCCTCACCCAGCCGTTCGAACCCTCCGCCGAGGAGATCCGCCAGATCGCCAAACGCGGCCAGGGCGGGATCGGCTGCGACCAGGTGGTGGCCATCGATCCGCCGAAGGCCGAGGGCGCCTCGGCCTATGTGCGCTTCTGGAACGCCGACGGCGAGCCGGCCGGCGCCTGCGGCAACGGCACCCGCTGCGTGGCTTGGCTGCTGATGCAGTCGGGCGGCAAGAACGAGGTGGCCTTCGACACCGTCGCCGGCCGCCTGTCGGGCGTCATGGCCGGCGACAAGCGCGTCACGGTCGACATGGGGCCGCCGCGCCTGGGCTGGGAGCAGATTCCGCTGTCGGAAGAGATGGACACCGCCCGCGTCGAACTGCAGGTCGGCCCGATCGACGCCCCGTGGGTGCACACCCCGGTCTGCGTCTCGATGGGCAATCCGCACGTGGTGTTCTTCGTCGACGCGCCCGTGAGCGACGAGTTCGCCGAGAAGACCGGCAGCTTGGTCGAGCATCACCCGCTGTTCCCCGAAGGCGTCAATGTCGGCTTCGCCCACGTCGTTTCGCGCGATCACATCAAGCTGAAGGTCTGGGAGCGGGGGGCTGGCCTGACCGCCGCCTGCGGCACCGGCGCTTGCGCCGCCCAGGTCGCCGCCGTGCGCCGCGGCCTCACCGACCGCACCGCCACCGTCGAGTTCGAGAGTGGCCCGCTGGTCATCGAATGGCGCGAGGCCGACGGCCACGTGATCATGACCGGTCCGGTGGCCCTGGAGTTCACCGGCAAGCTGCCCGAACTGGCCGGCGCATGAGCGAGCTGCACCCCGCCCTCGCGCCCGGCAAGACGGCGCTCGTCACCGGCGCGGCCGACGGCATCGGCCTGGCCGCCGCCAAGGCCTTCGTCGAGCTGGGCCTCAACGTGGTCATGGCCGACGTCACCGGCCGCAAGCTGAAGCAGGAAGCCGAAGCCATCGGCGCCCTGGCCGTGCCGACCGACGTCGCCGACCGCGCCGCCGTCGAGGCCCTGCGCGACGTCGTGCTGGAACGCTTCGGCGCTGTCGACGTGCTGATGAACAACGCCGGCGTGGGCGGCGGCGGCGACGCCTTCTCGGGCGACGACGCCTGGAAGCGCATCCTCGACGTCAACCTGTGGGGCGTGATCAACGGCGTCCAGGTGTTCGGCGAAGAGATGGCCGAGAGCGGCCGCCCGGGTCTGATCATCAACACCGGCTCCAAGCAGGGCATCACCCAGCCGCCGGGCGACACGGCCTACAACGTCTCCAAGTCGGCGGTGAAGGCCCTGACCGAGGGCCTCGCCCACACCCTGCGCGAGATCGTCGACTGCCAGGTCACCGCGCACCTGCTGATCCCGGGTTATACCTTCACCGGCATGACCAAGCGCGGCCCGGGCGGCAAGCCCGACGCGGCCTGGACCTCCGAGCAGGTCGTCCACTTCATGCTGGCCCGCATCGCCGCCGGCGACTTCTACATCCTGTGCCCGGACAACGACGTGTCGCGCGCCGTGGACGAAAAGCGCATGGCCTGGGCGATGGGCGACATCATCGAGAACCGCCCGGCCCTGTCGCGCTGGCACGACGACTGGAAGGACGCCTTCGCGGCGTTCGTCGCTTCATGAGCGTCTACACCGTCATCAAGGCCACGCCGGCGCCCAAGCCCGAAGTGGGCGAAGAGGGCGGACCGGCGGTCGTGGCCTCGGGCCCGAACGGCGTCGACGTCGTCACCTTCGGTTGCCGCTTGAACGCCTATGAGAGCGAGGCCATGCGCGCCCGCGCCGCCGCCGACGGCTTGTCGGACGCGGTGGTGTTCAACACCTGCGCGGTGACCAACGAGGCCGTGCGCCAGGCTCGCCAGGCGATCCGCAAGGCCCGCCGCGCCCGCCCGGACGCCCGGATCATCGTCACCGGCTGCGCCGCCCAGATCGACCCGGCCGCCTTCGCGGCCATGCCGGAAGTGGATCTCGTGCTCGGCAACGCCGAAAAGGCCGCCCCCGGCGCGCTGATCGAGACCACGACCCGCGTGCGGGTCAACGACATCATGTCGGTCAAGGAGACGGCCGGTCACCTGATCGACGGCCTCAAGGACCGCGCCCGGGCCTATGTCGAGGTCCAGAACGGCTGCGATCACCGCTGCACCTTCTGCATCATCCCCTATGGCCGGGGTAACTCGCGCTCGGCCCCGGCCGGCGAGGTCGTGGAGCAGGTGCGCAAGCTGGCCGCCGAAGGCTATCGCGAAGTGGTGCTGACCGGCGTCGACGTGACGTCCTGGGGCTCCGACCTACCTGGGCAACCTACGCTTGGCCAACTGGTCGGCCGTATCCTGCGCATGGTCCCCGACCTGCCGCGCCTGCGTCTCTCCTCGATCGACGCCGCCGAGATCGATCCGGACCTGCTGAAGCTGTTCGCCGAAGAGCCCCGGCTGATGCCGTACCTGCACCTGTCGCTGCAGGCCGGCGATGATTTGATCCTCAAGCGCATGAAGCGCCGGCACAATCGCACCGACGCCCTGAACCTGGTCGCCAGCGTGCGCGCCGTGCGGCCGGACGTGGCCTTCGGCGCCGACCTGATCGCCGGCTTCCCGACCGAGAGCGAAGAGGCCTTCGCCAACACCGTCCGCCTCGTCGAGGAGGCGGGTCTGGCCTTCCTGCACGTCTTCCCCTACAGCGCCCGCCCCGGCACGCCAGCCGCGCGGATGCCGCCGGTGAAGGGGCCGGTCATCAAGGACCGCGCCAGGCGCCTGCGCGAAGCCGGCCAGCGCGGCCTGGAGCGTCACCTCCAGGCCCAGGTCGGCCGCACCCTGGCGGGCCTGGTCGAACGCGACGGCCTGGCCCGGGCCGAGGACTTCACCGAGATCGCCTTCACCGGCGAGGCGCCGGCCGGGCAGATCGTCGATTTCCGCGTCACCGGCCACGACGGGACCCGGGTCATCGCCGAGCGGGCGGCTTGAGGCGCGTCCTCGCGGCCGCCCTGGCCGCGCTCCTGACGCTTCCCATGGTGGCCTCTCCTTCTTGGGCGAGGGCCGACGACGGGGTGAAGCTCAGCGTCATGAGCTACAACGTCGCCGGCCTGCCCTGGCCGGTGAAGGCCGGGCGCGGCGAGGCGCTGAAGAAGATCGGTGACGAACTGGCCAAGATGCGGGCCGCCGGGACCGAGCCCGACGTCATCCTGATCCAGGAGGGCTTCCGCAAGGAGATCGGCGACCTGATCGACCGCTCCGGCTACCCCTACGTGGCTCGCGGTCCCAAGAAGGGCCAGCGCGACGCCAGCCTGTGGCCCAAGGGCCAGAAGCCCGACTATCGCCGCGTCGCCTATCGCCGCAAGGGCGAGGGCCTGGGCAAGTGGGGCTCCAGCGGCCTGTGGGTGCTGAGCAACTTCCCGATCGAGGACGTGAAGTCCCACGCCTATCACTACTGCGCGGGCCTGGACTGCCTGGCCAACAAGGGCGTGATGCTGGTGACGCTGAACGTGCCGGGGCTGCCGACGCCGGTCGAGATCGCCAACACCCACCTCAATTCCAAGGGCGCCTCGCGCGTGCCCCGCTCGCGCAACCGCATGGCCCACCACCTGCAGGCCGACGAGCTGAAGATGTTCATGCGCGAGGACCGCACGCCGGGCGCGCCGCTGATCGTCGGCGGCGACTTCAACGTCATGCACGCCCCCGACCGCTTCGACTACGTGATGGCCGACTATCCGTTCGAGGTGGTCAGCCGCTGGTGCCACGCCCTGCCGGGCGCCTGCGACACCCAGATCTCGTACGACGGCGACGCCCCCTGGCTCGACACCCAGGACCTGATCGGCTTCCTCGACGGGACGCGGGTGCAGGTCGCGCCGGTCAGGGTCGAGGCCACCTTCGACGGCGCCAGCGAGCCGGTGCTGTCCGACCACGACGGCTACCGGGTGACCTTCCGGCTGACGCCGAAGGGGTAGGCCTACCGCCGGCCCCGGCCGCCCTCGACGCCGCCGCGGGCCCGCAGGAGGTCGCCCACCGCGGCGCCGCCGATCGTGCAGCGGGCCACGACCCGGTCGTAGGAGTGCTTCAGCGCCCGGCACGACAGGTACTGGCGCCAGACCACGTCCTCCAGCCGGCTCTTGGCCTGCCGGCCGCCCGCATCGTGCAGTTCGGGGGCGTAGAAGTCCGACAGCCGCACCTCGATCCAGGTCGAGGGATTGCTGGTCGGGCCGACGCACAGGCTGTCGCCGTCGCCGACATAGCGCACGGGGCCTTCGAAGCGGGTGTTCGGGGCGGGCAGCGGGGCTTCGCAGGGGTCCGCCAGGGCGAGGGAGGGCAGGGCCAGCGCCGCCGCCGCCAGGATTGCACGCCAACCGATCATCGACCCCTCCGCCTTGCACGGGAGGAATCGGTACGCCCTAACGAAGCGGTTGTATTTTCTCACGATTTACTAACTCGAACGCATTACTGCATTCGTTGGACACCGCGTCGGCCCTTGCTGTCACGCCTGATCTCGCCTCTGGTGCGGCCGCGCCTGTGGAAGGGATGTGGAGGGGATCTTGGCTTTGAGCGGCGGCTGCCAGTGCGGCGCGGTGCGGTTCCGGGTGGAGGGCGAGCCTGGCCGGGCCTCCCTCTGCCATTGCCGGATGTGCCAGAAGGCCTTCAGCGGGCCGTTCGGGGCGCTGGTGACGGTCGAGGTCGCCAACCTGACCTGGACGCGCGGCGAGCGCTCGACCTTCCAGAGCTCCGACGCGATCAGGCGCGGCTTCTGCGCCGCCTGCGGCTCGCCCCTGACCTTCGAGTGGAGAGCCGAGAAGATCGATCTCGCCGTCTTCGCCTTCGACGATCCGTCGGCGGTGGCGCCGGTGGTCCAGCTGGCGGTCGAGGCGCGGCCGGCCTGGATGGAGCATCTGGCCGACATGCCGGTGCGCCCACCCGCCGGAGGCTCGGTCGTGGCGGTGGTCAGTCGCCAGCATCCGGATCGGGAGACCTGAGCCGCCGATCGGCGGTCACGGTCGCGCCTCGCAGGCGCCGCAACTGCCGCAGCAGATCGGCGGCGTTCCGCCGGCTGAGGCCCATATAGGGTAGGGCCAGGTGCAGCTCGCGGGTTCCGATCGGATGGTTGAACGATCTCAGGCGCCGCTTCAGCCGAAAACGCACCGTCGCCGGCCGTCTCCAGGCGCCGTTGTCGATGGCGACCGACCGGACGTCGGTCCAGCGGACCTTGTCGGGCGAGATGGACCGGTGGACGCGAAAGCCTTCACCGTCCGCCTGAAAGACCGGGCCGCCTTTTCTCAGTCGCCACAGGGTTCCGGTGAGCGCCCAGGTCAGGAACGCGAGCATTCCGCCCGTGAGCACAAGCGTGGGAGCATCCATGTCCGACGAGCCGACGACAGCGGCGAAGACAATCAGCGCGAGCAGGGCGCCGCTGATGACCGCCAGCAAGACGTCTCCGCGCCGTTGGCCCGTGACGATCACGGGGTCGTCACCTTCGAAGCGCGCCTTCTCGGTCACGCCTTTTCTTCCCCGCCCATGAAGCCCGGCAGGCTCCAGCCGAACTTGATGGCGCAGGCTCGCAGGCCGAAGGCCGCCGCGAACCCCGCGATCCCGGCCGGCCAGAACGGCACGTGCAGCCATTGCAGCACCGCGAACACCGCCGCGCCCAGCAGGGCGGCGGTGATGTAGATCTCGCGGCGCAGGAGGAGGTTCGGCTCCTCGGCCAGCACGTCGCGCACCACGCCGCCGAAGGCGGTGGTCAGCACGCCCATGATCACGGCGGTGAAGGGGTGCACGCCCAGGCTCAGCGCCTTGGCGGTGCCGACCACGGCGTAGGCGGCCATGCCCAGGGCGTCGAGCCACAGCAGGGCCCGGAAGCGCCAGCCCCGCTGTCCCAGCAGCCAGACCACCAGGGCGGCGGCCAGGCACGCCAGGATGTAGCCGGGCCGCTGGATCCAGAACACGGGCGCGCCGATCAGGAGGTCGCGCAGCGTGCCGCCGCCCACGCCGGTGATGGCGGCGAAGAAACCGAAGGTGACGATGTCGTGTTTACGCCGCGCGGCGGCCAGGGCGCCGGTCGCGCCGAACACGGCGGCGGCGGCGTAGTCGAGCCAGAAAAGGGCGGCGGCCAAGGGATCCATCGGCCCTAGACGCCATGAGCCGGCTCCAAGCGCAACCTTGCGGTCGCCCGCGCCGCTAACCTCGAATCGTAAATCGCGTCTTCACTTTTCCCCAGGGGTCGCTACAGGAGCGCGGATGAGCGAAAAGCCCTCGCAGAAACAAGGCTGGTTCCAGCGCCTTACGGCCGGCCTGACCCGGTCTTCCCAGCAGATGACCGAACAGGTCACCGGCGCCTTCACCAAGAAGCCGCTGGACCAGGAGCAGCTGGACGCGCTCGAGGAGATGCTGATCGAGGCGGACCTCGGCCCGCAGATCGCCGCCCGCATCGCCGACGCCTTCGGCAAGGCCCGTTTCGGCAAGGCCTCGACCGACCACGAGATCAAGGAAGCCCTGGCCGAGCTGATCGCCGCCGAGCTGGCCGACCGCGAGGGCCGCTTCGACCCGCTGGGCGGTCCGCGCCCCTATGTGGTGCTGTTCATCGGCGTCAACGGCTCGGGCAAGACCACCACCCTGGGCAAGATCGCCGCCGACCTGACCGAGAAGGGCGCCCGCGTCCTGATCGCCGCCGGCGACACCTTCCGCGCCGCCGCCGTCGAGCAGCTGAAGGTGTGGGCCGACCGGGCCGGCGCCGACTTCATGTCCAGGCCCACCGGCAGCGACGCCGCCGCCCTGGCCTACGAGGCCGTCGAGCGCGCCAAGCTGGAAGGCTATGACGTGGTGCTGATCGACACCGCCGGCCGACTGCAGAACAAGCAGGGCCTGATGGACGAGCTGCTGAAGGTCATCCGGGTGGTCAAGAAGGTCGATCCCGACTTCCCGCACGAGACCCTGCTGGTGCTGGACGCCACCGTCGGCCGCAACGCCCTGGCTCAGGAAAAGGTGTTCGGCAACAGCGTCGGCGTCTCGGGCATCGTCATGACCAAGCTGGACGGCACCGCCCGCGGCGGCGTGCTGGTGCCCGTCGCGCGCGCCTCGGACAGCCCGATCAAGCTGATCGGCGTCGGCGAGGGAGTGGACGACCTGCAGCCCTTCGACGCCCGCGCCTTCTCGCGCTCGCTGGTCGGGCTGGAGGACTGAGCGCGTGACCGAACAGAACTCCGCCCCCCAAGAAGCCCAGGCCGAAGCCAACAAGAAGAAGACCGCCTGGGTGCGCACCGCCGTCGACTACGGCGCGCCGATCGCCTTCGCGGCCACCTATTTCGTCACCAAGAACTTCCAGACCGCCACCTGGGTGCTGGTCGCCGCCTCGGCGCTGGCCCTGGTGGTCGGCTACGCCCTCGAGCGCCGGGTGGCCCTGCTGCCGCTGTTCTCGGGCCTGATGGCGCTGTTTTTCGGCGTGCTGGGCCTGGTGTTCCACAGCGACGTCTTCGTGAAGATCAAGGTCACCGTCGTGAACGGCCTGCTGGCCGCCTTCATGATCGGCGGGGCGCTGATGGGCCGCGCGCCGCTGAAGGCGCTGATGGGCGAGGCCCTGCACATGTCGGACGCCGCGTGGCGGACCCTGACCCTGCGCTACGGCGGCTATTTCGCCCTGGCGGCCATCGCCAACGAGGTGGTGCGCCTGACCCAGGACACGCCCACCTGGGTGAAGTTCCGCATCGCCCTCTTGCCGCTGGCGATCGTCTTCTCGCTGACCCAGACGCCCTTCATCATGAAGCACATGGCCAAGCCGGACGACCAGAAGACCCCCGAACCGCCGGACGCCGGGTTCTAGGGCGCGCAATCCGCCGCCCACGGACCATCTGTCGTCAAACCGACGCGTAACCGTGCTAGCTGGACGTCCGTCAACGGAAACGGGGCGGACGACATGGCCAAGCACAAGAGCGACAAGACCGCCGCGCGCGAGGTCGGGGTTCTCGACCGCTCGCCCAGTCACCTGCTGCATCGGGTGCTGCAGACGGCGCTCGACATCTATGTGGAAGAGACCGGCGCGGGCGGAATCACCCAGCGCCAGTTCGCCGTGCTGGCCGCCGTGGCCGAGCACGAAGGCGTCACTCAGACGGGTCTCGTCCGCGCCACCGGCATCGATCGCTCGACCCTGGCCGACATGGTCGCCCGGATGATCGCCAAGGGCCATCTGGAACGTCAGCGCTCGGAGCAGGACGCCCGCGCCAACTCCGTACGCCTCACCGACGCCGGCCGCCTGGTGCTGGAAGAGAGCCTGCCGAAGGTCGGCGCGGCCGACGCCCGGATCCTTTCGCTGCTGAAGGCCAGCAAGCGCGACGGCTTCCTCGACCTGCTGGCCGAAATGGCCGCCGTCGACCTGCACGCGCCTGCGCCCGAGCCGAAGGCCAAGAAGCCGAAGGCCGAGAAGCCCAAGGCCGAGAAGGCGGACAAGCCGAAGAAGGAAAAGAAGGCCAAGAAGGACAAGGACGCCAAGAAGGCGGCCTGACCTGTTCCCTCTCCCCTTGCGGGAGAGGGTGGCCTCCGAAGGAGGTCGGGTGAGGGGTCTCTCAGAAATTCGGAGAGGCCTTTCGACCCCTCATCCGTCGGCTTCGCCGACACATTCTCCCGCGAGGGGAGAAGGAAATCAGACCACGATGTTCAGCAGCGACCCCGGGCGCAGCATCTTCTGCGGCTGCTCGGTCGGGGCGGTGAAGGTCTTTGGAGCCGTGCGCTGGGCTTGCGGCTGGGTCTGGGTCTGAAGCTGCACGCTCATCGCCGACTGGGTCGGGCGCGTGGTGGTCGTCCCGGTCGCCTCGGTGACCGCCGCCTGGAAGAACGCCGCCGCGCGCGACTGGCCGGCCGGAGTCACGCCGCCGGACGAGGGTCGGGCGGGGACGGCAGGCAGGCCGGTGGGGCGAACAGTGCTCATGACGCGCAAGCTAGCATGGTTAATGCATGGTGCGCGAGCGTGGTTAACGCGGTTCTAAGGTCGGCGGCGCGCGGCCGTTTACCGCAGTTTGGCGACCAGGGCGTCGAGGTCGGCGGGGGTGAGCGGGCCGGTGTGCTTGGCGATCACCGTGCCTTTCGCATCGACGATGAAGGTCTCGGGCACGCCGGTGACGCCGAACTCGACCCCCGCGCGGCCGTCGCGATCGACCAGCCGGGCGGCGAACGGGTCGCCCAAGCGGCCGATGAAGGCCTCGGTGTTGGCCGGGGCGTCCTTGTAGGCCACGCCGACGATGCGCACGCCGCGCGCCTTCAGGGCCATCAACTGCGGATGTTCCACCTCGCAGGGGGCGCACCAGGAGGCGAAGAAGTTGATCAGCATCGGCCCGTCGCCGGCCTGGCGGATCGACGCCGGGGTCCCGCTGTCGAGATCGGGCAGGGCCAGGGCCGGGACTGGCTTGCCGACCAGGGCGTCGGGGCTGACCTGCGGATTGCGCTTCAGGGCATAGCCGGCGAACAGCACGGCCAGGGCGGCCAGCACGATCAGCGGCGCGAAGGCCAACCAGCGCTTCACTTGGAGGGATCCTGGGACTGGCCCTTGGCGTCCGCCTGACGGCGTTCGGCCTCGGCGCGCCAGCGGCGGGCGGAAGCGAGGCTGTCGACGATCATCCAGACGAACACCGCCGCCGACAGGGCGAAGGCGGGCCAGACATAGACGGCGTACTTGCCGGCGTCGAAATCGAAGTGCACGCGCCTAAGCCTCCGCCGCCTTGAGGGCCAGGGCCCGGGCCTTGCGCCGCCAGACCAGGGCGCGGATCCGCACCAGCCACAGCGACCCGAAGGCCGACAGATAGGCCAGGCACATGACCAGCATCGGCCAGGCGTAGACCGCCGGCAGGCGGTCCTCGCTCTTGGCGAACAGGGTCGAGGAGCCCTGGTGCAGGCTGTTCCACCACTCGACCGAGAACTTGACGATCGGCAGGTTGATCACGCCGACCAGGGCCAGGATGGCCGCGGCCCGGGCTGCCTTTTGCTCGTCGTCGAGTGCGCCGCGCAGGGCCAGGTAGCCGAGATAGAATAGCAGCAGCACCAGCACCGAGGTCAGGCGGGCGTCCCACACCCACCAGGTTCCCCACATCGGCTTGCCCCACAGCGAGCCGGTGGCCAGGGCCAGCACGGTGAAGGCCGCGCCCAGCGGGGCGCAGGCCTGGGCGGCGGCGTCGGCCAGGGCGTGGCGGAACACCAGGGCCAGGAAGCTGGCGATCCCCAGGCACAGATAGACGAAGCTGGCGAGGATGGCGGCCGGCACGTGGATGAACATCATCCGCACGGTGTCGCCCTGCTGGTAGTCCTCGGGGACCGTGAAGGTCAAAATCAGGCCGATGATGGCCAGCACGCCGGCGATCGCGCCGAACATGGGCGCGGCCCAGCGCGAGAAGGCCATGAACCGCTCGGGGTTGGCCAGGAAGTCGAACGGGTTCTTGTTGTTGCGGGCGCCCATCGACCTTGACTTAGATCGGCTGAAGGACGCCCGCAATCGTCTCGGTTGTTTACGAGCCCGACTTGCGCTCGATGATCACGCGACGCTCGCTGCGGCGCTCGAAACCAGGACCACCTGGACCACGGGTCTCGATGCGGCGCACGCCGCCGCCGGGACCGCCGCCGACCTCGGGACCGAGGATGTCGAAGGCCTTCTTCTGGCTGGGCGACAGGGCGTTGTAGAAGGCCCGCGTGGCGTCGGCCCGGGCCTTGAACTCGGCGGTGACCTTGGCCATCTGCTCGGCCTGGCGGTCAAGGCGCTCCAGCGTGGTCGGCGGAGCCTTGTCGGCATCGGCGCCGGGACCTTCCGGACGGGGGCCTTCGTTGCGCACCGGCTTGGGCTCGGGACGGTCCTTGGGGCCGGTGGCGGCGATGTAGGCCTTCAGCGCGCCTTCCTGGCGGTCGGTCAGCTGCAGCACGTCGCGCAGGTGCTTGGCGCGGGCTTCCGGATCGCGATGGGCGCGGATGGCCATCGGCGGCGGGCCGCGGAAGGTCAGGTGATCGATACCGGGCGGCGGGGGCGGCGGTTGCGGAGCTTCCGGCGGGGCGACGGTCTGGGCCGCGGCGGCGACGACGCCGGCCGTGAGCGCGGCGCCGGCGGCGAGCGCGAGGGACTTGAGGGCGGGGCGCATGGCGATCTCCTTGGACAGGGGCGGATACGAACTGCGGCCTAGGTTGAAGCCCGTTGTGGCGCGAAAATGTCTGAAGATGTGAACAATGTTACACGAATGAAGCGTTGCCCCGGGCGACGATACGAAGAGCTGACAAATCAAGCACTTGGATGTGTGGCCTGCGCGCCGCGCCTTGACTCATTTCGATAATTTCATGTTCGGCGCGGGCCTGCTGACAGGTCCTGTCACGGGCAACGCCCATATCCCCGTCCATCCGAATGCGGCATGAGGTCCCCGATGAAACGCCTCGCCTTCCTCGCCCTGATCCTCGCCGGCCTGCTGTGGGGCCTCGGCTTCCCGCTGGGCAAGCTGATCCTGCGCGAGACCGACGCCGCCCACATGGTGCTGCTGCGCTTCGCCGTCGCCGCCGTGGTCGCCGCGCCCTTCGCCCTGCGGACGAAGGAGGCCCGGGCTCTGTTCCGCTCGCCGGTGATGCTGTTGTCGGGCGCGCTCTACGGCGTGGCCTTCATGGTGCAGTTCGAGGGGCTGGCCCATGTCAGCGTCACCCTGGCGGCCCTGCTGGTCGGGGCCATGCCGGCCCTGATCGCGATCTGCGCCAAGGTCATGGGCGAGAAGGTCAGCCGCGCCTCGTGGATGGGCGTCGGGGCCGCGACCCTCGGCGCGGCGCTGATCGCCGGCAAGCCCGACGGGGCCGGCTCGCCGCTGGGCGTGGCCCTGTCGCTGGGTTCGCTGTTCATCTTCCTGGCCTGGCTGGTGGTGCTCAAGCGCGCGCCCAAGCCCGCTTCGCCGATGGCCGTGCCGGCCGCCACGGTGATCATCGCCGCCTTCACCGTGCTGCCGATCGCGTTCTTCATGCACGGACCGCCGAAGCTGGATCTTTCGCCGACCGCCTGGATCGGCGTGCTGGGCCTGGGCGTGCTGTCGACCCTGCTGGCGACGGCCGCCTGGCAGTTCGGCTCGGCCCGCGTCGGCAGCGCCAGCGCCGGGGTGTTCATCAATATCGAGCCGCTGATGGGCGCCTCGATCGGCGTGCTGCTGTTCGGCGACCACCTGACCCTGGCCCTTGGCGTCGGCGGCCTGATGATCATCGCCGGCAGCTTCGTCACGGTGCTGGGCGAGCGGCAGGCCGAGCCGGACGGCCTGCAGGCGGTTCCGGCCCCCGCGCCCTAGCCGAACAGCGTCGGCGCCCAGACGGCCAGTCCGACCAGCAGGCATAGCCCGGCGACGCTGATCGCCACGCCGCCTAGCCAGGCGTGGCGGCGCTTGCCGTCCAGCAACAGGCCGGCCGCAGGACCGAAGGTCGCCGCCAGCAGCAGGGCCGCGCCCGCCTTGCCGGCCGAGGCGCCATGGGCCAGCACGTCGGACTTGGGTTCAGGCTCGCGGTCCAATTCTGGCGGGATCGCGCCGCCGCGCAGGTCCTCGATCAGCCGCCGGGCCTCGTCGGCGTCGCTGTCGGGCGCCCACAGGCGAAAGCCGCCCATGGCGATGGTCATCAGATAGTCGCTGGCGCCCCAGTGCTCGTTCTGCAGCAGCACCGGCACGCCTTCGGCCCGCAGGCGCGAGGCGGCGATCTGGGCCTCGGCCAGGTCGGCGAAGCGGGCGATCTCGGTCAGGCTCATGGGCCTGCCCTCCTCAGCGCGGCTCCGAGCCGAGCCGCCAGAGATAGAGGTGACGCGCCGGCGTGCCGACGCGCAAGTCCTTCAGGTCCTTCTGCTCGGCCTCGCTGAGCTTGAACCGGCTGTAGCCGCGGTCGGCCAGGCACTTCTCCAGGGCGGGGGTCGCCTGGTCGCGGACGTTGCGCCAGTTGCGGTTCATCCGCAGCCGGTAGGCTTCGGCATAGGCGTAGGCTGATTGCGCCGCGCCGGTGGCGGAGGGTTCGAAGGCGCCGAGATCTGGATCGACCGGAACGTCCATGCCGAAGGTCAGGTCCACCAGGGCCAGCTTCACCGGCGCCAGGGCCTCGACATAGTGCAGGCACTCGGCCGCGTCGGTGCGGTACTTCAGGTAGCTGACGCCGGGCTTGCCCCAGCTTTCCTTGCGGGTCGGCGCGCCCTGGGCGGCGCTCGCCACGGCAAGAGCGGCCAGCAGCGACAGCGCCTTGCCGGCCGTTCGGATCCTGCTCATTCGGTACGGCCTCCCCTGCCGGCCGGTTGATCGTTCGTCGACCCATGTTACCGTGACCATGGAAGAAGAAAAGGGCGCCGCACGCGCGTCCGACGGGAGGCCGCAGGGTGGACACTCATTTTCTCATCGCCGTTGGCGCGGCCGGCCTCCTGCTGGCGGTCCAGGCTTCCGCGCCGCCCGCCGCGCCTCTGGCCGATGCGAAGGCCGCCGCCGACATCGACGGCGTCACCGTCACCGCTCAGGAGAAGGCCAAGGCCATGCCGCCCTGGGCCGAGCGGGTGCGGGCCGACGGCTGGCCCTATTTCGCCGCCGCCGAGGAAGGGGCGGTGCTGATGTTCGCCAAGACCGCCAAGGGCAATGACGGGCGCAAGCCCCAGGGCCAGGTCTGGGTCCGCCACGAGTTTCGCCTGCCGCGCACCGAGGTCGAGGCGCCGGACGCCCCGGCCTTCCGCTCCGAGAAGGTGCTGGTCGAGGTGGATTGCACGGCCGGCCGCTTCCGCAACGCCGCCGCCTTCCGCTACCCGAAGAACAATCTCGAAGGGACCGAGGACTCCTACCGTTTCGAGCAGGACTGGCAGGCCCCGGCCGCCGGCACGCTGGACGCCACGGTGGTCGAGGCGGCGTGTTTGACGCCCTGAGGCCGCTCAGGTGTGCCGAAGCTCGACCGCGCACTGGGCGGACGGGCAGCGGTGGCCCGGCAGCGACGGCGTCGCGCTCCATCCCAGGCCCAGATGGCCAAGGCCGCCGATCGACCGGTTGGTGGTGTCGCGGTCAACCGGAACCGCGGCGCCGTGCGCGTGGTGCGGCCATCCCGCCACGTGGTGATCGCTGAAGGCGACCGCGTTCGGATGCTGATGGGAATTGTTCAAGCCGAACGAATAGGCGGCCCGCGCGCCCGGTTGGCCGGTTCCGGCCGGCGTCGCGTGGCTCGACATGTTGGCGCCATGGTGCGGGGCGACGACCGAGGTGAAGGTCGTGCCGACCGCGCCGGGAATGGCGGTATAGCGCGCGTCGCCAGTCAGCAGGATCGGGGGCTGGCCCGCTGGACCGCGTACCTCCATGGCCAGGCCCGTATGGTTCCGATTCGCCCCCATGCTGGTGCACTTGTGGATCGTCATCTGGCCGCTCGACAGGGTGGCCAGCGTGTTGGGCCATATGAACAGCCTGCCGGCTCGATGCAGGCCCGCGGCGAATGTGCTGTGCACCATACCCAGGCTCTGGGCCGGGGCGATCCAGTTCAGGGCCTGTGCGCCCGGGAACTTGGCGCCCGACGACCAGTGGTCCCAGTCCCAGTGCGACAGCACCACGGGCGGCGAGGCCTGATAGCAGAAGTCGGTGAGCGCCGCGGGAAAGGTGGCGAGGTTGGTGTTCACGCCGCCGCCGAGATCGAAATAGGCCAAGGGCGTCTCGCCGCTGTCGCACAGGCCGTTCGCGTTGCCCTGGCCTATGTCGTAGACGCCGATCCAGTCGATCGTGCCGGTCACCGCGTCGAGCACGTCCTGGATTTCGTGGGGCTGGCGCTGCAGGGGCTCCAGATCAAGGATCTCTTCGAGTTTGCGCGAGATCCCAGGATCGACGTTCTTGACCTCTTCGACCGTGGCCGCCTGGGGCTCGCGAAAAAGATTGAAAAACAACAGGGACTCGCCGCCGGGCCTGATCGAGATTTCGTACCATTGGGACGGCGTGGGGTCGGGCCAGTCGTCGAGCCCGCCTTCAAGCGGCGGTATCGGACGGTTGTCGCGATCATGAAGAACGAAGATCGGCGCCCTGGCCGAGAACTCCGACCAGGCGTCGATGCCGGCGATCGCCGGGAGGGTGTCGAAGAAGGCCGCATCGACCGCCTCGAGCACGGCGGCGTCCGGTTCGAAATGATCGATACGCGCGTAGAGGCGCCTTTTGTCTTCCCGCGGCTGTCCTTCGAGGCGGGGGCGGAGGAAAGCGTTCTCGAACATCGCGTCTGGGCCAGGTTGCGAGCGGTCGCGGCGGCGATCGCCTCAGGCGAGAGCAGGATGGTTGAAAACGACCTGCGGGGGAACCCCTTCGCCAGGTCTCAGTCCAAGGCGTTGCGGCAGGCCGCCGCCATGGCCAGGGGGCTGAGGGCCACGGCCGCGGCGCTGTAGGCCAGCAGGAACAGCAGGCCGCCCGTCCACGGCAGGCCGCCGGCCAGGCTGTCGAGCGCGCCGGCCCCGAAGATCACCGGCGGGGCGTAGAGCGGCAGCACGATCACCGCCACCAGCAGGCCGCCGCGACGGCTGCCCAGGGCCAGGCTGGCGCCCAGTCCGCCGAGGAACGAGAAGGCCAAGCCTCCGGCCAGGGCGCAGACGAACAATAGCGGCGCGATCGAGGGCGACGCGCCGAGGATCACCGCGGCGATGGGCGCGGCCAGGGCCAGGGGCGCGCCGGCCGCCAGCCAGTGGGCCAGGCATTTCGCCACGGCGACGGCTTCAAGGGGAGCGGGACCCAGCGCCAGCAGGTCCAGCGCGCCGTCCTCGAAGTCGCGCTCGAACAGGCGCTCCAGGGAAAGCAGGGCCGCCAGGGCCAGGGCCAGCCAGGCGATGCCGGGGGCCAGGGCCGCGAGGCGCTCGGGCGCGCGGCCGGCGGCGAGCGGCAGCAGGGTGACGACGCAGGCGTAGAAGGCCAGGGCCAGCAGCGGTCCGCCGCCCCGGCCCCAGGCCAGGGCCAGCTCGCGGCGCAGGAGGATGGCGAAGGCCCTCATCCGCCGATCTCCACGCTTCTCGCTGGGATCGGCAGGGGGTCGTGGACGGCGGCCAGCAGCATGCCGCCGCCGGCCAGGTGCTCGGCCAGGATCTCGCCGAAGAGGGCGCGGTGGCCGGCGTCCAGCGGGGCCATCGGCTCGTCGAGCAGCCACAGGGGGCGAGGGCTGGCCAGCAGGCGGGCCAGGGAGACGCGGCGGCGCTGGCCGGCCGACAGCCGGCGGACCTCCAGGTCGAGCAGGCGCGACAGGTCCAGCCGCTCGACGGCGGCGCGGGCCGAGGCCTCGGTTCCGCCGGTCCACTGGGCCTGGAACAGTAGTTCCTCCCAGGCGGTGCGCGTGGTCTTCAGGCCGTCGTGGTGGCCGGCCAGGTGCAGGCCTTCGGCGCGGGCGGTTTCTGCCTCCAGCAGGGCGCCGTCCGGACCTTCGAAGGTGATGGTTCCGGCCTGGGGCCGCAGCAGGCCGGCGACGGCGCGCAACAGGCTGGTCTTGCCCGCGCCGTTGCGGCCCAGAAGGGCGCCCGCCTGGCCGCTTTCGAGCGCCAGATCGAGCCCCGAAAACAGGGTCCGCTCGCCCCGCGCGAGGCTCAAACCCTTTATGCGAACGGCTCTCATCATCGCAAGTCCATGCGCCGTGCATGGACGTTGTGGGTAACCGGCGCTAAGAAGCGCTCGGCCGTCACCCTCCGCTTTGGATGGGGCGTACGCGGCGCGAGGATGGACGCTGTGGGTCCCCCTCGATCGCGCGATCCCGGGAGTGGTTTTCCGGCGGCCGTGAACAGAGAAGGGATCCTTCCAAATGGCGTCAGTGGACAGCCTCAAAACCCGCCGCGAACTCGTCGTCGGCGGTAAGACCTACGTCTATTACAGCCTTCGCGCCGCCGAGGAAGCCGGTCTGGCCGGCACGGGCTCGCTGCCCGTCTCGATGAAGGTGCTGCTGGAAAACCTGCTGCGCTACGAAGACGGCGTCTCGGTCAACGAAGCCGACCTGAAGGCCGTCGCCAACTGGCTGGAAAACAAGGGCTCGGTCGAGCACGAGATCAGCTTCCGCCCGGCCCGCGTGCTGATGCAGGACTTCACGGGCGTGCCCGCCGTCGTCGACCTGGCCGCGATGCGCGACGCCATGGTCGCCCTGGGCGCCGACCCGGCCAAGATCAACCCGCTGAACCCCGTCGATCTGGTCATCGACCACTCGGTGATGGTCGACAACTTCGGCGACGCCAAGGCCTACGACGCCAACGTGAAGCGCGAATACGAGCGCAACATCGAGCGTTACCGCTTCCTGCGCTGGGGCTCGTCGGCCTTCAACAACTTCCGCGTCGTTCCCCCGGGCACCGGCATCTGCCACCAGGTGAACCTGGAATACCTGGCCCAGACCGTCTGGACCGCGCTCGTGGATGGCGCTGAAGTCGCTTACCCCGACACCGTCGTCGGCACCGACAGCCACACCACCATGGTCAACGGCCTGTCGGTTCTGGGCTGGGGCGTCGGCGGCATCGAAGCTGAAGCCGCCATGCTCGGCCAGCCGATCCCGATGCTGATCCCGGAAGTCATCGGCTTCAAGCTGACCGGCGCTCTGCCGGAAGGCGCGACGGCCACCGACCTGGTGCTCACCGTCACCCAGATGCTGCGCAAGAAGGGCGTGGTCGGCAAGTTCGTCGAATTCTACGGCGACGCCCTGGCCAACCTGACCCTGGAAGACCAGGCGACGATCGCCAACATGGCTCCGGAATACGGCGCCACCTGCGGCTTCTTCCCGATCTCGGCCGCGACCATCGCCTTCCTGAAGGGCACCGGCCGCGAAGCCGACCGCGTCGCTCTGGTGGAAGCCTACGCCAAGGAGCAAGGCCTGTGGTGGGAGCCCGGCGTCGCCGAGCCGACCTTCACCGACGCCCTGGAACTCGACCTGTCGAGCGTCCTGCCGTCGCTGGCCGGCCCCAAGCGCCCGCAAGACCGCGTGCTGCTGTCGGACGCCGCCTCGAAGTTCGCCGAGTCGCTGGCCGGTGAGTTCGGCAAGGCCGAAGCCCCCGAGTTCCGCGCTCCGGTGGAAGGCGAGGACTTCGACGTCGGCCACGGCGACGTGGTGATCGCCGCCATCACCTCGTGCACCAACACCTCCAACCCCTCGGTCCTGATCGCCGCCGGCCTGCTGGCCAAGAACGCGGTCGCCAAGGGCCTGAAGGCCAAGCCGTGGGTGAAGACCTCGCTGGCCCCCGGCTCGCAGGTCGTCACCGACTACCTGGCCAAGGCCGGCCTGACCAAGCACCTCGACGCCCTGGGCTTCAACCTCGTGGGCTACGGCTGCACCACCTGCATCGGCAACTCGGGCCCGCTGCCGGAAAACATCAGCAAGACGATCAACGACAACGATCTGGTCGCCTGCTCGGTGCTGTCGGGCAACCGTAACTTCGAAGGCCGCGTGAACCCGGACGTCCGCGCCAACTACCTGGCCTCGCCGCCGCTGGTGGTGGCCTACGCCCTGGCCGGTTCGCTGAAGATCGACCTGAACACCCAGCCGATCGGCAAGGACAAGAAGGGCAACGACGTCTTCCTGAAGGACATCTGGCCCTCGAACGAAGACATCGCCGCCCTGCAGCGCAAGTCGATCAACGAGAAGATGTTCGCCACCCGCTACGGCGACGTCTTCAAGGGCGACAAGAACTGGCAAGGCATCAAGGTCACCGGCGGCCAGACCTACGCCTGGGAAGGTGACTCCACCTACGTCCAGAACCCGCCCTACTTCCCGAACATGTCGATGACCCCGACCCCGGTCACCGACATCGTGGAAGCCCGCGTCCTGGCCGTGTTCGGCGACTCGATCACCACCGACCACATCAGCCCGGCCGGTTCGATCAAGACGTCCAGCCCGGCTGGCCAGTACCTGGTCAACAACGGCGTCGAGCCGATCGACTTCAACGGCTACGGCGCTCGCCGCGGCAACCACGAAGTCATGATGCGCGGCACCTTCGCCAACATCCGCATCCGCAACAAGATCACTCCGGAGATCGAAGGCGGCGTGACCAAGCACTTCCCCTCGGGCGAAGTGATGCCGATCTACGACGCGGCCATGAAGTACCAGGCCGAAGGCCGTCCGGCCGTCGTGTTCGCCGGCAAGGAATACGGCACCGGCTCGTCGCGTGACTGGGCCGCCAAGGGCACCAAGCTCCTGGGCGTCCGCGCGGTGATCACCGAGAGCTTCGAGCGCATCCACCGCTCGAACCTGGTCGGCATGGGCGTGCTGCCGCTGCAGTTCATCGCCGATGGCTGGCAGAAGCTGGAACTGACCGGCGAAGAGCTGGTCTCGATCCGCGGCCTGCAGGACCTGGCGCCGCGCAAGCAGCTGATCGTCGAGCTCTACCGCCCGACCGACGGCCGCATCGCGCGCTTCCCGGTGCGCTGCCGCATCGATACGCCGACCGAACTCGAGTACTTCAAGAACGGCGGCGTCCTGAACTACGTGCTGCGCAACCTGGCCAAGGCCGACTGAGCGGCCTCTTCAGACGCTGAATAACGAGACGGCCGGTCCCCCTGGGACCGGCCGTTTTGCTTTGTCCATCGCCCTTGAGGCCGCCGACATCGTTGTCGTGTGGATTTACCGGTCCCGAAGCGGTCATTTCACGGCCTCGTGAGCGGCGACGCAGCGGTTTCTTGGCTTAAGTGCGCCGCACATGCGTACGGCCTTGATCTCTGTTGTCTCCCTCGCCCTGACGAGCCTCGTCGCCGCCCCGGCCGCGGCCAAGTCTCCCGTGCTGGTCGAGCTGTTCACAGCCCAGGGCTGTTCGTCGTGCGGCAAGGCCAACCAGGCCGCCGCCGAGCTCGCCGAGCGCGAGGACGTCCTGGCCCTGACCTATTCGGTCGATTACTGGGACTATCTCGGCTGGAAGGACACCTTCGCCAAGCCGGCCTTCGTCGAGCGCCAGCGCGTCTACGCCAAGGCCTTCGCCCTTAGGGACGTGCCCACGCCCCAGGTGGTGGTGGCGGGCAAGGTGCAGGCCTCCGGCGCCAAGGCCGAGACCGTCGACAAGCTGATCGAGACCACCCGCCTGCCGCCGGCGCCGGACATGGAGTTCGTCGGGACCGGCCGCGTGGCCATCGGCTCGGGCGTCGTGCCGCGCGGCGGCGCCGAGGTCTGGCTGGTGCGCTTCGATCCGCGCAAGCAGGAGATCGCCGTCAAGCGCGGCGACAACCGCGGCCAGACCATCGTCCACCGCAACGTGGTGCGTGAGCTGGTCAAGCTGGGGACCTGGTCTGGCCGTTCGCGGATGTACCGCCTGCCGCAGGGCCATGACGACGAGCTGCAGACGGCGATCATCGTCCAGGGCGTCAAGGGCGGCCGGGTGCTGGGCGTGCTGCCGCCGGGCGGCAAGAGCCGCTGAGGCCCCTCAGGAACCGGCCTGGGGCGTCCAGCCGGCCAGGCTCAGCATGAACACGCCCAGGGCCTGCTCTGGGCCGCGCTCGGGAGACCAGCGGTTCACGTAGCGATAGGTCCCGCCGTCGGCCGATTTCAGGATCCATTGCCACCCGTCCAGGCCCATGGTGCAGTCGATGGGACGCTGCTTGAGGTTCGAGGCCGCCGCCAGCAGCCTCTCGAAGCGACGCTCCTCGTCCTTGGTCAGCACCTTGTGGACGACCCCGCCAGCATTTTCCTCCGGCAAGCCCGGATCGTAGCCGCCGGCGCCGGACAGGCGCGTGGCGGTCAGCACGGTCTCGCCGCCGGGCCAGAAGTTCAGGCGCACGATCATCGGCTTCTGGAAGGTGGGGATGAAGATCACCCGGTAGGCGCGGACGCCCAGGTCGTGCGGCGCGAGAAGGCGTAGAGCGAGGGTTCGTCCGCGGCCATCAGGATGCGCGGATACCATTCGGCCTCGACGTCGTCGATCACCGGCAGACGCCTGAACAGCGGGCACCATTCCGTGGGCTCGCGAAACTCGGCTGGGAAATAGCCGGCGACGCGGACGGGATCCGGCGCGGCGGCGATCAGCGGCGCCAGGGCCAGAACGCCCATGACGCCCGACATGACGAAACCTACGCCCCTAAACATGGCGGTCCCTCCGGAGGGACATGTCGCCACGGGTGATTACGCGCGTCAATCGGAGCGCGCAAAAGAAACCCCGCCTCGCCTTAGGGGATGATCGGCGAAGCGGGGTCTTTAGGGGGAGGGGATAGAAATACGCGTCAGCCGAGCGGCGCGCCTCGTGGCCCGGAGGGCTGGAGGGGCTGTTCAGGATCCCGGACCGTTTGGCGTTCCGATCGACCGACCATGACAATCTGATCCTGGTCAGAGGCCGGGGAAGGGCGCGATCAGGGTCGTTTCGCGACCGGTTGAGGCGCCTCTGTGGCCTTCGTTGCAGTCCTGGCGCCAGGCGCGGCCCAGACATGCGAAAGCCCGCGCGGGAGGGGGGATCCGCACGGGCTCTGCAAGAAAGAGAGGGGTTCTCTTGTAGGTCTGTCGGCTGACCGGCCCGCGATCGAGGGGGGCTGGGGGGGCTGTTCAGGATCCAGGACCGTGGGGTGTCCGATCAGCCGACACTGACTTTTTCGATCCCCAAGCAGGCGGGCGCAGGACCAAAACAAGGTCATTTCGTGGCCTGGCGCAGCTTGGCTTGTCGCTTCGTCGAACGATGTTGCGGATTTGCGACGCTCGAGCCTGTCGGGGTCGGATGGACATCCGAACCCGATAAACGGGCTCGAAAATCAAAAACTTGGAGCGCGTTTGGCGGGCGAAACCGCTCACACTTTCGCCCAACGCGCTCGCTTGAACGGCTGATTTTGGGTTAGGATTCGCCGATGGCCCTTGATGCTCCCTCCCCCGTCGGCGGCGTCGTGTTCTTCGAGCGGCGCGAGATAGACCAGCTGCTGCGGCTGTACGGCCGCATGGTCGCGGCCGGCGAATGGCGCGACTACGGCATGGGCGGCGCGATCGACCACGCGGCCTTCTCGATCTTCCGCCACGCCGCCGAGGCGCCGCTCTACCGCGTCGAGAAGTGGCCCGACCTGGCCCGCAAGCAGGGCCAGTGGCTGGTGCGCGGCCAGGGCGGCGTGGTGCTCAAGCGCGGGCACGAGCTGGCCCAGGTGCTGCGGCTGTTCGACAAGGGCCGGTTCAAGGTGGTGGACTAGGGCCTTCCCAGGCGATCGCCCACGAAAAAGCCCCGGCGGAGCGATCCGCCGGGGCTTCGTTCGTCTGGTCCGGACCTTGGCCGGAGCGTCCGCTTAGCGGCGGTCGCCCAGGAAGTAGAGCAGGAAGCGGAACAGGTTGATGAAGTCCAGGTACAGGTTCAGCGCGCCGTAGTTGGTGGCCACCGACTTGGCGGCCGCGTCGCCGCCGACCTGGTAGTAGGTCATCTTCAGGTTCTGCGTGTCGTAGGCGATCAGGCCGGCGAAGATCAGCACGCCGATGGCGTTGATCGCGAAGACCAGCGGGCCCGACGGGAAGAAGATCGACACGATCGAGGCCAGGATCAGGCCCACCAGACCGATGATCAGGAAGCTGCCGAAGCCCGACAGGTCCTTCTTGGTGGTGTAGCCCACGAGGCTCAGCGCGCCGAAGGCGGTGGCCGTGATCAGGAAGGTCGAGGCCACGCTGCTGCCGGTGTACATCAGCACCACGGTGCCGAGCGAGGCGCCGATCAGCGTCACGATGGTCCAGTAGATCACGCCGGCGGTGCGCGGCGTGATCGACTTCATCACGAAGCTCGAGAACAGCAGGATGCCCAGGGGCGCGAACGAGATCGCGATCCCCAGCATGGTGTAGCTGACGCGGTTGCCGTTGACCTGGAACAGCAGGTCGCGAACCGGCGGGAACGAGCTGGTCGTCCAGGCCAGGGCGGCCGACAGCAGCAGGCCCAGCGCAACCTTGTTGTAGACGCCGAGCATGAAGCTGCGCAGTCCGGCGTCAACCGACATGTCCGCGCGATCCGTCGGGATCGAGCGCGCATAATCGCGGTTGAAGTCGTTCATCGAAGGAAGCCCTTTATGTTTCCGTCCCAAGGGGGACACGTGTGAAATATCGTGTCGAAAGCGGCCGCGCGCAAGGCTCCAGCCTTGGGTTGAGGCCGCTAACGCCTAAATAGGCGAAAAAGCCAGGCTACAGGATCGTTCAGGGGACTTCATGGATTACGTCGAACTCGGCCGTACGGGCATCCAGGTTTCGCGCTGCTGCCTGGGCACCATGACCTGGGGCTCGCAGAACACCGAAGAGGAAGCCCACGCCCAGATGGACTACGCCCTGGGGCGCGGGGTGACCTTCTGGGACACGGCCGAGATGTACGCCAGCCCGCCCAGCCCGGAGACGCAGGGCCATACCGAGCGCTACATCGGCTCGTGGCTGAAGAAGACCGGCAAGCGCGATGAGATCGTGCTGGCCTCCAAGGTCGCCGGCCGCGGCTCGGCCTTCGGCGGCCTGTCCTGGATGCGCGCCGACGGCGCCACCACCCGCCAGACCAAGGCCCAGATCGACGAGGCCGTCGAGGGCTCGCTGAAGCGCCTGCAGACCGACTATCTCGACCTCTACCAGCTGCACTGGCCCGACCGCGCCGTGCGGGTGTTCGGCGGCCAGACCTACAAGGACTATGACGACGACTACCAGCGCTTCGGCGACATCCTCGAGGCGCTGGACGCCCACGTGAAGAAGGGGACGATCCGGGCCCTGGGGGTCTCCAACGAGTTCCCGTGGGGCGTGATGAAGTTCCTGGCCGAGAGCGAAGCCCGGGGCCTGCCGCGTATCGCCTCGATCCAGAACGCCTACCACCTGGCCAACCGCGTGTTCGAATACGGCCTGGCCGAGATCGCCATGCGCGAGCAGGTGGGCCTCTTGGCCTATTCGCCGCTGGCCCAGGGCCAGCTGACCGGCAAGTACCTGGACGGCAAGCTGCCGGAAGGCTCGCGCAAGGCGCTCTACAACCGCATGCACCGCTATGAGGGGCCGGGCGCGCTCGAGGCCTTCCGCGCCTATGTCGACCTCGCCGCCCAGCACGGTCTGGATCCGGCCCAGCTGGCCCTGAAGTTCGTCGCCGCCCGCCCGTTCGTCACCGCCACCATCATCGGCGCGACGAGCATGGCGCAGCTGAAGACCGACATCGACGCCTTCGACGTCACCTGGACCGAAGAGCTGGAGACGGCCGTCAACGCCATCCACGCGGTGCACCCGAACCCGTGCCCGTGAGGATGGGGCCTTCCCATCCGTAAAACCCCCGCGAAAGCGGGGGCCCAGGCTCTTTCTGAAACGTGGGGCGCTCGACGATAAAACGCCTGGGTCCCCGCTTTCGCGGGGATTTTACGGGGGAGAGCTTCGGCCCCTTCCGGGGAGGCTCCTAAACCACCCCTCGCGCCTTCAGCTCGGCCACCTTCTCGGCCGCCAGCCCGGCCACCTCCTCCAGCACGCTTTCCGTATGCTCGCCCAGCGTCGGGCCGGTCCAGCGGACGCCGCCGGGGGTGTCGGTCAGGCGGGGGAAGGCGTTCTGCATCTTCACCTGGCCGAACACCGGGTGAGGCGCCGATACGATCGAGTCGCGGGCCTGGAACTGCGGGTCGGCCAGCATTTCGGGCGCGCGATAGATGCGGCCGCAAGCCAGGCCCGCCGCCTCCAGCTTCGGCAGCAGGTCGTCGATGTCCTGGTCCAGGGTCCAGGCGGCGATGCGGGCGTCGAGTTCGGCCTGGTTGACGCCGCGTGCGGCGTGGTCGCGATAGCGGGGATCCTCGGCCAGGTCGGGGCGGTCCATCAGGTCGCACAGGCGCTTGAACAGGGTGTCCTGATTGGCGCCGATCAAGACGAGCTCGCCGGACCGGGTCGGATAGACGTTGGACGGGGCGATGCCGGGCAGCACGGCGCCGGAGCGTTCGCGGATGTAGCCGGTGAGGTCGTATTCGGTGACCAGGTTCTCCATCACCGTCAGCACGCTTTCATAGATCGCCACGTCGACCACCTGGCCCTTGCCGGTGCGCTGGCGGGCGTGCAGGGCCATCATCACCCCGAGGGCCGCGTTGAGGCCCGACAGGCTGTCGCCGATCGAGATCCCGGCCCGGGCCGGATTGCGGTCGGGCTCGCCGGTGATGTGGCGAAGGCCGCCCATCGCCTCGCCGACCAGGGCGTAGCCGGCCCGCTTGGCGTAGGGGCCCGTCTGGCCGAAGCCGGAGACGCGGGCCATGACGAGGCCGGGGTTGGTCGCGGCCAGGGCGTCGAAGCCCATGCCCCACTTCTCCAGCGTGCCGGGGCGGAAGTTCTCGACCACCACGTCGGCCTTGGCGATCAGGGCGCGGGCGATGTCGCGGCCCTCGTCGGTGCGCAGGTCGACCGTGACCGACTTCTTGTTGCGGCCGATCACCGGCCACCAGGGCGACAGGCCCTGGGGCTTGGAGCGTCCCCACTGGCGCATCGGGTCGCCGGCCTTCGGGTCTTCCAGCTTGATCACCTCGGCGCCGAAGTCGCCCAGCACCTGGCCGCAGAACGGACCGGCGATCAGCTGGCCCATCTCGATCACGCGGACGCCCGCCAACGGCCCTTGGGTCATTTTGTTCCTCTCCCCGATCACGGAACCATCACGCGGCCGTGAACCTTTTTCCTGCCACACGGCGACGCGCGACGCCGACCCTTCTTGCCCAGAAAAACGCGCAGGGAAAGAAAGCCATGACCCGCAAGCTCCTCATCGTCGGCGCCGCCTTCGCAGCCCTCAGCCTCGCCGCCTGCGGCCAGAAGGAAGAGACCAAGGGCGCCGCCACCCCGGCCGAACAGGCCGCCACCCCGGACGCCAACCCCGCCGCCACTGTTCCGACCCCGTCGGACGAGGCCAAGGCGCCGGACTTCGCCGCCAAGGCCGCCTCCAGCGACCAGTTCGAGATCGAGGCCGCCAAGGTCGCGCTGAAGCGCTCGACCAACGTCGAGGTCAAGAAGTTCGCCCAGGACATGATCGACGCCCACACCGCCACCAGCGCGGGCCTGAAGGCCGCCATCGCCGCTTCGGGCGTCAGCATCACCCTGCCGACCGCCCTGCCGTCGGACCTGCAGGACAAGCTGGACGACCTGAACAAGGCCGACGCCAAGGACTTCGACAAGACCTATGCCGACGACCAGGTCGACGCCCACCAGGCGGCCCTGAACCTGCTGCAGCGCTACGCCCAGGACGGCGACGTCGCCGCCATCAAGACCTTCGCCGCCGAGACCGCGCCGAAGGTGCAGGAGCACCTGAACCACGCCGAAGGCCTGAAGAACGGCCTGAAGTAGGGTTAGAGCTCAGCCTGAATATGGAAATCCCCCGGTCGAAAGGCCGGGGGATTTTCTTTGTCCGCCTCAGTTCGCCGTCTTGATGACGTTGTCGTCGCCGTTGCGGTCGATCACCAGGTTGTAGGGATCCACGCCCGCCCAGCGCGGCGCGACTGGCGTGACAAAGGTCAAAGTCTGGGTTCCGGTGCGGATCGGGCGGCGTTCGAAGGCGACGACGTTCTTCTGCGCGAAGTCCTTCTTGCCCGGCTCGGCGGTGAACAGGCCGACGTCCAGCACCTCGTTCAGGGGCGCGTTGGTCTCCTTGCCGCGGCCGTCGGCGTACATCTTGCGGGCCTCGACCACGAGCTTGACGTCATAGCGGCCGTCGGCGCGCTTCTTCACCGACGCGCTCTTGGTCTTCAGGTCGTAGAGCGTGATCTTCTCAAACAGGTCGGTGATCAGGGCCTGCTTGTCGGCCGGGACCTCGGCGCGGAGGATGCGCAGGAAGTCGAGCGTGGTCGGATAGGGCGCGCCCTTGAAGCCATACTCCGCGATCAGTTGGCGCAGGGCGCGGTTGACCGTCTCCTCGCCGACCTCGTGCTGCAGCCGGTACATGACCAGCGAGCCCTTGCGATAGTGGACGTACTGCTGGTTCTCGACCCGGGCCAGAGGCTGTTCCTCGAGCACGTCGCCGCCGCGCGCGCGCAGATAGCCGTTGAGCTCGAACTTCAGGAACTTGCGGATCTGGGCCTCGCCGTACATCCGCTTCATGACCATCAGGGCCGAGTACTGGGCGAAGGTCTCCGACAGCATGGTCGAGCCCTGCTGGTCGGCCCCCAGCACCTGGTGGGCCCACCACTGGTGGCCGATCTCGTGGGCGCCGACATAGGTGACCATGTCGATCTTCTCGGGGTTGCGGTAGTCGGCGATGAAGAACATCGCCTCCGACCACGGGATCGTGCCGGCATAGGCCTGGGCGAAGCTCTGATAGGCCGGGAACTCCAGAAAGCGCAGCTGCTTGAACTGATAGGGGCTGAACGCCGACTGGTAGTAGTCGAGCGAGGCCTTCATCGACGTGCGCATGCGCTCGATGTTCCAGGCGTGCTGCGGGTCGTAATAGACCGCCAGGTCGACGCCCTTGTAGGCCTCGCGGGAGACGGCGTAGCGGGCCGACTGGATCGACAGGAACGGCAGGATCGGGGCGTCGGCGACGAAGCGCGCGGTGCGGCGGTTGTCGCTTCCGGACGTCCAGGTCCGTTCCGAAACCAGGGTCCCCGGCGCGATCGGCGTCTGGTCGGCGTCGGTGGTGACGGTGATGTCGGAGGCCACGAAGTCGGCGTCGTGGCGCAGGTAGTTGAACTGCCGGCTCGCCGCGTCGCCCAGCTTGGCCATCCGCAACTCGGGCGGCAGGCCGTACTTGCGGCGCTTGGCGCGGTCCTGCAGCAGGCCCTCGCGCGACATCCCCAGGATCGGGGCGATCTCGAAATTGTTCAGGAAGGTCCCGTTGTCGACGACCCGGGTCTCGTCGCCGTTGTTCTTGAAGCCCTTCTGGCTGCGCTCGGTGATGAAGCTCATCCGGCGCGTCTCGCCGGGGGCCATCGGCGTGTCGAAGGCGAAGATGCGGTAGTTGAAGCGGTCGAAGGTCTGCTTGGGCCGCGCCCCCTCGATCGACAGGCCGCGCACGATGAGGTCGCGGTCGAAGCGGAGGTGGATCTCCTTGATCGGCTGGCCGGTCTTGTTCTGGAAGACATAGGCGCCGCGGGTCACGGCCTTGGGTTCATGCGACCACAGGTCGACGTCCAGCTTCATGCCGATGATCTTGGGCTGCGGCGTGTTTTCGTAGCGCAGCAGCGCCTTTTCGAAGTCGGCCGTCCAGCGCTCGTCGTCGAGATTGGTGCGGTACTCGTTCCAGACGTTGGTGTTGACGAAGATGAAACCGCCCAGGCCTGCGAAGGCCGCCAGGAAGACGCCGAAGACGATGCCGTTGGCGCCGCGCAGGCGATAGGGAAGGCGGCGCAGGCGGGGAAGAAGCCGCCCCTCGGTTCCACGTCGCCACAGGGCGTAGGACAACAGGGCCAGCAGGACGGCGAAGGCGCTCCAGTAGGCGCGGAACCACCAGGCGCCGATCCAGAACTTGCCCAGGCCGTTCATGTCGGAGAACGGCGCGTCGGGGACGCCGCCGTAGTTGTAGAGGTTGTGCTGGAAGCCGAGGTTGCTGAAGGTCAGGGTGGCGACGATGTAGATCACCATCAGGCCCCAGCCGACGAACTTGTGCGGGCTCAGCACCTGCAGGAACACCGACAGCACCGCCAGCAGGATCCAGTCGACGCTCTGCGGCAGCACGTACCACAGCAGGTACTTGCCCAGTTCCAGGCGGTCGTAGCCGTGGCTCAGCTGGCTGAAGATCGCCGCGACCACGCTGACCAGCAGGGTCGAGAGCAGCACCAGCGAGATGGCCGCCAGCTTCGGGGCGACGAAGGCCCAATCGCCGACGGGGGTCGAGTCGATGATCTCGTGGGTGCGCCGCTCGCGCTCGCGCCAGACCAGTTCGCCGGCGTAGTAGATGGCGATGATCATCGGGATCAGGCTGAACGAGCCCATCAGCGGCCGCAGCAGGATACGGGTGACCGGGTGGATCACGCCGCCGTAGCCGGCCGCCTCGGTGGCGAACCACAGGGCGCCGGAGGCGTTCGACAGGCCCAGGGCCAACAGCACGAAATAGGCCGGGCTCTTGAACACCTGCACCATGTCGAAGCGGGTGCGGGCGAGGAACTGGGCCAAGGCGGCGGTCCGGTCGTGGCGCGGCTTGGCCAGGGGCTTGATGACCGGCACGACCTCGATCGGCGGCGGCAGGCCGTTGGAGCGCGGGGCCTTGCGCTGTCCCGAAAGCTCGGCCGACTGGAACCGGAAGAGGCCGTAGGCGATCGCCAGGAACCCCGCCGACAGGACCAGGACATAGATCCGGTTGAACAGCAGCGGACCGGACAGATGCGGGATCAGGCTATTGCGCTCACTGGCCGTCCAGTACTTGGTCGCCAGGCTGAAGGCGCTGGCCCCCAGCGGATCCCACAGCGCCGCGCCGTGCTCGAACTCGGGCTTGTCGAGGGCGATGTTGGCGATGATCCACACCACCATGACGCCGACCACGCCCAGATAGGTCCACATCATCGAGCGGGTGACGGTGGCCAGGGCGAAGAACATCGCCGAGGTCAGCAGCAGGGCCGGCAGGGCCAGGACGAAGTATGAGAAGACGTAGGCTTCGAGCAGGTTGGGGCCCAGCTTCTCCGCGTCGATCCACGGCATCAGCGAGCCGATGAAGATGGCCAGGGGCACGGCCAGGAACGACAAGGCGGCCGCCAGGAAGGCGCCGGCGAAACGGCCGTAGAGATAGTCGAACTTGCCGATGCGGGTGGTGCGCAGGATCGGGCCGTAGCCCGTTTCGTCGTCGCGGACGATGACGTTGGCCACGAAGGCCGTCGTCACGAACATGTAGAAGATCGACAGGATCAGGTTTGTCTGGGCGATGGCGAAGGGCGCGTTCTTGTGGATCGAGCCGCCGCCGCCGATCGAGATCTGCTCGATGGTCACCGAGCCGAAGGTCAGCAGGAAGAAGATGACCGCCACCACCCAGAACACTGGGGAGCGCAGCTGGTAGCGGAACTCGAAGCCCGCGATCTTGCCGAACATGATCTCGCGCCCCCTACGCCGCGCAGCGGGTCGTGGCGAGGGTCGAGAAATAGACGTCCTCGAGCCCGCCGGGCACGGGTGCGAAGCCCTGTCCCGGATCCTGGTCGGCGAGGACGTGGATGACGGTGCGGCCGCCCAGCAGCCGGGTCGAGATCACCTGGTGGGCCGCCTTGGCGTCTTCGAGTTCGGCCTTGTCGATGGTCTTCTTCCAGATCCGGCCGTCCAGCTGGCGGATCAGGTCGCCCGGGGCGCCCTCGCGCACGATGCGGCCGTCGCAGATGATGGCCATGGCCGGGCAGAGGTCGGAGACGTCCTCGACGATGTGGGTCGACAGGATCACCACCACGTTCTCGCCGATCTCGGCCAGAAGGTTGAGGAAGCGGTTGCGCTCTTCCGGATCGAGGCCGGCGGTGGGCTCGTCGACGATAATCAGGCGGGGGTCGCCGATCAGGGCCTGCGCGATGCCGAAGCGCTGGCGCATGCCGCCCGAGAAGCCGGCGATGGCCTTGTTGCGGACGTTCCAGAGATTGACCTGGGCCAGCAGGCTCTCGACGGTGTCCTTGCGCTCCTTGCGGCCGGCGACGCCCTTCAGCACGGCCATGTGGTCGAGCATGTCGTAGGCGCTGACGCGGGGGTAGACGCCGAAGTCCTGCGGCAAGTAGCCGAGCACGCGGCGCAGGGCCTCGGGGTCCTTCAGCACGTCGATGTCGCCGAAGCGGATGTGGCCCGAGGTCGGGGCCTGCAGGGTGGCGACGGTGCGCATCAGGGTCGACTTGCCGGCGCCGTTGGGGCCGAGCAGGCCGTACATGCCGCGCGGAATGGTCAGGCTGACCTCGTCGAGGGCCCGCACGCCGTTGCCGTACACATGCGTCAGATTTTCGATGATCAGCATCGTCGCTCGCCGCCCCCTAGTGTTAACGCCACAGTCCCCACTTCGTCATGACTCGACGGCGCAACCATGGGCAAGTGAAAGAACGTTTAGGCTGTCGGGTTCCCGACGAACGGCGTTCGTCGCGCCGTTTTCGGCCGGGGTTCCGGTCGCGAGCGTTTGGGTCTAAGCAGGCGGCCATGACGACCTTCGCCTTTCCCCCGCCCGTCCAAGCTTCGGTTCCGGTGGAAGGGACCGATGCGGTCTTCCCGGTCCGCCGCATCCTGTGCGTGGGCCGAAACTACGCCGCCCACCGCGCCGAGATGGGCGGTGACGAGCGCGATCCGCCGTTCTTCTTCGCCAAGCCGGCCGACGCCGTCGCACCGCTGCTGGAAGACGTGCCCTATCCGCCGCGCACCGCCGACCTGCACCACGAGATCGAGCTGGTGGTCGCCCTGAAGTCGGGCGGCGCCGACATCGCTGTCGATGACGCCCTGGACCATGTGTTCGGCTACGCCGTGGGCGTCGATCTGACCCGTCGCGACCTGCAGGGCGCGGCCAAGGCCAAGGGCCAGCCGTGGGAAGCGGGCAAGGCCTTCGACTTCTCCGCCCCGATCTCGGCCATCCGCCCGGTCGCGGACGCCACGCTCGACGGCGCCATCTGGTTGACCGTCAACGGCGTGCAGCGCCAGACCGGCCTGATCGCCGACATGATCTGGAACATCCCCGAGATCATCGCCGAGGCCAGCAAGCTGTGGACCCTGGCGGCCGGCGACCTGATCTTCACCGGCACGCCCGAGGGCGTGGCCGCGGTGGTCAAGGGCGACAGGATCGTCGGCGAGGTCGACGGCGTCGGCGCCCTGGCCTTCACCCTGGTCTGACGGGAGAGCGCGAGCCGTGACCCTGACGCTGTTCGGCTACTGGCGGGCGGCCGCGCCTTATCGCGTGCGCATCGGCCTCAATCTCAAGGGCCTGGCCTATGACCAGAGCCCGGTGAACCTGCTGAAGGGCGAGCAACGGCAGGGCGCCTATCTCGACCTCAATCCGCAGGGCCTCACCCCGGCCCTTGCGCTGGGTGAAGGCGTGGTGTTGACCCAGAGCCTGGCCATCCTCGAGTGGCTGGACGAGACGCACCCTGAGCCGCCGCTGCTGCCCGCCGACCCGCTGGGCCGGGCGCGGGTGCGGGCCATGGCCCAGACCGTCGCCTGCGACATCCATCCGCTGAACAACGTGCGGGTCACCGGCGAACTGGCCGCCCGTGGCCAGGACGAGGCCGCCCGCACCGCCTGGATGGCCCGCTGGCTGAACGAGGGCTTCACCGCCCTGGAAGCGGCCGTCGCCGCCCACGGCGGAGACTATGCCTACGGCGATACGCCGACCCTGGCCGACATCTGCCTCGTGCCGCAGGTCTATGGCGCGCGCCGGTTCAAGATCGACCTTTCACCTTTCCCGCGGATCGTCGCGGCCGCCGACCGCGCCGCCGACCATCCCGCCTTCGCCGCTGCTCACCCCAGCCTCCAGCCGGACGCCGCCGATGCTTGAAGATCTGAAAACCAACAACGCCAACTGGTCGAAGGGGAAGACCCAGGTCGATCCCGAGTTCTTCAAGCGCCTGGAGAACCAGCAGAGCCCCGAGTACCTGTGGATCGGCTGCAGCGACAGCCGCGTGCCGGCCAACGAGATCGTCGGCCTGGATCCGGGCGAACTGTTCGTCCACCGCAACGTCGCCAACCTCGCCCCGCCGCAGGACGCCAACTATCTGTCCGTGCTGCAGTTCGCGGTCGACGTTCTGAAGGTCAAGCACGTGATGGTCGTCGGCCACTATGGCTGCGGCGGCGTGGCGGCGGCCATCGACGGCAAGCGCCGGGGCCTGGTCGATCACTGGCTGCACCCGATCCGCGAGGTCCACGCCGAGCACAAGCACGAACTGGAAGCCATCCCCGAGGAGCGCGACCGCCTCAACCGCCTGTGCGAACTGAACGTCATCCGCCAGGTGCGCAACGTCGCCTCGGACGTCTTTGTTCAGGACGCCTGGGCGCGCGGCCAGAGCCTGGCCGTGCACGGCTGGGTCTATTCGCTGTCCAACGGCCTGGTGACCGACCTCAACGTCGGCATCGCCAGCCTCGAGGACTACGAGCGCGTTCTGGCGGGGAAGCCGGAGTAGGGGATCTTCAGATCCTCCCCCTCTGGGGGAGGTGGCCCGAAGGGCCGGAGGGGGGAGCGCTGGCCGATACCGAGCAGACCCCCTCAGTCGCTCCGCGACAGCTCCCCCAGAAGGGGAGCATTCAGCCGCGCCGTATCGCCGCACCTTACAAAAACCGCGTTCGCCCTTACCTGTTCGTCACCTTGTTGCGGCACGGTGAGCGCATGGACGCCTTCCTCCAGACCCTGCACGAGATGGTCGTCGAGCACCGCCTGCTGGTGTGCGCGATCCTGGCGCTCGTCACTTTGCTGGAAGCCCTGATGCTGGTCGGGGTGCTGATCCCGATAATGGCGGTGATGCTGACGGCCGGGGCGCTGATCGCCACCGGCTCGCTGCATCCCGTGGAAGTCATTATCTGGTGCAGCGTCGGCGCGGCCGCCGGCGACGCCATCTCCTACCTGATCGGCCAGAAGATCGGCGCCAGGGCCGTGCGCCATCCGGCCGTGGCCAGGCATCGCCGCACCGTGGCCCGCGCCCGCCTCTACACCCGCCGCTACGGCGTGCTGGCCCTGCTGGTCGCCCGCTATCTGGGACCGCTGCGGCCGTTCGTGCCGATGGCCGCGGGCATGACCCGCATGCGCGACTGGACCTTCCACGCCGCCAACACCGTCACCGCGCCGCTGTGGGTGGTGTCGGTCCTGGCGCCCGGCTATCTCGCCGCCCGCAATCTCGGCTACTGGAAGCCCGATCCCCAGTGGCTGACGGCCCTGGCCGTGGGCGCTTTGCTGCTGGTCGCCACCGTCGCCGTCGTCCGCGCCGCGCCGTTCAAGGCCCAGCCGGCGAAAGCCTAGCCCGGCGCCTTGATGCGAACCCGGGCGCTGGCCGCCCGGCCCTGGGCGTCGACCACCCGCAGCCGATAGAAGCCCGCGGCCGGCGGACGCCACACCGGCTTGCCGCTGACCGCGTCCCGCGAGAGCGGCGCGCCGTTCACGTACCACGACAGGTTCTCGCCGCCGGCCGCCAGGACGAGGCCGCGCGAGGCCTTGCCCAGCCCCTCGACCTGCACCGTCGCCCCGTCCGGCGGGAAGATCAGGCGCGGACCTTCGTCGGCCATGGTCTGGAGACGTTGCAAGGCCCCCGGCGCCGATTTCGGCGCGATCGGACGCGGGGCGGTCGGCGGGGCGCCGACCAGGTCGGCGACGTCGAACAGCAGGGGCAGGGCGGCGTCACGCCCCGTCAGCCCGCCGCGCGCGCCGCCGTCGGCGCGTCCGGTCCAGACGAGGATGGCGTGGCCGCCCACGACGCCCGCCGCCACCGCGTCGCGGAAGCCGTAGGAGGTGCCGGTCTTGAAGGCCATGGCCGGTCCGCCCCGGGTCAGGGCCGAGGGGGCGCGGCCGCGCGGGCCGGGGGCCTCGCGCAGGATGTCGAGCACCTGGTTCACGGCCTCGGGCCGGGCGATGCGGGTTCCGCCCGAGCGCTCGCGGGCCTTGGCCTCGTCCACCGTATAGGCCAGCGGCTTGGCGACCCCGCCGTCGCCGAGGGCGGCGTAGAGGGTGACCAGATCGCGCAGGGTGATGCCGGCCCCGCCCAGGGCCAGGGCCAGGCCCGCCGCCTTCACCTCGGCCTTGGGCCGCAGCAGCTTGACTCCACCCGCTTCGAGCCGGGCTGCGAAGGCCTCGGGGCCGATCTTCTCCAGGGTGGCGACGGCCGGCACGTTCAGCGAATAGGCCAGGGCCTCGCGGGCCGTGACCTTGCCGTGGAAGACGCGGTCGAAGTTCTCGGGCTGGTAGTCGGCGAAGCGGGTCTGGGCGTCGTCGATCTGGGTGTCGGGCGCCAGGGCGCCGTCGTCGAACGCGAAGGCGTAGACGAAGGGCTTCAGGGCCGATCCGGGCGAGCGGGCGGCGCGGGTCATGTCCACCCAGCCGCCGGGCCGGTCGCGGCCGGCCGAGCCGACCAGGGCCCGCACGGCCCGGTCGCGGATCCGCACGACGATGATGGCGGACGTGGCTTCCGGACCCTGGCTGGCGGCGACGGCGGCGGCCATCGGCTCCAGCCGCGCCTGGAGGTCCGGATCGATGGTGCTGGCGACGCTGGGCTGGCTGGCCGGAGCGGCGGCGGCCAGCTGGCCGGCCAGGTGCCAGGCCATGGCCGGAAAGACGCTGCGGCGGGGGATCGGCTCGCCCTCGGCTTCGGCGGCGGCGATGTCGGTCAGGACGCGGGCGCGGACCATCTTGTCCAGCACCGCCCGCCGGGCTTCGCGCGCGGCTTCGGGCCGGCGGTCGGGGCGGCGGCCTTCGGGCGCCTGGGGCAGGGCGATCAGCAGGGCCTGCTCGCCGTCGGTCAGGCTGGACGGCTCGTGGCCGAAATAGGAAAGGCTGGCGCCGCGCACCCCCTCCAGATTGCCGCCGTAGGGGGCGAGCGTCAGGTAGAGCGCCAGGATTTCGTCCTTGCTCAGCCGGCTCTCCAGCTGCACGGCGCGGACCATCTCGATCAGCTTGGAGCCGAGATTGCGCGGCCGGGGCTCGAGCAGGCGCGCGGTCTGCATCGACAGGGTCGAGGCGCCGCTGCTGATCCGGCCATGGATGAGCGCCGAGCCCGTGGCGCGGACCAGGGCGATGGGATCGACGCCCAGGTGCCAGCGGAAGCGGGCGTCCTCGACCGCGACCAGGCGCTTGAGGAAGGTCGGGTCGGTGCGTTCCAGATCGGCCCGCACCCGCCAGCGGCCGTCCTCCACCGGCAGGGCGCGCAGCCACGCCCCGCGCTCGCCCAACACGACGGGCGAGGAGCGTCTGGCGCGGCCCATGTCAGGGGGAAAGGTGGCGCTGAGGGTGAACAGCACGACCTGGGCGGCGAGGAAGCCGGTCAGTACGCGCGTGATCAGCGGGACCTTCCCCTCCCCCTCGATGGGGGAGGGGGAGGGGGTGGGGGTGACTTCGGAGTTGGCGGTGGTCACGGCGCTTCACCTTCAAGCGCTGTCACCCCAATCCCCGACCCTTCCCCCATCAAGGGGGAAGGGAGAACGCTGAACATCACTGCCCCGCGATCGTCGTGCGGCCGGCGTCCGACCGGGCGGCGATGCTCGGGCGATACATGTCCTTGGCCACGGCCCCGGGCAGGAAGAACTCGCCCGGCGTCACGGCCCGCGCGATGTAGGCCATGGCGAAGGGCTTGTTGCCCTCCAGGTCCAGCGCGGCGATGTAGCGGTCGTCGCGGCTTTCCTGGGCGTCGGGGCTGGAAAGCTCGCCGAGGAACTTGAACGGTCCGTTCTGGGCGTCGTCGGCGCCCAGCGGGGCCTCGATCTCGAAGCCGGCCGGCAGGGCGTCGTCGACCACCAGGGCGGTCGAACGGGCCTGCAGCGACCGGCCCTGGATCAGCACGATCACCCGTTCGCCCTGGCGGATGGCGAAGGGATCGACCGCGCCGCCGCTCATCGTGAACAGGCGCTTGCTCACCGTCAGGCCGTTGCTGGAGGCCACCGGAGCGAGGATCGGCGTGCCGCGCACGCTGACCGTCCGCCACAGGGCGCCCTTGCCCTTGTTGGTGAAGCGGGCGTCGACCAGCTTGCCCACGGCCCAGCGCGGCGCCCCGCCCGCGGGGGGCAGGCCGATCACGCCCTGGGCGTCGATGCTGATCGGGCCGGCGGCCTTCATCAGCTGGTGGGCGGCGAACAGCAGCTGGGCCTGTTCCTGGGTGTTCAGGGCGTCGGGATCCTTGACCACGTTCTCCAGGCGGCCTTGCAGGCGGGCGGCGACGTCGGTCTGACCGGCCTGGACCGCCAGGGCCGTGACCGCGGCCACGTCGCGCAGCGGGCTTTGGTACCAGTCGTACTCGTCGCGCCAGTTCAGCGAGTTCACCGCCTGGCGCATGGCCGAGCGGGACCGGGCGTGGTCGCCCATCAGGGCGAGACCCGCGGCCACCTGGGCTTTCGCCAGCGGCTGGTCCTCGTCCTTCATCTGCACGTCGTGCCACCAGCGCAGGCGGGCCAGGTCCCCGCGCCCGGCCTTGGCCAGGACGTAGAGGGCGTAGGCGCTGGCCCGGCGGCGCATGCGCTCGGTGGCCTTCTTGCTGTCCTCGGGGCTGCGGCCCCACCAGGCCGGATATTCCAGCCGGTAGGAGACCGAGCTCCAGCCGTCGGGACGGCTGATCTGGCGCATGGCGTTCAGGGCCTTGTCCAGGGCCTCGTCGGGCACGGCCACGCCCTGCGCCTTGGCCTCCAGCAGGAAGTCTGTGGCGTAGGCGCCCAGCCAGGCGTCGGCCTCGCCGTCGCCGACCCGCCACAGGCCGAAGGCCCCGTCGAGGGTCTGGCGATCCAGCAGGCGGCCCACCGCGCCCGCGAGGGCGGCTGGGGTGCGCTTCAGCTTCGGATCGCTGGAGACGCTCTGGGCGTAGAGCAGCGGATAGGCGGTCGAGACCAGCTGCTCGGTGCAGCCGTAGGGGTAGCGTTGCAAGGCGACCGCGATCGCCGACGGGTCGAAGCCCTTGAACGGCGAGTAGCTGACCTGCAGCGTCACGTCCCCGGCCGCCAGGCCCGAGAGCAGCTGGTAGTTGGGGGTGTAGCTGGTCCCCGGGGCCTGCAGCTCGGTGGTGGTGCGCACCACGTCGCCCCAGCCCAGGCGGGTCTGGATCGGATAGTCCTTGGCGGTCGAGAAGCCGGGGCCGCTGACCTTGAAGCCGATCTTGCCGATGCCGGTGACGTCGGGCGCCAGGAAGGGAATCTTCTCGGCGACGCGCTGGCCCAGGATCAGGGTGATCACCTTCTTGAAGGCGACCTTCAGCCCGCCCGAGGCGCTGGCCTCGGCGGTGTAGGCGCCGGGCTTGCCCTCGACATTGTGCAGTTCCAGCGTCGCGGTCGGCTTGTCGCCGGGCGACAGGAAGCGCGGCAGGTTGAGGTCGGCGACCACCGGCTGGCGCACGGTCATGGCCTTGGAGCCCGAGCCGACGGCCTCGTCGGTCCAGGCCACGGCCATGATCCGCAGCTCGCCGTTGAAGTCGGCGGGCGGCAGCTTGATCACCGCCTTGCCGTCGAGGCCGGTCTCGACCACGCCCGACCACAGGGCCACGGTCTTGATCGGGGTGACCGTCAGACCCTCGCCGCCCAGCTCGTCGCCGCCGAAGTTGACGTTGGCCGGCGCGCCCATGTTGGGGTCGAGCAGGCGGCCGTAGTCGTCACGGTAGTCGAGCGTCAGGGCCCGCTTGCCGAAGTACCACTTCACCGGGTCGGGGCTTTCCTGGCGGGTCAGGCGCAGCACGCCCTCGTCCACCGCCGCGACGGTGACCCGGGCCTTCTGGCCAAAGCCCAGGCCCTGCACCTTCAGCGGGATCTCGACCGGCGCCTTGGAGTCGATCTTGGCCGGCGTGCCGATGTCGACCACCAGCTTGCGGCCCTTCGGCTCCAGCGGCACGTAGACGAGGCCCAGGGCCCGCTTGGGCTTGGGCGAGGCGACCGGGTCGCGCGGCTGGATGACGGTGACCATCACATAGGCCCCGCCGCCCCAGGCGGCGCTGGTCTTCAGCTTCACGGTCGCGCCGTTCTCGCCGACCGACACGGTCTTGAGGTCGATCAGGCGATCGGTGGCCACGGCCACCTGGGCCTGGCCGGCATAGGGCGCCTTGAGGGTGATCTCGACGGTGTCGCCTTGCGCATAGGCCTTGGTCCCGGCCGACACGCGGACATAGTCGGGCGCCTCGGCGTCCTTGGCCGGCGAGCCCCAGCCCGACGAGAAGCGGGTGATGGTCTTGCTGCCGTCGGCGCCCTCGACCACCAGGCGGTAGTCGCCCCAGCCGAGGCGGCGGTTGACGCGCGCCGACTGGCCAGCCGAGAGGTTCAGCGCCCCCTTCATGACCACGGCGTCGCGGCTGGTGCGCCGCCACTGCCAGCGGCCGTCCTGCTGGAACCAGTCGTAGTTCCAGTTCTCGCTGATCAGGGTGTAATTGGCGGTGGTCGAGATCCGCTTGCCGGCGGCGTCGACGGCGATGATCTCAAGGCTGACGGGCGGATCGCCGTTCTTGGCCTCGCCCTGCTCGATCTTGACCCCGTAATAGACCGGCTTGCCGCGGACCTTGATCTCGAGGCCCTCGCGCACCGGCCGGCCGCCGGGCTCGAACACCGAGGCCGTGACGGCCGCGACCAGCGGCTGGCCGGTCTCGCCGACGTCGGACGTCGCCAGGTTCAGCACCGCCCGGCCCTCGCCGTCGGTGACGGTGTTGCCCAGCTCGATCAGCTTTTCGTCGAACGGCTCCTGGGCGTCGCCCCACTCGAAGCCCTTGTATTGCGGGAAGGGATCGGTGTCGCGGCGCAGGCGGGCCTCGCCTTGCGTCTGCAGGCCCGAGCCCGGCGCGCCGTAGAGGAAGCGAGCCGAGACGTTGATCTGGCGGGTCTCGCCGATGCGGACCGGCGCGCTTTCCTGGCCGGTGGCGGTGACCGCCAGGCGTTGGGGCGCGAAGTCCTCGACGCTGAAGCTCAGCGAACCCGACGAGGCCTCGATGCCCTCGATGTGCAGTTCGGCGGTCCAGCGGCCGCGCGGGGCGCTGCGGGGCAGGGCGATGTCGATCGGCACGGCGCCGGCGTTGGCCTGGCCGAACCACCAGCGCTTGTACTCCACGCCCGAGGGGCGCTTGACGAGGATGTAGCCCTTGCGGTCGTTCACCGCCTTGGCCAGGCGGTCGCGGACCATGGCCGTCAGGTGCACGGTCTCGCCGGGACGATAGATGCCGCGGTCGGCATAGAGCCAGCCGTCGATGTCGGTCTTGGCCTCGCGGCCGCCCTCGCTCTCGGTGCGGCCGCCGACGCCCTGCTTGGACAGGTCCACCGGCGAGCGGTCGAGGTCGAGCACCGACAGGTCGCCTTGCGGACCGTAGGCCATGACCATCTTGGCGCGCTCGGCGCCTTCGCCTTCCAGCAGCGGGCGGGCGAAGCGCACGCGGCCGTCGGCGTCGCTCTTGACCTCGGCCAGGGGCTCGCCGTCGCGGGCGACCAGGGCCACGCGCACGCCCGACACGGTCTTGGCGGTCTTCAGCGAGCGGACCACGACGTCCAGAGCCTCGGAACCGTCATAGGCGATCAGGGCCATGTCGGTGAACACGATCCAGCGCCGGGCCTGGGCCGGCGGGGTGTCGCCCTCGCCGTCGGGGTCGCGGCCGCCCGAGGCGTCGCGGGCCTTGATGACATAGGCGCCGGCCTTCATCTCCTTCAGCACCGCGCCCAGCGGGAAGACGGTGGTCGCCTTCTGGCCGGCGGCGCCGTCGACATTGACCTCGCCCTTCCAGATGCGGCGGCCGTCGTCATTGGGGCTGTCGTCGCCGTAGTCGCTGTTCCAGTCGCCCTCGCCGGTGGGATCAGGCGCGCTGATCGACTTGCGGACCAGGTTGCGGTCCGACACGCGCCAGACCTCCACGGCCAGCTTGGAGACGTTCATGGTCTCGATGGCGACGCCGTCGGACTCCTCGCGCGGCAGGATCACCCCGTCGCCGGCGAAGCCGACGTAAGGCGGCTTCTCCCCGAAGGTGAAGTCGACGTCGGCGTTGGCGCCCAGGGTGTCGCCGCCCTTGGCGGGCACGCCCTTCAGCAGGGTGACGCGGTGGTCGGTGAAGCCGATCCCGCCGACGCACAGCTCGTCGCCCTTGACCCGCACGGCCGGGGTGCGGCCGAGGTCGGGCGAGACCATGACGAAGTCGGCATAGGTCTTGGACGGGTCGAGGTCCCGGCTCATCTGGATGCAGGCCAGCGGATCGCCGCCGGAGCTGTCGATGCGGGTGCGCCAGACGGCGAAGCCTTCGGGCTTGGGAACGCCGCGCCGGCGGGCGCCCGCGTCGCGCGGCTTGCCGAACAGCGACCAGGCCTCGCCCTTCACAGCGCCGCCGCTGGCCGCGGCCTTGCCGCCGCCACCGCCGAACCAGCCGAGATCGGCGGTCTTGGCGGCCACGAAGCCGCCGCCGAAGCCGAGGACCAGGGCGACCGCCGCCACGGCCGCGGCCGGGGTCAGCAGGTGGGGTTTCAGACGGGTCCAGACGGAGGACTTGGCCGTGCCGCTGCCCTGCGGCGTCTCGTCCGTCGACATCCGTCGTCTCTCCCAAATCGAAGTGATTTGGGGGGACTTGAACCTAAGCGCGAGCGGGGGTCAACGGCGCCGCCGTGACATCCCGCTCGGTAACATCATACGTCGAACTTCACCTGCGCCGTCGACAGGTCATAGCAGGCCGAGACGATCTTCAGCCGACCCTGGGCGATGCGCTCGGCCAGGGTGCCGTCGCAGACCTTCAGACGGGCGGCGGTGTTGCGGACGTTGCGGCGGATGGCGGCGTCCTGCAGGTCCGCGGGATGCTCGGCGTCGGCGTCGAACACCGCCGGCAGGATCGGCAGGACCATGTCCTGCAGGGCCCCGTGCAGGTGGGCGTGCTTGGTGGCGACGTCCACGGCCGCGCCGACGGCGCCGCACTTGGTGTGGCCCAGCACGACGACCAGGGGCGCGCCCAGGTGCTCGACGGCGTAGAGGATCGAGCCCAGGCCCTCGGGGCCGACGGTCGAGCCGGCCACGCGGACGATGAACAGTTCGCCCAGATTGCAGTCGAAGATCAGTTCGGGCGCGGTGCGGCTGTCGCTGCAGCCGACGACGACCGCGAACGGCTTCTGGCCGCCGGCCATCTCCGAGATGCGGGCGGCCGAGGGCAACACCAGGCTGGCGCCGCCGCGGGCGAAGATGGCGTTGCCGTGCTTGAGGCGGCCCAGGGCTTCGTCCGGGCTGACCGCCGGCGCGGGCGGCTCGACCTTGACGCCGGAGACCTGGGTCGCGCCCGGCGCGGCGTGGCCTTCCTCGCCTTCCATCGGCGGCACGCTGGCGACGGCCTTGTCCAGCGCGGCCTTGTCGGCCGGCTGGGTGGACAGCGCCTTGGTGACGCGGCGGGCCTTGCGCGCGGCAGGCGTCACCGCCGGCAGTTCGGGCGCGTGCAGGCCTTCGGCGTAGGCGATGGCTGGCGCGGCCAAGCCAACGCCCAGCGCGCCCAACAGGGTGCGTCGTGAAAACATGGTCTTCCCCCGAAGCCAGTGAATGTCGGACACGACCCTAGGCGAAGGAGGGTTAATCCCCCGGCAACGCTGGCGCTCGCCTCAAAGCGGCAATTCGACGCGTTTGACCACGGTGCGCATGGCGATCGACGAGCTGACCCGAACCACGCCGGGGATCCGGGTGAGTTCCTGGCTGTGCACCCGCTCCAGGTCGTCGACGTCGGCCACCACCAGCCGCAGCAGATAGTCCGAGCCGCCGGTCATCAGATAGCACTCGGCCACCTCGCGCACGCTCGCCACCGCTTTCTCGAAGGCGGTCAGGGCGGCCTCGGCCTGGGACGACAGGGTGACGGTGACGAAGACGCTGAGCGGCAGGCCCACGGCCCGCTCGTCGATCACCGCAGCGTAGCGGCCGATGACCCCGGAATCCTCAAGCGCCCGCACCCGCCGCAGGCAGGCCGATTCCGACAGATTGGCCGCCCTGGCCATGTCGACATAACTGGCGCGACCCTCGCGTTGGAGCAGGCGGAGGATCTTTCGGTCGAAGACGTCGAGCGTCACCGGGGATTTCTTCAACGAACCGGCCCTTTCACGCAGGATTCCTGCATACACCGTTATCCCACGAACGAAAGAACCAAGAAACCTGCGAACGGAGAGGCGTACACCAGCGTTAAAGCCATAAACCGAGGAAACATCATGCGCGTCGGCGTCCCCTCCGAGATCAAACCGGGCGAGCACCGGGTCGGCCTGACCCCCACCGCCGTCCGTGAATATGTCGCCCATGGCCACCAGGTGCTGGTGCAGCAGGGCGCAGGCCTGGGCGCCGGCTATGCCGACGACGCCTATGTGAAGGCCGGCGCGACCATCGCCCCCGACGCCGACGCGGTGTTCGCGGGCGCCGAGATGATCGTGAAGGTCAAGGAGCCCCAGAAGATCGAGTGGGAGCGCCTGACCGATCGCCACATCCTCTTCACCTACCTGCACCTGGCGCCGGATCCGGCCCAGACCGAGGGCCTGCTGAAGAGCGGCTGCGCGGCCATCGCCTACGAGACCGTGACGGATGCGAAGGGCGGCCTGCCGCTCTTGGCCCCGATGTCGGAAGTGGCCGGCCGCATCGCCGTGTTCTCGGCGGCCGAGACCCTGCTCAAGCACAATGGCGGCATGGGCCTGCTGCTCAGCGGCGTGCCCGGCGTGCCGCCGGCCCGCGTGGTGGTGCTGGGCGGCGGCGTGGTCGGCTCCAACGCCGCCCGCATGGCCGCCGGCCTGGGCGCCGAGGTGGTGGTGCTGGAACGCTCGATCCCGCGCATGCGCGAGCTGGACGACCTCTATCAGGGCCGGATCCTGACCCGCTATTCGACCTTCGCCGCGGTGGAGGAAGAGATCCTCAAGGCCGACGTCATCATCGGCGCCGTGCTGACCGCCGGCGCGGCGGCGCCGAAGCTGGTGCGTCGCGAGCACCTGGCCAAGATGAAGCCGGGCTCGGTGCTGGTCGACGTCTCGATCGACCAGGGCGGCTGCTTCGAGACCAGCCACCCGACCACCCACGCCGAGCCGACCTACACGGTCGACGGCGTCGTCCACTACTGCGTGGCCAACATGCCGGGCGCCGCCCCGCGCACCTCGTCGGAAGCCCTGGGCAACGCGACGCTGCCCTTCGGCCTGGCCCTGGCCGACAAGGGCCTGGACGCGCTGAAGACCAACGTCCACCTGGCGCGGGGCCTCAACGTCCTGGGCGGCAAGCTGACCCACCCGGCCGTCGCCCAGGCGCTGGGCAAGGAGTCGGTGGATCCTTACGGGGCCTGGGCGTAGCGCCCGGCCCTATAAACTCCCGTCATTCCCGCCCTTGTGGCGGGAAACCCTGGTTCCGCTCGCACGGACGGCGCAAGCGGCGTGCTTGGCACGCCGCCACACTTTCACCTGCGGCTGACAGAGGGGTTCCCGCCACAAGGGTGGGAATGACGGGAGATAGGGGATAGCGCGGGCTAAACCCCCGCCATCTCCGCGATCACCTTCAGCGCCGCCTCGCGCGGGTCGTTGGCCGCCGTGATCGGGCGGCCGCAGACCAGGTGGCTGGCGCCGGCGGCGATGGCGTCGGCGGGGGTGGCGGCGCGGGCCTGGTCGTTCTTGGCCGACCAGAAGGGGCGCACGCCCGGCGTCACCACCAGGAAGTCCGGACCGCCGATCTCGCGGGCCAGGGCGGCTTCATGGGGCGAGGAGACGATGCCGTCGACGCCGCATTCCACGGCCTGGCGGATGCGCCGCTCGACCAGGGCGCGGGCGCTGAAAGCATAGCCCATCTCGATCAGATCGGCGTCGTTCAGGCTGGTCAGTACGGTCACCGCCAGGATCTTCAGGTCCGAGCCGGCCTTGGCCTTCACGGCGGCGCGCATCACCTGCGGCTCGGCGTGGACGGTCAGCAGGTCGCAGCCGGCCCCGGCCAGCACCCGGGCCGAGCGCTCCACCGTCGCGCCGATGTCGTGCAGCTTCCAATCGAGGAACACCTGCTTGCCGGCCTTCTTGAGGTCGCCGGCGAAGGCCATGCCGTCGGTGGCCAAGAGCTCCAGGCCGATCTTGTAGAACGACACCGAGTCGCCGAGCTGGTCGACCATGCCGCGGGCGGCGGCGACCGTGGGCAGGTCCAGCGGGACGATCAGGCGCGGATCGGCGGTCATTGTGGAGCTCCGGTGTTGGCGCGCGAGCCCGCATCGCTCTAGAGAGAGCGACGTTTCCCGCACAGGCATGAAGGTTGAGGACGTCGAATGAGCCAGGCCGAACTCGCCGTCAACTTCTTCGTCGCCCTGTTCGCCCTGATCGACCCGATCGGCAACGTGCCGCTGTTCGCCGCCGCCACCCTCGGCGCGGCCTCGGCGGGCCGGCGGATGGTGGCCGTCTATATCGGCCTCTTCGTGCTGGCCTTCCTGGTGTTCTTCTACTTCACGGGCGTCAGCCTGCTGGAATTCTTCGGCATCTCGATGCCGGCCTTCCGCATCGCCGGCGGCATCATCCTGTTCATTCTCGGCCTGGACATGGTGCGCGACGACTTCACCACCATGTTCGCCGACGCCGCCGAGGGCGAGACCGAGGTGCTGTCGGCCCGGGTCTACGCCAAGAAGCGGTTCGAGCGGCTGATCGTGCCGTTCGCCATGCCGCTGCTGATCGGTCCGGGCGCGATCTCGACCGTGATCATCTACGCCAGCGAGGCCAAGCATCTGGGCCTGGCCGGCATGGCCCTGGGCGTCGGCGTGATCGCGGCGGTGTCGGTGGTGCTGGTCGCCACCTTCTGGGCCGCGCCGGTGATCAGCAAGGTGCTGGGCCGCATCGGCATGAGCATCGTCGTGCGCGTGCTGGGCCTGATCCTCTGCGCGCTTGCGGTGCAGTTCGTGCTGATCGGGGTCGGGGATGCGACGCGGGGGCTGATCCGGGCGGACGCGAAGGCGCCGTACGCGGCCGACAAATGATCCTTCTCCCCTTGCGGGAGAAGGTGTCGGCCCCCCGGTCCGGCCAAGGGCCGGCCCGAGGATAAACTCCGCCGACGGATGAGGGGTCTCTCAAATACGAGACGCTCCGCCCGGCCTGACGATCGCACGCAGCGTTGAGTTCTGAGAGACCCCTCACCCGACCTCCTTCGGAGGCCACCCTCTCCCGCAAGGGGAGAGGGGTTAGACCTTCCGGAACTTCCCGCCTTGGCTGGCGATCAGGGCCAGGGCCCACTCGTCCGGGATGATCTTGGCCAGCACGGCGATGGCCTTGTTGGGCGCGCCGGTGACGCAGACGGGGCGGTTGGCCTCGGCGGCCTCGTAGCCGGCGGCGGCGACCTCGTCGGCGCCCAGCCACATCCAGGCCGGCAGGCTCTTGCTGACCTGGGCGCGGGTGCCGTTGACGTCGTGGAATTCCGACAGGGTGAAGCCGGGACACAGGGCGCTGATGTGCACGCCGGTCGACAGGTTCTCCAGGTGCAGGCTCTGGGAGAACTTCACCAGGAAGCTTTTCGTCGCCGCATAAAGGGTGTGGCCGGCCGAGCCGGGGGCCAGGCCCGCCAGCGAGGCGACGTTGACGATGCGGCCGAAGCGGCGCTCGACCATGCCCGGCAGCACCTTGTGGGTCAGGGCGCAGACCGAGGTCAGCATTACCTGCAGGAAGGTCGACTGGTCGGCCCAGGTGGTCTTGTCGTAGGCGCCGGGCAGGCCGTAGCCGGCGTTGTTCACGAGGGCGTCGATCTCGCGGCCCTCGGCGGCGATCCCGGCCAGGACCGTGTCGACGCCGGCCGGATCGGCCAGGTCGGCGGCGATGGCGTAGGCCTCGACCCCGAAGCGCATGCGAATCTCGGCGGCCAGGGCCTCCAGCCGGTCGAGCCGGCGGGCGGTCAGGGCCACGTCATAGCCGTGGCTGGCGTAGATGCGGGCGAAGGCGGCCCCGATGCCGGCGGAGGCGCCGGTGATCAGGGCGAGGCGGCGGGCCATGTCGTGAAAGGTCCTGCGAACGAAGCGTCGCCGGAGTCGAGCACGCCGGACCCGCCGGTTCAAGCGGGGGCGGAGGAACGATCGTGGGGGGCGGGATCGATCGTTCCTCCGCGAAGGGCGCGCCTCTGAGGGGAGGGCGGCGCGCCCGGTATCGCTTAGGCGGCTTCTTCCAGCGCCGGCTGGGCGCCGCGGGTCCAGCGGACGGCGGCTTCGGCCACGCGCACGCCGAGCAGGCGGGCGGTCTCGCGGTCGCCGGCCGGGGGCGAGAGCTCCGGCGAGACGTTGTCCGACTGGGCGGCCAGGCCGACGAACGAGCCGACGCGGTTGATCGTCTCCGGACCACGCTCGGCGGCGGTGACGTTCGGCGGAGCGATGCCGAGGTTGATCCAGTTCATGCCGTGTTGGGCGGCCAGGATCGCCAGGCTGTTCAGGGCGTGGGCCTTGTCGCCGGAGAAGCTGTGCGAGTTGGTGAAGCCCGCGGCCAGCTTGTCCTTCCAGGCGCCGGTGAAGAAGGCGGCCGAGGAGGCGTCGGCGAAGACTTTAAACACGCCCGAGACGTCGCCCATGTAGGTCGGCGCGCCGAACACCACGGCGTCGGACTCGGTCACGGCGTCGAGGATCGGCTTGAAGTCCTGGCTCGCGCTTTCGATGGCGAGCAGGACCGGGGTCTGGCCGGCGTCGCGGACGCCCTGGGCGACCTTGTCGGCGAGGACGGCGGTGTGGCCGTAGCCCGAGTGATAGACGATGGCGACCTTGGTGGTCATGGCGGATGTCCCCTGAGGAGAATGATGTTTTCCGAACAGGAACTGTATCGGTAGCGATTACGTAATAGCGCCCTCGAACGGCGCCAGGGGTAATCGCAACAATTTCGGGTGCAGTTTTTCTACGGGCCGCTTTCAGGGCGCCTTCAGGCGCTCTGCAGCACGGCCTCGCGCTCGGCCGGGTCGGCCAGCAGGTCGGCCACCGAGATGCGCGACAGGCGCTCGGCGGCGGCGGCGTCAGCGGCGATCAGGGCCGCGCGGACGGCGTCGGGAATCCGCGCGCCGACGGGGCAGCCCTTCACGCCTGGGGGTGCTGTGCCGAGGTTGGCGCAGCCGTGGACGGCTCGCAGCACGGTGTCGAGGGTGATGTCCGTCGCCGGCTTCAGCAGCCAGGCGCCGCCGTTGGCGCCGGCGCGCGCGCCGATAAGTCCCGCCTTGCCGAGCATGGCGGTGACGCGCCGCACCACCACCGGATTGGTGGGGACGGAGGCCGCGAGTTCGGCGCTGGCCACGGCGCGGTCGGGGCTGAAAGCCTCCTTGTGCGCCAGATAGGCCAGGGCGTGAGCGGCGACGGGGAACTTCTGACTGTCGGACATGATCTTCTGCTAAGTCCGGAACGTAAGGGGGGAACGCGTGCGTTGAAACAAAAACCGTAAAGGCGCGCGGCCAAGGTCGCGATTGAACCCGGATCGGATTGGGTGTATCGCGCCCCGCTTGATCGATATGGGGCTTCGCGCGAGATTTTCGAGGGCGCGGCCCCGGAGGGATTGAATGGCTTCCGAAGCCTCCGGCGTTTCGACCTCTGAGAACGCCTCCGTCGCGGCGTGCGACATTCCCCAACAAGGCGGCTCCGCCAATGGTCACGGTCCAAAGGGCCATGGCGTGTTCGCGCTCGCCCTGGGCTCCGTCGGGGTCGTGTTCGGCGACATCGGCACCAGCCCGCTCTACGCCTTCAAGGAGGCGCTGCACGTCACCGCCGCCGACGGCGTGACCCGGGCCGAGATCCTGGGGATCGTGTCGCTGGCCCTGTGGGCGCTGATCCTGGTCGTGACGATCAAGTACGTGCTGTTCATCATGCGCGCCGACAACAAGGGCGAGGGCGGGGTGCTGTCGCTGATGGCCCTGGCCCAGCGGGCCATGGGCCGGCGCACGGCCCTGGTGTTCGGCCTGGGCGTGATCGGGGCGGCGCTGTTCTACGGCGACGCGGTGATCACCCCGGCGATGTCGGTGCTGTCGGCGGTCGAGGGCCTGCGGACCATCCCGGCGCTTGAGCACGGCATCAGCACCGAGGCGGTGCTGCTGATCGCCACGGTGATGCTGCTGGGCCTGTTCTTCATCCAGAGCCGCGGCACGGCCAAGGTCGGCCAGCTGTTCGGCCCGGTCTGCGCCGTCTGGTTCGCGGTGATGGCGGCCCTGGGCGTCTACCACCTGTTCGACCACCCCGGCGTGTTCCGGGCCATCAACCCCTACTACGCCGTCCACTTCCTGCAGCACCACGGCATGGCCGGCTTCATCGTGCTGGGCGCGGTGTTCCTGACCGTCACCGGGGCCGAGGCCCTGACCGCCGACATGGGCCACTTCGGCCGCTGGCCGATCCAGGCCGCCTGGCTGTTCTATGTGCTGCCGTGCCTGGCGCTGAACTATCTGGGCCAGGGCGCCCTGGCGCTGAACACCCTGGTCGCGGCCGAGCGGGCCGGCGTGCCGTTCCAGGAGCTGAACTGGTTCTTCGAGATGGCGCCCGACTTCCTGCGCCTGCCGCTGGTCATCCTGGCCGGCGCGGCCACGGTCATCGCCAGCCAGGCGGTGATCACCGGCGCCTTCTCGCTGACCCAGCAGGCGATCCAGCTGGGCCTGCTGCCGCGCATGGACGTGCGCCGCACCTCGGAGACCCAGTCGGGCCAGATCTTCGTGCCGCAGCTCAACACCATGCTGCTGCTGGGCGTGCTGGCGGTGATGTTCACCTTCAAGACCTCGTCGGCCATGGCCCACGCCTACGGCCTGGCGGTGACCGGCACGATGGTCGTCACGACCGCCATGGCCTTCATCGTCATGCGCCAGCTGTGGAAGTGGCAGCTGCCGGCGGCCCTGGCCTTCCTGATCCCGTTCATGACGCTGGATCTGGTCTTCCTCAGCGCCAACGCCCTGCGCTTCTTCACCGGCGGCTGGCTGCCGGTGCTGATCGGGGCGGCCCTGTTCACGATCATGGCCACCTGGGTGCGCGGCAGCCAGATCCTCAGCGAGAAGACCCGCCGGGATTCCGTGCCGCTCGCCGACCTGATGGAGATCCTGCGCGCCCGGGCCCCGCACCGGGCCCCCGGCACGGCGATCTTCCTGACCTCCGACCCGGACATGACCCCGGTCGCCCTGATGCACAACCTCAAGCACAACAAGGTGCTGCACGAGCGCAACGTGGTGCTGACCGTGCGCACGGCCGAGACGCCGCGCGTGCCCGAGGAGGAGCGGATCAAGACCTTCAAGGTCAACGAGGACTTCAAGAAGGTCGAGATCTACTACGGCTTCATGGAAAGCCCGAACGTGCCCAAGGCGCTGGCGCTGCTGCGCAAGCAGCAGGGGCTGAAGTTCGACATCATGGCGACCAGCTTCTTCCTCGGCCGCCGCTCGATCGTCCCGTCGGCCAATTCGGGCATGCCCCTGTGGCAGGATCGGCTGTACATCTTCCTGATGAAGAACGCGGCCAATCCGACCGACTTCTTCAAGATCCCGCCGGGCCGCGTCGTCGAGCTCGGCGCCCAAGTGACCGTATAGGCAAGCGACCGCGTGAGGCTGACCTTCTAGATGGATATTCTCGGCGTCATCGGCGACGTGTTGTGGATCCTGGCCCTGTCGATCATGGCCGGGGCGTCGCGCATGGCCTGGAGCAAGATCCCCAAGGGAGAGCCGACCCCGGTGGCCTGGTCGCCCAAGGGCGCCACCCTGCTGCGTCTGCCGCGCGGCCCGGCCCTGGTGCTGCTGCCGGCCGGGGCCTTCGCCATCAGCCTCTACCTGCTGGTCGAGAGCCGCGAGGCCGAGGATCTGACCCTGCGGCTGACCATGCTGGGCCTGCGCGCCACTCTGGCGGCGATCCTGGCGGTGATCCACCTGACCCAGGTGCGCCGGGCTCTGAACCAGCTGGCCGAAGAGGGCAAGATCCGGCTCTAGTTCCACACCGGTTCCGCCGTGTGTTTCCCTCGTCGCAAAAGCGCGCTAAACGCCCCGCGACTTTGTGTTTTCGCCTTCGACAAGGACCCCGCTCATGGCCGACAAGCCCGTGAAGAAGGTCGTGCTCGCCTATTCGGGCGGTCTCGACACCTCGATCATCCTCAAGTGGCTTCAGACCGAGTACGGCGCCGAGGTCGTGACCTTCACCGCCGACCTCGGCCAAGGTGAAGAGATCGAGCCCGCCCGCGCCAAGGCCCTGGCCGCCGGCGTGAAGCCCGAGAACATCTTCATCGAGGACGTGCGCGAGGAGTTCGTGCGCGATTTCGTGTTCCCGATGTTCCGCGCCAACACGGTCTATGAAGGCCAGTACCTGCTCGGCACCTCGATCGCCCGCCCGCTGATCGCCAAGCGCCAGATCGAGATCGCCCGTCAGGTCGGCGCCGACGCCGTCAGCCACGGCGCCACCGGCAAGGGCAACGATCAGGTCCGCTTTGAGCTCGGCTATTACGGCCTCGAGCCCGACATCCACGTGATCGCCCCCTGGCGCGAGTGGGACTTCAAGTCGCGCGAAGCGTTGCTGGAGTTCGCGGAAAAGCACCAAATCCAGATCGCCAAGGACAAGCGCGGCGAGGCGCCGTTCAGCGTCGACGCCAACCTGCTGCACTCCTCGTCGGAAGGTAAGGTCCTGGAAGACCCGGCGGTCGAGGCCCCCGAGTTCGTCCACATGCGCACGATCGCGCCGGAAGACGCGCCCGACCAGCCGACGATCATCACCATCGACTTCGAGAAGGGCGACCCCGTCGCCATCGACGGCGTGGCCATGAGCCCGGCGACCCTGCTGACCAAGCTGAACGAGCTGGGCCGCGACAACGGCGTCGGCCGCCTCGACCTGGTCGAGAACCGCTTCGTCGGCATGAAGTCGCGCGGCGTCTACGAGACCCCGGGCGGCACCATCCTGCTGGCCGCTCACCGCGGCATCGAGAGCATCACGCTGGATCGCGGCGCCATGCACCTGAAGGACGAGCTGATGCCGAAGTACGCCGAGCTGGTGTACAACGGCTTCTGGTTCACGCCGGAGCGCCAGATGCTGCAGGCGGCCATCGACTACAGTCAGGAGAAGGTCACCGGCCGCGTCCGCGTGAAGCTCTACAAGGGCAACGTCACGGTCATCGGCCGCGAGAGCGCCTACAGCCTGTACGACCAGGACCTCGTCACCTTCGAAGAGGGCAAGGTCGCCTACGATCACCGCGACGCCGGCGGCTTCATCAAGCTCAACGCCCTGCGCCTGCGCGTGCTGGCCAAGCGCGACCAGCGCGGCTGAGGCTTTTCGAAGCTTCGATAGGATCGAGCCCCGCCGGAAACGGCGGGGCTTTTTCTTTGCCTAGGCGGGGACGGTCGCCAGCAGGGTCAGGTCGCTCCGGTTGGGCGGGTCGACATCCACCGCCACCCACAGGTCGTCCATGCTGAACACGCCGGCGGGACCGCCGACGCCGATCCAGACGTGGGGGCGCCTGGTCTCGCTCTCCAGGACCAGCCGCAGGGCCATGACCTCGCCTTCGGGATCGACCATCGTCGGCCCGGTGAACAGTTCCACCTGCTTCAGGGCCGAGCCTTCGACCTGCGTCCAGGCGCCGTTCATCGCGATCCGCACCCGGTCGAGCGTGTGGGCGCCCCAACTGGCCTTCGGTCCATGGCCGAGCACCATCTCGTAGCTGACCTGCCGCCAGGACAGGATCAGCGACGCGCCCTCGAAGCTCAGGAACACGCTGCCGGTGAAGCTGAAGGCCGGGCCTTCGAACTCGGCGACCAACTGTGGAGTGTCCGAGATCATGGGCATCCAGATCAGCGCGTCGAGCCGGCGGCCGATCAGTGGGGACAGCGCACCGATCCAGTCGGCGTGGGGCGAAGCGGCGGCACTCATCAGTGGATCCTAGGCAGGAAGGCGCGCCGACGCGACAAGCGTCGCCATGATTGCGCCTCGAGGTCTCTCCACCGTCACGGTCTGGGTTGGAGGAGGAAAGCGGCATGATCCGTGCGGGACTGATCGCGATCGTGATGCTGGCCGCCGGGTCGGCCGGGGCGGCGGAATCTCCGGCCGTGGCCAAGGCGCGGGTCGAGGCCCAGGCGCTGACGGCCAGGGAGGCGCTGATCGAGGAACTGGGCGGCATGGGCGCGGTCGACCAGGCGACGCGCGTCACCTTCCTGGCCGTGCGCAAGACCGCCTCGCCCGAGGATCGCCAGGCGCTGGACGCGGTCTGGGCCGAATATTACGCGCCGATCGACCGTCGGCACACCGAGCGGCTGAAGGTGCTGCTGGCCGGGCGCGGCTGGTTCACGCCCGAGGAGGTCGGCCAGCGCGCCGCCGACGGCGCCTTCCACATCGTCAACCACTCGCCCGACCTGGCCTTCCAGAAGGAGGCCCTGGCCAAGATGGAGGTGCTGGTTCCGACCGGCCGCGCGCCGTCCGGCTACGCCAATCTCTACGACCGCATCGCCGATCAGGAGGGCCGGCCGCAGCGCTACGCCACCCAGCGGGCGCGCTGCGTCGACGGCCGCTATGGGATGCCGGCCGATGTCGAGGACCCGGCCGGCCTGGAGCAGCGGCGCGCGGCCCTGGGCCTGCAGCCGATGGCCGAATACCTGAAGGGCCTGGACGAGATGTACGGCCGCTGCGACCCGCCGAAGGGCTAGCTGGTCGCCGTGGTCCCGCCGCCCGCCGGCTGCACCAGGTTCGGGGCCAGGTTGATGCCGGTCCTGTTGTAGATCACCCAGCCGACCACCTGGAACACGGTGTTCAACAGGGTCTGGCTCAGCACCAGGGTCATGAACTTGGTGAACTGCAGGGTCTGGTTGAAGGCCAGTTCCTGGTTGTGAAGGATCAGGTCGGCGGCTTCCGGCGTGATCTGGTGGTTGGCCAGGGCGGTGCGGGTCTGGATCGCGGCCTCGGCCAGGCTGCGCAGATAGCCCGGCACGACGCTCTTGTTGGCGTTCCACCAGTCGGTGGCCGTGGCGCCCAGCTGCTGTTCCAGCACGGTCGCCAGTTCGTCGGCGTTGTCGACCTGCAGGGTGGAAAAGTCGATCGACATCGGGGCTACCTCGGCTTCATGGCGGTGACGGCCTTGGCCGCCTGGTCGCAGCTGACCATCATGGCGGTGGTCGCGCCGGTGTTGGGGATGATCCCGGCCATCTGGTGCAGCTGGGCCAGGCCCTTGACCTGGGCGCTGCAGCCCTGGATCAGCGACACTTCCGCGGCGATGGCCTTCTGGGCGGGGCGGGCGGCGTAGGGCTGGCTGCCCGCGCGCACGGCGGCGACCGCCAGGGCGGCCTGGATGTCGGCATAGGTCGCGATCGCGCCGGCATAGGTGGCCTTGTCGGCGTAGAGGCCCATCTCGCCCTCGGCCGCCAGCTTGGCCACGCCTTCGTAGGCGGTGGTGATCTTCGCATCGAGGACGGGATCGTCGGGCGGCGCGAATATGGCGCAACCGCTCAAGGCAATGACCGACAAGGCGCAGGCCGCGCCGCGTCGCATGGTCTGGAACATTCAGCCCTCCCCCGAAAGGGCGCCAGGGTGGCGCCCCGCCGAAGGGGGCTCAAGCTCAAAGTTGTATAGGTCTGTCGCGCGTCCTTGGGACGATTTGTCAGCCGCCGCAGCCGGTGGGCGGGCCCTCGGCCTTTGACGCGGCGATCTCTGCCTTGGCCCTCTCCAAATCGGCCTCGAAGGCCGGGTCGGCGTGCAGCCGCGCCACCATCACCCCGCCCAGCAGGCGGCCGGCCTCCAGGTCGCTGGGGAAGTGGACGCCGCAGATCACCCGGCTGTCGCCGAACTCCCGGCCCCTGGCTGTGATCTGGGCGGCGCGGTCGGGCACGAGCTCGGCCAGGACGAGGCCCCACGACCAGCCGACCAGCGCGTGGCCGGACGGATAGGAGCCCTCGGTCTGGATCCAGCTCTCGCGCGGCACGCAGATCGGCTTGGTGTTGCCCACCGGCGGGCGAGGCCGCGAGAAGGCCTGCTTGGCCGGGCGATAGATGGTCCCGGCGTCGTCGGTCATGCGCAGCAGCAGGTTGGCCAGGGTCGGGGTCTTCTGCGGATTGATCGTCACCCGCGCGGCGCAGGAGAAGCTCTTGAAGCCGTTGGCGCCCGACAGGTCGGCGTCGGCCACCGCCTTGTCCCATGCCGGCGTGCCCGCCAGCTTGCGGGTGTCGTCATAGGCGGCGCGGTCGGCCTTGCCGCGCGGCGAGTCCGGCGTCGGCGGCGGGCCGACTATCCCCGGCGCGTCGAACGGTTCGGCCAGGGTCAGGTAGCCCTTCGGCGGCTTGGTCCAGGTGCTCGACCCACCGGCCTCGGCATAGGTCTTTGCCGGCGCTTTGGCCGAGGCGTCGCCCGTCAGCTGGGCGCAGCCGGCGAGCAGGCCAGCGACCGAGATTGCGGCCGAAAAGGGGAGCGCAGACGAAAAACGCATCATGGAAAGCCCGAACTGAGGTCGTGAAGACACAGAAAGCCGCCTCGTGCTCGCGTCAAGCGAAAGCGGATTGACGGCGAGATATGTTATTTCATAACAGAAAGCGAGCCGCTCCTCCGGCCAGTTCCAGGATCCGTCGTTCATGACCCGCCGCCTTCCGCTCCGCCGCAACGCTTTCGCGGCCGCCAGCCTCCTCGCGCTCGCCGCCGCGACCATGGGCGCCGCTCCCGTGTGGGCCGCCGATGCGGCCGCCGCCCCGGCCGATCCCGCCGCCGACCCGACCGACACCGCCGTCTCGCAGGTCGTCGTCACCGCCGCCCCCTACGCCGTCTCGCTCGACACCGTGACCAGCAGCGTCAACGTGCTGACCCGCGACAAGCTCGACACCGCCCCGCCGGCCGGTCTCGGCGACGTGCTCAACGGCCTGCCGGGCCTGCGCTCCACCTTCTACGGCCCGGGCGCCTCGCGTCCGGTGATCCGGGGCCTGGCCGGTCCGCGGGTGATGGTGCTGCAGAACGGCGTCGGCCAGGTCGACGCCTCGTCGCTGTCGCCCGACCACGCCGTGGCCTCCGACCCGGCCGAGGCCTCGCGCATCGAGGTGCTGCGCGGCCCGTCCACCCTGGCCTATGGCGGCTCGGGCATCGGCGGCGTGGTCAACATGATCGACGATCGCGTGCCCGCCAGCCGCGCCGAGAACGGCGTCGAAGGCCGCATCGCCGCCTCGGCCTCGTCCGTCGATGACGGCTGGGGCGTCAGCGGCGCGGCCAAGTTCAACGCCGGCCCGCTGGTCTTCGCCGTCGACGCCGACCGTCGCCGCAGCGACGACTATTCGGTGCCGACCTCGCCGGTCTCCTCGCGCCTGGCCGCCCGCGACGGCCTGACCGTCGATCCGGAAAAGACCGTCCGCAACACCGACGTCGAGATGGACGCCTATGGCGCCGGCGTCTCCTACGTGCACGACCGCGGCTTCTTCGGCCTGTCGGTGAAGCGCACCGACACCACCTACGGCGTGCCCTACGAGCAGATCCTGGCCCCCATTGACCCGGACGCCGAAGGCCCGGTCTCGATCCACCTGCAACAGACCCGCTACGACCTGCGCGGCGAGCAGGAGCTCGACAATCCGTGGTTCGAGAAGGTGCGCGTCTCCATCGGGCATGCGGACTACGAGCACGCCGAGGTCAGCGTCGAGGACGGCGAGGTCGGCACCCGCTTCCTGTCGGACGGCACCGAGGGCCGCGTCGAGCTGGTCCATCGCGAGCATGACGGCCACCAGGGCGCGATCGGCTTCCAGGCCCTGAGCCGCAGCTTCGAGGCGATCGGCGACGAGGCCTTCGTGCCCAGCGTCGACATCAAGGAATACGGCGTCTTCACCCTGCAGCGCCTCGATCGCGGCGACTGGGGCGTGGACGCGGGCCTGCGCTTCGACACCCGCTCGCTGGAGACGGCGACGCAGAAGCGCGACTTCGACAACGTCTCGGCCTCGCTGGGCGTGTTCTACAAGCCCGCAGAGCATCAGTTCTACGCCCTGACCCTGTCGCGCAACGGCCGCGCGCCCACCGAGTTCGAACTGTTCGCCGACGGCCCGCACCCGGGCACCGGCGGCTACGAGAAGGGCGATGACAGCCTCGATTCCGAGAAGGTCACCTCGCTGGAGGGCACCTATCGCTGGACCGGCGCGCGCCTGCGCGTCGAGGGCCACCTGTGGGGCGCCTGGTACGACAACTTCATCGAGGAAGCCCCGACCGGCGCCGAGGAAGATAACCTGCCGGTGTTCCAGTACTACCAGACCGGCGCCAAGTTCCACGGCGCCGAGCTGGAGGTGGGCTGGAACGCCTGGCGCTCTGGCGAGCAGGCCGTGCGCCTGGAAGGCGTGGCCGACTATGTGCGCGGCTCCACCGACCTGGGCGCGCCGGCCCGCATCCCGCCGTGGTCGGTGACCGGCCGGGCGATCTGGACCGTCTCGCGCGTCGAGAGCGAGCTGGAAGTGCGCCATGTCGCCGAACAGGACCGCGTGGCGACCTACGAGCTGCCGACCGACGCCTATACGGTGGTGAACCTGAAGGTGACGGTGAAGCCCTTCGCCGACGAGCCGCTGCGCCTGTTCCTCGAAGGCCGCAACCTGACCGATGAGGAGGTGCGCGAGCACGCCTCGTTCCTGAAGGACATCGCCCCGTCGCCGGGCCGTTCGATCCGTACCGGGATCGCCTGGAAGTTCTAGGCCGGCCCGGGTCCCGGCCTTCGCTCGCCAGGCGAGGGTCGGGACGGCGATTCCCTCTCCGGAGGTGTCGATTGCCGGGATATCGCAGATCGGCTAGAAGCGCTGACCACCAAAGGCCGCCTAAGCGATAGAGCGTCCGTTCTTCTTAGCCCTTCTGTAGAGCTTCTTATGGAAACGACCCAGTCCGCCGGCGGCATCACCGGCAACGTTCTCTTCTACTCGACGCCCGAGCCGCTTAACCGCGAGCAGCATGGCGCGCTGGGCCTGGTCCACCGGGACAAGCCCTACGGCTTCGCCGCCGCCGGCACCGCCGTGCCGCTGACGGTCACGGAATTCGGCCCCGCGGGCCTGTCCTATCCGATCATCTTCGCCGGCGACGAGCGCGTTCCGCTGGCCGTGATGGGCCTGAACCAGGGCGAGAACCTGTTCATCCACGCCGACGGCTCGACCGAAGTCGGCGTCTACATCCCGGCCTATGTCCGCCGCTATCCGTTCGTGCTGGCCAATGACGACGCTCAGGGCCGGATGATCGTCTGCATCGACCGCGGTTCGAACCTGCTGGCCGAAGGCGGCGAGACCCCGCTGTTCGACGCCAAGGGCGAGCCGACCGAATACACCCAGAACTGCATCAAGTTCTGCGACGACTTCGAAGTCGAACGCCGCCGCACCGACTCGTTCGTGCAGCTGCTGAAGGACAACGACCTCTTCGAACTGAAGAAGGCCACCTTCACCCCGCAGGGCGCCGACGGCCAGCCGGCCGAGCCGCAGGTCGTGGCCGAGTACTACGGCGTCTCGGAAGACAAGCTGAACGCTCTGCCGATCGAGAAGCTGAAGGAACTGCAGTCGACGGGCGCCCTGGCCCAGATCTACGCGCACCTGGTGTCGCTGGTCGGTTGGGATCGCCTGATCGCCATCACCATGTTCCGCCAGCAGCAGGCGCCGGCCGCCAACCTCAACTGAGGTCGGTAGTCGCATAAAAGAAGAAGGGCGGCGGATCGCAGGATCCGCCGCCCTTTTCGTTTGGGCCGTCTTCCGGTCCGAAGGTCTAGTGCACCGAGACCGGCGCCAGTTCGTGGGCCAGGGCGGCCGCCACGGCCGCGTCGCGGTCGGTCAGCACCGCCAGGCGGGCCCCGTCGGCCCTGCACACCGCATAGAGCGTCTGGTCGGGGGCCAGATCGAAGTCTTCCACGCCCTCGGGGGCGTCGGCGAGGATTTCGGCCGCCTTGATCGGGCGCACATAGACGAGGTCGGGCGCGCCCAGCGCGGCGAAGGCCTCGGTCGAGAAGAACGGCGTGTGCGAATTGGGCGTCATGTGACCACCTCCTTCGATAGGGGAACGCCCCGAAGGCCCTGCGGTTCAGCCGAGCTTCGGAAGGGCGATTGCGAAGGGCCTCAGCCCTGCGAGCGGATGGGGATTTTCTTGACCAGCCGTTCGGGCGGCGGGCGGGCGACGTCGACGTGCAGCAGGCCGTGTTCGAGGGTGGCGGCCGAGACCTCCATGCCTTCCGCCAGCACGAAGGTGCGCAGGAAGCCGCGGGCGGCGATTCCCCGGTGCAGGTAGGCGCGGTCGATCTCGCCCTTGCCGTCGCCGTCGCGACGGCCGGCGACGACCAACTGGCCGCCCTCGACGGTGACCTGCAACTGGTCGGGCGAGAAGCCGGCCACGGCCAGGGTGATGCGCACCCCCTCGTCGGTCTGCTCGACATTATAGGGCGGATAGCTCTCGCCGGCGGCCTTGGCGGCGCGCTCGATCAAATCTCGGGTGTGTTCGAAGCCCAGGAGAAAGGGGCTGTCGAACAGGATCGTCCGGGTCATGCGAAGTCCTTCGCTTCAAGCGACTTCGTTCGCGGAGGTCCGGGGCCCTGGAGCGGCGCCCCGATTCCGCAACGTCTCCAGGAAGTGGCGATGGGGCGGCGGCGGTTCAAGGCGCGGAGCCGGCCTGGCTCTGCATCGAGCTCTCTATAGAGGGGGCGTGGAGACCGCCTGGCGCGGCCCCGCGTGGCGTCATCCCCAGGTCTTGCGCGGGTCCTGGAAGGGGCGTGCGGATTCACGCTTGTCATCCTTTCGTCACGCGCCTATATGCGCCCCTCGCTCGGAACGGCGCTGACGAAGACGCTCGAAACGAGGCCGAAAGGCCCTTGCTTCGGTCGGATCTCATCGCTAAGTTCCGCGGCCTCAATCGACTCGGGCAGCTGGATTGCCGACGACCTTTTGGTCTTCGGGAGGGAGCGCTTTTGTTGCTTTCTGGGGAGCTTCGGTTCTTCGGAAGATGATGAAAAGAGTTGGTTGACTGGGCAGGATTGCTTCACTAGAAGCGCCCACCCAGTCGCAGAGATGGAAGAGTTCGCAAGAATTCGGAAGTTGAAGCGAAGAAGTCGGGCAAGACTTTCTTGGAAAGAATTGCTTGACAGGGTTTGGTGGTTTCTTTAGAAGCTGCCAGCTCGCTGGTCCGGGGTTCTTCCCTGGTTCGGCATCGGGTCAGAAAGTTTTGAAAAAACGATTTGACACGGAATTCGAGGTTGGATAGATAGCCGCCTCCGCCGACATCGGGCGCTAAACGATGGGCTCACCGGAAGGTGTGTTCGGGTCTTTGACATTGTTGATTTGGAAAGAGAAACGCAGGCGGCGGCGCTCTGGCGGTCATCCTTCGGGATGGCGCAATAGACGCTGACGAATGCGGTCTCTTGAAGACACCATTTATACGGTGGCTGAGCTTTAGGGCTTGGTCATTGTGTGATGGGAACTCGTCAAGAAACTATGCAAACCAGATACGCGACTGAGGTTTTCCCCTCGGTC
>NZ_JBWKNI010000001.1:312662-431501 GCF_059415485.1 Caulobacter sp. GW821-FHT10C03 | reverse complement strand
TCCACAGCCGCTAACTCGGGCCGGTACCAAGAGCCCTCCCCATGGCTGGGATGGGGATGATTATGGGGCGGCTCGAGTGGGTGGGGACAAGTTGGGGTTATAAAGTTGTAGGGCGTTGAGTTCGCTCAACTCTTTTCCGATTACGCCGTGTGAGCAGCGTGCGTAAGGCCGCCCCAACTCCGTAAAATCCCCGCGAAAGCGGGGACCCAGGTGTTTTATCGTCGAGCGTCGTGGGTTGCAGAAAAAGCCTGGGTCCCCGCTTTCGCGGGGATTTTACGGGGGAGAGAGCGGACAGGCACGGAGCCCGGTCTCGCCCCCTCCACCACTTCGTGGTCCCCCTCCCCCCTTGCACGGGGGAGGAGTGGCGCTGAAAGGTCTGAGAGACCCTCACCCGACCCCGCTCCGCGGGGCCACCCTCTCCCGCAAGGGGAGAGGGAACGGAGGTTGATAACTTTTCCGCGCATCCTAACGATCCGCTAACGCAACGCGTGCAGAACTGCGCCTTGGATGCAAAACGCGTCCTTGGCCAGAATGGCCGCGCCGGGAAACGGGTCGATGCCGCTGAACAGCATCAACACCAATGTGGGGGCGATGATCGCCCTGCAGTCGCTGAACGCCATCAATGGCGAACTGGCGACCACGCTGCGCCGCATCGCGACCGGCCTGAAGATCTCGAGCCCCAAGGACAATCCCGCCGTCTGGGCGACCGCCAAGATGCAGTCGGCCGAGGCCAAATCGCTGGACGCCGTGCGCGCCTCGCTGCAACGCGGCCAGTCGACGACGGACGTGGCCCTGGCGGCCGGCGACACCGTCACCGACCTGCTCGACCAGATGAAGCAGAAGATGCTGGCGGCTTCCGACGCCAGCCTGACCACCGCCAGCCGCAAGGCGCTGAGCGACGACTACGTCTCGCTGCGCAAGCAGATCGACCGGGCGGTGGAAAACGCCAGCTTCAACGGGGTGAACCTGATCTCGTCGGGCTCGAACGGCTCCATCAAGGCCCTGGCCAACGCCAAGGCCGACTCGACCATCGACGTCGACCACGTGGATCTGTCGACCTCGGGCGCCACGATGTCGGGCATGCCCGCCGACCTGCTGACCCGGCCGACAAACGTCGAGATCAAGGCCATGGACGGCGTGATGCAGAAGGTCACCGCCGCCCTGTCGACCCTGGGCACCCAGGCCAATGCGCTCGACACCCACCTGACCTTCATCGACAAGCTGCAGGATACGCTGGAGGCCTCGGTCGGCCGGCTGGTCGACGCCGACATGGCCCAGGAGGCGACGCGCCTCCAGGCGCTCCAGATCAAGCAACAGCTGGCGATCAAGTCGCTGTCGATCGCCAACGCCGCGCCGAGCTATCTCTTGAAGCTGTTCGGGGGCTGAGGCTCTCCACCGAAAGCAGGGATTTTACGGATGGGGAATTGGCCCCAAAGTCCGCGCTCTCCCTCCCCTTCCCCCGCGTGAGTCGCCATGGCCCAGCACCTCGCCCTCCTGTCCCTGCTCGTGCGCGACTATGACGAGGCCCTGGGCTTCTATGTCGGCAAGATGGGCTTCGACCTGGTGGAGGACAGCGAGCTGGGCGCGGGCAAGCGCTGGGTCGTCGTCTCCCCCGGCACCGGCGGGTCGCGGTTCCTGCTGGCCAAGGCGGCCGACGAGCGCCAAGCGGCGATGGTCGGCGGCCAGGGCGGCGGCCGGGTCTGGCTTTTCCTGCACACCGACGACTTCGACGGCGACCACGCCCGGCTCTCCGCTGCAGGCGTGACCTTCCTCGAGGAGCCCCGGCACGAGGCGTATGGCAGCGTGGCGGTGTTCGAGGACCTCTACGGCAACCGCTGGGACCTGTTGCAGCCGCGCGGCAAGTAGAAGCCCCTCTCCCATTGCGGGAGAAGGATCTAGAGGTCGGCTAGCGTCCTAGCGTGCTCGGCAACGTCGGCGGGCCATTGCGCGAGGCCGGCCTCGAACCCTTCCCGGTCGCCGGCGTAGAGCGCCCGCATGGCCGCCTCGAAGCCGGGGGCGTCGCCGGCGGCGGCGCTGGCGAAGCGGTAGGCGGCGTCGCGGGCGCGGCGCTGGCGGTCGGGGGCCTCGGCCTCGCGGCGGGCGGCCTCGACCAGCTTGCGCAGGGCCACCGAGGCGCCGCCGGGCTGGGCGGCCAGCCAGTCCCAGTGGCGCGGCAGCAGGGTGACCTCGCGGGCGACGACGCCGAGCTTGGGCCGGCCACGGCCGCGCGGCGTTTCCGGTTCGGCCTCGACGGGCGCCAGGCGGGCGGCGAGGTCTTCGGGGCTTCCGCGCAGGTCGAAGTCCACCTGCCGGCCGTCGGGATCGAAGATCAGCAGCGGGGCGTCGGGACGCTTTGCGAACACCGCCTGGGCGGCCAGGGCGACGGTCAACTGGTCGCCGGCGGCGAGGCGGGCGCCGGTCTCGAACAGGGCGTAGGTCATCGGACGAGGTCTACCGCGTTCAGGGCTTCGCACCAGTGCTTGCGGCGATCAGCTAGGCGCAGCGCCCTGCCCTTCGGCTCCAGGCCCTCGGCGTCGATGGTCTCCAGCACCTCGAAGGCGAAAGCCGTTTCGCCATGAGCGTTCCAGGCGCCTTGCAGGCGGGCGTTGGGATGCGAGCCGAGGCGCAAGGAGAACCAGACGCCGTTCTGGCGGGTCGCCACGTTCTCGGTTCCGCCGACGAAGGCCTGGCCGGTGCGCCCGCAGCGCACGGCGTAAACGCCGGGCCGGGGCTTTTCTTCCTTGTAGGCGCGCAGCAGCGCCTTGCGCGAGTTCATCGCCGTCTCCTTGAGTTGACGGCTTTTTACCCGGGCAAATTATGGAGTCAATATTACCCGGGTGTTTTTCTCGCCATCAGGCCCCAGTAGAGCGCGCCGGCCAGACCCGCCCCGACGAACCAGGCGTACTGGTAGAGGGTCGTCCAAGGCGCGCCGACGCCCGCGAAGGCGTGCGGGGCGGCCGCGTGCAGGAAGCCCGGCAGATTGGGCGCGACACCGACGGCGAAGGCGACCAGGGCCGCCGGATTCCAGCCGTTGCGGTAGGTGTAGGGTCCGGTGCGGTCATAGAGGCCGGGCGCGTCCAGCACCGTGCGGCGCAGCAGCCAGTAGTCGACGATCAGTATGCCGGCGATGGGGCCCAGCAGCGCGCCGTAGCCGGTGAGCCAGACGAAGATGTAGCCCGCCGTGCTCTCCAGGAGCTTCCAGGGCATGATCAGCACGCCGATGACGGCGGTGATGTAGCCGCCGATGCGGTAGGTGATCCGCTTGGGCCAGAGGGCGGCGAAGTCGTAGGCCGGGCCGACCAGGTTGGCGGCGATGTTGCACGAGACGGTGTCGAGGCTGATCACCACCAGGCCGACCAGCACGGCGATCCCGCCGATGTCGCCCGACAGGGCCACCGGGTCCCAGATCGCCTTGCCGAAGATCAGCACCGTGGCCGAGGTGACGACGACGCTCATCGCCGCCAGCAGGGCCATGGGACCGGGAAGGCCCAGGGCCTGGCCGACGATCTGGTCCTTCTGGGTGCGGGCGAAGCGGGTGAAGTCGGGAATGTTGAGGGCGAGCGTCGCCCAATAGCCGGTCATGGCGGTGACGGCCGGGCCGAAGTCGGCCCAGAAGCGGCCGGCCTTGGCGCCGCCGGCGTCATAGGCCGAGGGCTCGTGCAGGATGGGTCCCAGGCCGCCGGCCTTGGACAACGCCCACCAGACCAGGGCCACGCAGACGATCACCTTGACCGGCGCGGTCCAGGTCTCGAGCTTGCGGACGGTCTCCAGGCCCTTGGTGACGAAGGCCAGCTGGATCAGCCAGAAGGCCAGGAAGGCCAGGAGCTGGCCCACCCCGATGCCCAGCAGCGGGATCATCGGGCCGTCCAGCTTGGCCCCAACCATGACGCCGAGCAGGGTCAGGAGCGCGCCGCCGCCGATCCAGGTCTGGATGCCGTACCAGCCGCAGGCGACGATGGCGCGGGCCAGCGCAGGCAAACGCGCGCCGCGCCAGCCGAACGAGGCCCGGGCCAGCACGGCGTAGGGCACGCCGTGCTTGGCGCCGGCGTGGCCGATCAGCAGCATGGGGACCAGGACGATCAGGTTGCCCAGCAGCACCGCCCAGACGGCCTGGACCGCCGACATCCCCTGCTCCACCAGGCCGGCGGCCAGCATGTAGGCGGGCACGGCGATGACCATGCCCAGCCACAGGGCCGCGAAGTGGCGCGCGCGCCAGGTGCGCTGGGCGGCCGTGGTCGGCGCCAGGTCGTCGTTCCAGAGATTGCTCGTCTCGTCCGCCATGCGCTCCCCCAAGCCTTGCATGCAAGGAGAGAGCATGGCGCGACGAGACCACCGCCGTCACCTGGGAAATCGGTGATCGGCGGCGAGTATCAGAGCGCTGCGTAGGCCCAGGTCGCCAGGCCGGCGCCGAACATCAGCACCATGGCGATGATGCCGACCCTGTCCCACTGGATGCAGGGGCCGGCGTGCCGGAGCTCGGGCGACTCCGGCTTGTTGACGTCACAGGTCTTGAAGAACACGGGACGCACGGAAACACGCATGGCGTGGGCCATGTTGAACCTCCCTAACGATTGCCACGCCTCTGACGGGCGCGTGCGGGAAGGTTAACACAGGTTCGCCCTAGAGGCGAAAACATCGCTCAGTAGGCGAAACGCAGGCTCAGACCCACGCGGCGCGGCTGGGGCGAGAACGACTGCGGCAGGCGGCCGGTGGTGATGAACAGCGGGGCGTCGGAGTCGAGCAGGTTCTCGACGAACAGGCCCACCGACCCCCGCCCCTGCTCGATCGCCACACGCCCGTCCAGCAGGGTGACGCCGCCCAGGTCTCGGCCCGAGCCGGGGCTGACCGACTCGAAGGTCGAGCGCGACTGGCCGACATAGGCGGCCGAACCGTTGAGGATCAGGGCCGCCCCGCCCGGCAGCTCGCGGCGGGTCTCGCCCCAGACGGTGAAGGCCTCGCGCGGCACGGCCGGCAGGTGGTCGCCCTCGTGGCCGAGCCCCGCCATGGCCCCGGAGGTCTGGTCCTGGGTCAGCACGGCCTCGGTGGCGGCGAGGTTGAAGCCGAGCTTCGAGACGCCGCGGCTCCAGACCATGTCGAATTCGGCGCCGTCGATGCGGGCGCGGCCCAGGTTGGTGACGAAGGCGAAGGCCCCGTTGGCGCTGGTCGCCGAATACTGCATGTCGCGCCAGTCGATGCTGTAGAGCGCGAGGTTCGCCGACAGCCGCCCGCCGGCCCAGCGCGACTTTAGGCCCAGTTCCCGGTTCCACAGCATGTCGGACCCGTAGGCCTGAAGCTCGGCCGGCAGGCCGGGGGCGGTGTTGACGCCGCCGGGCCGGAAGCCCTGCGAGATCTGGGCGTAGCCCATCAGCCGGGGCGTGAAGCGGCGCGAGGCCACGGCCTTCATGCTCCAGCCGTCCTCCTCGACCCGGTTGCGGAAATTTCCCCCCGATGTGTCGGAGATGACGTTGACCACCAGCACCCGGCCGACGGTCTTCTTGTCGTAGGCGAAGCGGCGGGCGCCGAGGGTGACGTCGGTCCGGTCGTCCACCGCCAGGGTCGCCTCGCCATAGGCGGCGACCTGGTCGAGGCGGGTGTCGACGATGCGGCGGCCGGTGTAGCCGGCGGCGTCGACCGGCAGGCCGGTGACCGGGTCGGCGACTCGCACCTGGCTGTCGATGCTGTCGCGGCGGGTCTCGGAGAACAGGCCGACCGTCCATTGCAGCGCCCCCTCGTAGTCGGAGGTCAGGCGCGCCTCGCGCACGTCGGCGACGAGGTCGATGGGTTGGTACAGCAGGCCCGGCGTGCGGCTGTCGACGTAGGAGGCGTAGGCGCCCATCTGGCCCGCGTCGCAGGCGGCGCTGGAGCCGAGCGCCAGCCAGCGGGCGCAGCCGGCGGCGCTGCCGCGCTCGGACTGCAGGGTGCCGGTGTAGTCGATCTGGCGAATGTTGCGCCATTCGTAGCGGGCCAGCGACGCCGAGAAGCGCACGCCCGGCAGGCGGCTCTCGAACGACAGGGCGCCGAACCACACCTGGCTGTCGAACGGGGTGCGCACGAAGTTGCGCGAGACGTGCGAGGGCTCGCCCGGCGCGCCGGCCCCGGTGTCGCGCAGCTTGGAGTCCTGGGCGGCCAGCAGCAGGTCGATCCGCATCTCGTCGCGAGGCCGCCAGGCGGCGGCCAGGCGCGCGCCGATGGTGCGGCCGGCGTTGACGCCGGTCAGGCCCAGGCGCGCGTTGTCGGCGAAGGCGGCCTCGTCGCGGCGATAGGCCGTCAGGCGCACAGCGGCGCGGTCGTCGGCGAAGGTCTTGTTGGCCACGGCGGTCGCCGCCCCGCCGGCCCGGCCGCCGACGACGCCGCCTTCCAGTTCGAGGCCCGCCTGGTCGCGCGACAGGTCGGCGCGGTTGAAGGCCACCTTCACCGCCCCGCCCATGGCGCTGGAGCCGTAGAGCGTGCCCTGCGGCCCGCGCAGCACTTCCAGCCGGTCGACGTCGACCAGCAGCAGGTCGGGGAACGAGCCGCCGGGATCGGCGGTGGTGCCGCTGGGTCCCGAGACCGGCACGTCGTTGTAATAGAGGGCCGTCGTCGCCTCGCCCGAGCCGTAGACGCCGCGCAGGGTCATGCGCATGCGGCCCACGCCCGTGCTGGTCAGGGTCAGGCCCGGCAGGCGCTGGGCGACCCGCTCGAAGGTCACCGCGCCGGTGGCGTTCAGGGCCTCGCCGCCGATCACGCGCATCGACAACGGCGTGCTCTGCTCGGGCATGGAGCGGCGCAGGGCGGTGACCATCACCGCGTCGACCTCGGCCGTGGCGGGAGGCGCGGCGGCTGACGGCGCGGCGGCTATGGCGCGCGGCGGCGCGGCCCGCTCGATAAGCAGCCGGCCGCCATGCCGGCGGGCGACCAGGCCCGAACCGGCCAGCAGCCGCCGCAAAGCTTCGTCAGGCTCCAGCTGGCCGCGAACGCGGGGCGACGACAGGCCCACCACCAGGGCCGGGTTGAACAGGATCTCGGTGTCGGTCTGGGCGGAGAAGGACGTCAGGGCTCGCGCCATCGGCGTGCCCGCCGGAATGTCGACCCGGCGCGGCGCGGCCGCGACGGCGGCGGCCGGCGTCGCCATGGCGGCGAGCGCGAGCCACCCCGCCAGGGCGGATCGACAATGGCGTGTGTGCAAGACCCCCGGGGCTCCAGTACTCGGCAGCGCCCCTTCCTTCACCGCTGCGTTTCCCAAGGCCAGTCCCCTCGTCGCCGTTGGCCGGCGATCCCGTCCCCTCGCCCCCACCTAGGCCCCCGCCTGGCGGACATTCCGGAGACTCTGCCTGTTAATCTGGCAGGCCGGGCGCCCCGACGGCAAGTGCGAGAACGTGGGTTGACCCGCTCGTCACGCTGCTGACGAATGATCGCAACAAAAAAGACTCGTTGTGTCGGGGACGACGTATGGCGCTGGCGAATCTGGCCGCTGGAGCGCGAGGGAGCGAGGGCCTGGCCCAAGCTTCCCTGCCCTACCAGCAGGCCCTGAGAGCTTTCTTCCGCCGCAGGGTGGAAGGCGGCGAGGTCGATGACCTCGTCCAGGAGGTTCTTCTCCGACTGCATAACCGCCGAGACGGCGGCGAAGTGTCGAACCTCGGCAGCTTCATCTTCCAGACCGCCACCAACGTCCTGCTCGACCGCCGTCGCCGCGACACCGTGCGCAAGCGCCAGGCCCACTGCGAGCTGGAGGAGATCCACCACCCGCTCGACGAATTGTCGCCGGACCGGATCCTGCAGGCCAAGCAGGCGGCCGCCGTCGCCGCCGCGGCCCTTGGTGATCTTCCTTTAAGGACACGCGCTGCATTCATGCTCGTGCGTTTTGAAGGCATGAGTTACAAGGCGGCGGCCGCTCAACTGGGACTCTCAGTCAGCGCGGTCGAAAAACACGTCGCCAAGGCTCTCAAACACCTGACGAGCCGTCTGCAGGAACACGATGCGCCACACCGCCCCAAACCTGGCTTCTTCCGGTGAACCGGACGCCGCGGAATGGGTCGCGCGCCTGCACAACCGGCCGAACGACCTGGGCTTGCGGCGTGACTTCGATTCCTGGCTGAAGGCCGATCCGACCCACAAGGACGCCTTCGATTCCGCCGCCGACGCCTGGTCGCGCATCGGCGCGCTGTCGGACGAGCCCGAGATTCTGGCCGCCCGCGCCTCGCTGAAGGCCGAGCTGGCGGCCGATGTCCGCCGCCGCCGCGCCCGCCCGCAGATGCGCTGGGCCGCGGCGATCGCCGGCATGGTCATGGCCGGCGGCTTCGGCACGGCCCTGTGGCTGGCCACGGCCCCTTCCGATCATTCCGCGCCCGCGCTCGCCCCGGCCCAGACGGCTCAGGTCGTCTACCGCACCGGCGTCGGCGAGCAGAAGAGCATTACCCTGGCCGACGGCTCGGTCGCCACCCTGTCGACCGACACCGTGCTGCGCGTCACCGAATGGGGCCAGCGGCGCGGCCTGACGCTCGATCGCGGCGAGGCCTTCTTCCAGGTGGCCAAGAACCCGCAGCGCCCGTTCGTGGTGACGGCGCAGGGCCGCACGGTCACGGCGCTGGGCACGGCGTTCAACGTCCGCATCGATCCGGGCGTCTGGTCGGTCAGCCTGCTGGAAGGCAAGATCCGCGTCGCCGATCCGGTGGCCCACAACAGCGTCGACCTGCTGCCCGGCTCGCGCCTGGAGCAGCGCGCCGGCGCGACCTGGGCGGTGGCCGCCGCCGATGTCTCGGCCCTGACCAGCTGGCGCCAGGGCAGCCTGACCTTCGACAACCAGCCGCTGTCGGAGATCGTCGGCGAGCTGAACCGCTATTCGGACCGCAAGATCCGCATCGCTTCGCCGCGCGTGGCCGCCACCCCGATGAGCGGCCGCTTCAAGACCGGCGACGTCGGCGGCTTCGTGGATGCGCTCAGCGCCTACGGCGCGGCCAAGGTGCGCCAGGGCGAAGGCGGCGAGATCGTCCTGGTTTCGCCGTAGCGGCGATCCACATCCCTTCGGATCGAACTCTTCAGCCGCGGATCAACCCGACGAGGGCGCGTCGGGCCAGCAGCCTCTCGGCCGCCGGCCCACGCCGTTGTCACTCGCCGAAGCGGAAGCGCAGGCCCAGGCCGTAGTAGCGGCCCTCGTAGCGGACATCGACCGGATAGGTCCGGTCGGGCGAGTAGTTGTTGTAGTTCTCGAACGGCTTGGCCAGCAGGTTGCTGACGTCGAGGCTGACGGTCAGTTGCTTGGAAATGTCGTAGCTCAAGGAGGCGTCGAGACGGGACGTCGCCCGCACCCCTACGCCGGTGTACTGCGAGCCGTCGGTCGCCTGACGGTAGTAGCTGACCCAGGGCGAGCGTCGATTGTAGGAGATGCGCCCCGTCACGCCGTTGCGCTCGTAGAACAGAGCGGCGTTGTAGGTCCACTTGGAAAGGCCCGTGATCTTGACGTAGGACGCATCGGCGCCGAGCGTCTGGGGGAACTGGTTCTTGCCGTCGATGTAGGTGACGTTGCCCTGGACGCCGAAGCCCTTGAAGGCTTCGGGCAGGAAATCCAGGAAGGTCTGGGCGTTGACCTCGAAACCCTTGATCTTGCCCGCCCCGGAGTTTTCCGGACGGCTGATTTCGATCAGGCCATAGACTGGATCCTGGACCCGGCTGGTGTAGTTGCTCGTGAACCCGAAGAGGTCGCGATAGAAGCCGGCGACGGTGATGCTGCCCGTGCTGGAGAAATAGTACTCGGCGCTGATGTCGTAGTTCTTGGACGTGAGCGGCACGAGGTCGGGATTTCCGCCCGAGCCGTAGGCGTTGGGTTGCACCGGCGCGTTGGGATCGACCGGTTCGTTGGGGTCGCGAACGACCTGCGTGACGTTGAGGGCCGGGTTGAGCGCGCCGAAATCGACGCGGGTGCGGGTCTCGGTATAGCCCAGGCGCAACTGCACCTTGTCGAGCGGCCGGATCCGCAGGCTGATGTTCGGCAGCACGTCCGTGTAGTTCTGCTCGATCGTCCTGGGGATCAGGCTCGTGGCGCCGTTGACCGAGACGCGCGAGACGCCGGAGTATTCGCCGACCGTCTGAACCACCCGGACACCGGCCACGCCGTCAAACGCGATCGAACCCACGTCGAAGGCGTACTTGGCCTGGACGTACCCGGCGTAGCTCTGTTCGGTGGCGCTGAAGGCGCCGCCCTGGTCGAGGGGCACGTCCGGGCTGCTGAAGGCCGTCAGGGTGTCCTTGTAGCCCTGGTCGTTGGGATAGAGCGCGATCAGCTGCTGCAGGGCTTCGATCGAGCGTTGCCGCAGGGCGGCGGCGTTCGCCGCGATCCCCTCGCGGGTCGGCATCAGATACTGGGTGAAGCCCTGTGAACTGCCGCGGAACGGATCCTCGATCATCTCGAGCTGCCCAACAGGCAGGCTGGACAGCGCGATCTTCAGCGGCAGCACCCAGGCGTAACGCGAGCCCTGGATCAGCGAGGCGTCGCGATCGGTGTAGCGCAGTCCGAACTTGATCTCGGGCAGGAACGACAGGCGGGTGTCGAACACCGCGTCGCCGCGCCATTGGACCCCGCTGCCCTTGGCGATGTAGTGGCGCTCGTAATAGCCGCGCCAGTAGTAGTTGGCCGGGTTGGCGGCGTCGAAGCCGGTGAGGTCGAACGCCGCGCCGTCCTTCTCGTTGAACTTGACGACCACGGTCGGCGCGGTGGTGAAGGCGCTGTCCAGGCTCCAGTTGCGGGCCTCGTACTCGCTGTCCTCGTAGGCGAGGTCGGTCGACAGGGTCAGGCGATCACCGCGCCAGACGGCGCCGACCGCGCCCTGGTAGGTGTTGGTGTGATCGGCGCCGGTCGAACGATAGGCCTGGGGCGCGACGCCGCCAGTCTTGGTGAAGCCGGCGGCCTGGTCGGTCGTCCCCGGAACCAGCGTGACGTTCGTCAGGGTGGGGTCCTGCAGGACGGTGGAGTCCCAGTCACGAAGGTTGACGTCCAGGTTGTCGGTCGCCTGACGGCCGCGATAGCCCTGGTAGATCCCATCGAAATAGATCTCGAGCTTGTCGTTCGGCTTCCACTGGAGGGCGACGTTCGCCGAAGGCCGGTAGCGCTTGCCGCCGTCGTTATAGAGACCCACCGAGTGGGGGTAGTAGAAGCTGTTGCCGGCGCTGGCCGGCGAGACGCTGGAGGCCGGGCTGACCTGGCGGATCCACTGATTGTTGTAGCGCACGCCGTTGCGGTATTGCGACTGAGCGTAGGTGGCGTTGGCCAGGACGCCGATCTCGCCGATCGACGTGTCCCAGCGGTCCGAGAACAGGATGTTGCCGTTCGGGTCGAACTTCTCGGTCTGGTCGTTGTAGGTGAGGCGCACGCCGCCGCCGATGAACCGGCCCTTGAAATCGAGCGGTCGACGCGTGCGGACGTTGATCAGGCCGGCCAGGCCCGGCTCGACGATGTCGGCGGTGCCGGACTTGTAGATCTCGATCCCCGCCAGGGCCTGGGCCGGGAAGTCCTGCAGCTGCACGCGACGCAGCTCGGCGGTGAAGATCTCGCGGCCGTTGTAGGTGGTGGCGACGTCGGGCAGGCCTCGGATCAGGACACGATTGGCCTCGTCGCTGAAACGTTCGACCTGCACGCCGGAGATGCGCGCCAGGGTCTCGGCGGCCGTGTTGTCGGGAAGCTTGCCGATGTCCTCGGCGACGACCGCGTCGAGGATGGCGTCCGAGGTGCGCTTGATGGTCTGCGCCGAGCGCATGCTCTGGCGAAGGCCGGTCACGACGACCTCGGTCACGGCCGAGGTCTCCGTCGTATCGGTGGCTGTGTCCGTAGCCGCGGCCGTCGTTTGCGCGAGCGCGGGCATGCCGAGAAGCGCCATCGGCGCGACCGACAGCATGAAGGCAATACGCTTCATCAATCCCTCCCATGTCGAGCGCGAGGTATTTTCCTCGTCGCTTCATTTGTCCGACTAAATGTGCAGAGCAATCATTTCCGGTCAATCCAATTGATATGATCAATGCGAAAATTGAAATATGGATTTCACATTTCAGCAGATTTCGAAATCGCGTTCAGGGATGCGGACGCGCATAACCCCATACAAGGAAGGGAAGCTTGGCTTTTTCGGATGGGCGCTCGTTTCAGATGTCGATGCGGAGCGTCGGTTCGACAAAGGCGAGCAGCAGCAAGCTATACTCTGACAAAATGGAGTTTTTATCGGGCTCCGCTTGACCTTGCGGCACGCGCCGCGACGGGGGCGGAGGTCCCTGGCTCCAGGGCGGCGACGACCGGAGACGGGGCGCCCCCGCCCACTTTCTCCCCTCCCCGGTTGAGGAACGGCCTCCCCCCTGCGTCATGGAAGTAGACAGCGGCGCCGTTCGCGTCGCGTTCAGGGAGGCTTTTCGTGACTTCGATCTTCAAGACCGCCGCCGCAGGCTTGGTTTGCGCGCTGATGGCCTCGAGCGCCATGGCCGCGCCGCTGAGCGCCGCCCAGAAGACCCAGCTGAAGGCGAACGTCGACGCCTACACCCCGCAGATGAACGAGGCGGCCCTGAAGATCTGGGATTACGCCGAGCTCGGCTACCTGGAGGCCAAGAGCACGGTCGTGCTGCAGGACCAGCTGAAGGCCGCCGGCTTCGAGGTGAAGGCGGGCGTGGCCGACGAGCCCACCGCCTTCGTCGCCAGCTTCAAGCAGGGCAAGGGCCCGGTGATCGCGGTGCTGGCCGAGTTCGACGCCCTGCCGGGCCTGTCGCAGGCCGCCGTGCCGACCAAGACCCCGCGTGAAGGCACCGACAACGGCCACGGCTGCGGCCACAACCTGTTCGGCGCGGCCTCGGTGGCCGGCGCGGTCGCCCTCAAGCAGTGGATGATCCAGAACAAGGTGCAGGGCGAGATCCGCGTCTACGGCACCCCGGCCGAAGAAGGTGGTTCGGGCAAGGTCTACATGGTGCGCGAGGGCCTGTTCGACGACGTCGACGTGACCCTGCACTGGCACCCGGGCAACGAGAACTCGGCCCGCCAGGGCACCTCGATGGCCAATATCAGCGGCAAGTTCCGCTTCCGCGGCAAGTCCTCGCACGCCTCGGGCGCGCCGTGGGCCGGGCGCTCGGCGCTGGACGGCGTGGAGATCCTCGACACCGCCGCCAACTTCATGCGCGAGCACATTCCCGACGGCACGCGGATCCACTACGTGATCACCAACGGCGGCAAGGCCCCCAACGTCGTGCCCGACTTCGCCGAGGTCTATTACTACGTCCGCAACAGCGACCCGAAGGTCGTGGTCAGCGTCATGGACCGCGTCAAGAAGGCGGCCGAGGGCGCGGCCATGGCCACCGAGACGACGGTGGAGTTCGAGCAGACCGGCGGCGTCTACAACCTGCTGCCCAACGACGTGCTGGGCAAGGTGATGAACGACAGCCTGGTCAGCGTCGGCGGGATCACCTGGACGCCGGAAGAGACCGCGTTCGCCAAGACTCTCGCCAAGAGCCTGACCAACGGCGGCGGCGACCTGGCCTCGGTCGGCAAGATCGAACCCTACGCCCCGGCCGACATGAAGGGCGGCGTGGGCGGCTCGACCGACGTCTCGGACATCTCGTGGGTGACCCCGACGGTGGGCCTGTCGACGGCGACCTTCGTGCCGGGCTCGGCCGGCCACAGCTGGCAGAACGTGGCGGCGGCGGGCAACTCGATCGGCCTCAAGGGCGCGGCCGTGGCGGCCAAGACCCTGTCGATCACCGGCGCCGAGCTGTTCATGAACCCCAAGCTGATCGCCGACGCCAAGGCCGAGCTGAACAGCCGCCGCGGCGACGGCTTCCAGTACAAGGCCATGGTCGGCGACCGCAAGCCGCCGCTGGACTACCGCAAGGCCGGCGGGGCTGAATAAACGCTTCGACCGCGTGAAGACGATGGGGCGGCAGGCTTGCTTGCCGCCCTTCTCTTTGCCCGCTCAGAGCAGCTTCGGACCCAGGAAGATCGCCAGGGCCGCGACCAGCCAGGCGGCCAGCGCGCCGAGGATGGCCAGGCGGTAGTCGACCCGCTCGCTCAGCAGCCAGGCGACGCCGAGAAAGACGAGATAGGCCGGGATGGTCTTGGCGCCGGCCAGGCACGCGGTCCTGAAGCCGCCCGGCTCGCCCTTGGAGCCCACGGCCAGCAGGGCGATGATGGCGAAGGTCGGCGCCAGCGGCAGGATGCCGGGCAGGACGTTGCCCTTCTTCGAGGCCAGCACGATCAGGGCGGTGACGAGGCCGCCAAGCAGCCCCTTCCACAGAACCTCCAGCAGGATCGGCATCAGGCCTGGACGCCCCGCGCCCGCAGCTTGGCCTTCAGTTCGCGGATCGGACGGGCCAGCAGGAAGCCGAACGACACCGCGCCCTCCTTGGTGTGGACGGCGTGGTGGATACGGTGGGCCTGGATCAGGCGCTTCCAGTAGGCCGACTTGCCCAGCGGGACCTTGAAGCGCTGGTGCACCATGCCGTCGTGGAAGATGAAATAGACCGCGCCATAGGCGGTGATCCCCAGGCCGACGGGCAGCAGCCACGGCAGGCCGCCATTGGTCCCGAACCAGATGGCGACGATGGCGGGCGCGGCGAAGACCACCGCGAACAGGTCGTTCAGCTCGAAGGCGCCGTGGCGGGGCTCGTGGTGCGAGCGGTGCCAGACCCACAGGAAGCCGTGCATGACGTACTTGTGGGTGAACCAGGCGAAGCCTTCCATGAAGGCGAAGGCGGCCAGGAACAGGGCGACCTGAAGTCCGAAGGTGACCATCGCTTTCCTACTCTGGAGACCGCCGCCTGATCGGATCAGGCTTTTGCGGACTCATCCTTGCCCTGGCTCAAATCTAGCGCTGCGGATCGCGCGACAGGGCCTGGGCGACGCCGAGACCCGTCGCGCCGACGGCGGCCAGCACGATCCAGGCCTTATACACCGACGCGATCCCGCCGTCGCGCCAGAGCACGGCCTGATAGGCGTCGATGACCCAGGCGTGGGGCGTCAGCCAGCCCAGGCTCTGCAGCCAGGCGGGCATGAGAAAGCGCGGGGCCATGCTGCCGCCGATCGCGGCCAGCACCAGGATCACGAAGGTCGACAGCATCTGGGCCTGGTCGCGCGTGCGGCACAGCGAGACGAGGCCGAGCGCCAGGCCCGCCGAGCAGACGCCGGCCGCCAGGGTGGTGGGCAGCCACAGGGCGAAGTGCTGGAGCGCCTCGACGCCGTAGACGGCTTGGGCGACCACGAAGATCATCACCGCCTGCACAATGGCCTGGGCGGTCAGGAAAAGGAACTTGCCGGTGACCACCGGCCCCATGCCGGCCACGCCCGCCAGCAGGCGGTCGGCGACGCCGGCGCGGCGCTCCTCCATCAGCGACAGCGCCCCCTGCATGGCCGAGAACAGGGCGAACAGGATCATCACCGCCCCGGCGTAATAGGCGATCACCGCCCCGCCCTTGCGGGCGCCGGCGATCTGCTCGCGATCGAACAGGTCTTCCTTCAGCGCCGGCGGCTTGGCGCGCAGTTGCTTGGCGGCGGCGTCAATGCGGGCGGACTGGACGGGCGAGAGTTCACCGAGCGCCGGCGTCAGGGCCTCGACCGAGCGACGCAGGGCAGCATCAGGCGCGGCGGCGGCCAGGGCCTGCTGGGTGCGGGCCTGGGCCAGGGGCGCGGCCACGGCACGGGACGGGTCGGCGACGATCAGGAACGGCTTGCCCGGCGCGGCGGGGTCGGTGCGGATGACGAGGCCGACATCGACCTGTCCGGACTTGACCCTGGCCCGTACGGCGGCGGGATCGGGCGCGGTCTCGGCGCGGACGTCGGGGCTCTTGAGCAGGGCGGCGGCGACCCGGCGAGAGGCGTCGGTCTTGGCGAGATCGGTCACGGCCAGCTTGGGCTGCAGATTGTCGCCCGAAGTCCCGGCGAACACCGACGAGAAGATCAGGAACACCAGCGGCGGCAGCAGGAAGGTCATAACCAGGGCCGCGCGGTCACGCCACAGCTCAAGCGCCATGACCCGCATCATGGCCAGCGCCATCAAGGCCCGGGTCTTCATGCGGCCTTCCGGTCGGCGACAAGGGTGAAGAGGTTGGCCAGGGACGGCTCACGCACGCGGATCTCGCGCGGGGCCAAACCGAGCTTGCGCAGACGGGCGTCCAGGCGCCCGGCCGCCGCGTAGCCGCCGGCGTCGAGGCGGGTCCAGACGCCCGGACGGCGGGTCGGCTCCAGCCCCTCGGCGGCCAGGCGGATCTCGCCGGCGGTGTCGAGGCCTTCCGACAGATGGACCAGGATCTCCATCTGGTCGCCATAGGCCTCGGCGACCAGGGCGCGCGGCTCGCCCTCCAGCACCATGCTCCCGTCGCGCAGGAAACCGACGCGGTCGGCCAGGGCGCCGGCCTGGTCCAGGTCGTGGGTGACGATCAACACGGCGACGCCCAGGTCGCGCAGGTCGCGGATCACTGCGTCGACGGCCTCGCGGGCGTCGATGTCGACCCCGACCGTCGGCTCGTCGAGGATCAGCAAGGTGGGCTGGTGGACGATGGCGGCGGCGATGTTGGCGCGGCGCTGGAAGCCGCCCGACAGGGTGCGGACCGGCGCGTCGGCGCGCTCCAGCGTGCGGGTCAGCTCCATGGCCCGGCGCACGGCGGCGGGGATGGCGGCGCGCGGCACGCCGGCCAGGACGGCGAAGGTCTCGATGTTCTCGCGCACCGAAAGGTTGGCGTAGAGGGCGATCTCCTGCGGCACGAGGCCTAGCCCTGCGCGCGCGGCGGGGGTGCGGGCCGGGTCGGCGCCGTTGAGGCGCACGCTGCCGGCGTCGGGCTTCAAACGACCGCAGATGGCGCGCACCAGGGTGGTCTTGCCAGCGCCGTTGTGGCCCAGCAGGGCGTAGATCTCGCCCGGATGCAGGGTCAGGTCGACGCCCTTCAGCACCCGGCGCTGGCCGTAGGAACGCACGACGCCTTCAGCAACCAGAATAGGGTCTGGGATCACGCCGCCGCCTTGCGCGCGGCGAACAGCCGGCCGGCGTAGGGACCCAGCAGCCCGCCGCCGCCGGCGCACGCCAGGGCGGCCTCGGCCGCGGAGAGATGCTCTTCCATGGCCGCGCGGGCGCCGGCCAGGCCCAGGCGCGACACGGCCGTGGTCATGGCGGCGTCCTTGCCGACGTCCTTGCCGGCGGCCTCGACCGAGCCCTCGGCGTCGATGATGTCGTCGCGGATCTGGAAGGCCAGGCCCACCCGGCGGGCGAACTCGCCAACCTGTTCGACGGCCGCCGCGTCGGCTCCGCCGATCAGGGCCCCGACCTGGGCGGCGGCGATGATCAGCACGCCGGTCTTCTCGTGGTTCAGCCGGTCGATGGCGGCCATGTCGCGCAGCTGGTCGCGGTCGAGCAGGTCGCGGGCCTGGCCGGCCACCAGGCCCATGAAGCCGACGGCCTCTGCGGCGCGGGCCACGATCTCGGCCCGCAGCTCGCCAGGCAGCGCCTTGTCGGCGGCGATGACGGCATAGGCCTGGTTCAGCAGACCGACGCCCGCGAGGATGGCGGTTGCCTCGTCGAAGGCGCGGTGGATGGTCGGCAGGCCGCGACGCAGGCCGGCGTCGTCCATGGCCGGCAGGTCGTCGAGCACCAGCGAGGCGGCGTGGATCATCTCGAAGGCGCAGGCCGCGTCGAGCGCGGCGCCTTCATTGGCGCCGAAGGCCTCGGCGGCCAGCAGCACCAGCATCGGACGGAAACGCTTGCCCGGGGCCAGCAGCGAATAGCGCACCGCCTCGACCAGGCGATCGGGCGCGGTGCCCGGCGCGGGCGCCAGTTCGGCCAGGCGACGATCGACGCGAGCGCGCAGGGCCTCGACCCGCGTCGGGAGTCCCTGTTGGATTTGTTGCAACGTGCCCTGGTCGTCCATCTCGCGAGTCGCGCCGTACGTAGCCACCCCGTCGCGGGCGATTCATTTGAAGGCGCCCCGCCGCTGCGTCAACCCAAGCGGGTCGCGGTATGCGGGTCTTGACCCGACGCCCGAGGGGCGCGTCCATGGCGGCATGTCCACGCCCCTCCCCGCTCCCGCCGCCCACGCCCGCGAGATCCTGGCCCGCCTGGGCGTCGACCTGTCCGCCGACGGCGGCAGCCCGGTGCGCTCGCCGATCGACGGCCAGGTCCTGGCCCATGTCGCCTTCGACGACGCCAAGGCCATCGAGGCCAAGGTCGCCGGCGCGGCGCGGGCCTTCCGGACCTGGCGCTGCGTTCCGGCCCCGCGCCGGGGCGAACTGGTGCGGCTGTTCGGCGAGGAGCTGCGGGCCGCCAAGGCCGACCTCGCCGCCCTGGTCACTCTCGAGGCTGGCAAGATCGCCTCCGAAGGCGCCGGCGAGGTGCAGGAGATGATCGACATCTGCGACTTCGCCGTCGGCCTGTCGCGACAGCTGCACGGCCTGACCATCGCCTCGGAGCGCCCCGGCCACGCCATGCGCGAGACCTGGCACCCGCTGGGTCCTGTCGCGGTGATCAGCGCCTTCAACTTCCCGGTTGCGGTGTGGGCCTGGAATGCCTGCCTGGCCCTGGTCTGCGGCGATCCGGTGGTCTGGAAGCCGTCGGAGAAGACGCCGCTGACGGCGCTGGCGACCCAGGCCCTGCTGGAACGGGCGTTGGCCCGCTTCGGCGACGAGGCGCCGGCGGACCTGTCGAGCGTAGTGCTGGGCGGCCGCGACGCCGGCGAGCGCCTGGCCCGCGATCCGCGCATCCCTCTCGTCTCGGCGACCGGCTCGACCCGCATGGGCAAGGCCGTCGCCCCGCTGGTGGCCGAGCGCTTCGGCCGCTCGATCCTGGAGCTGGGCGGCAACAACGCCATGATCGTGACGCCCAGCGCCGACCTCTCCCTCGCTTTGCGCGCAATCGTGTTCTCGGCCGCCGGCACGGCGGGCCAGCGCTGCACGTCCCTGCGTCGGCTGATCGTGCACGAGAGCCTGGTCGACAAGGTGAGCGACGCCGTCGCCGCCGCCTTCGAGCGCCTGCCGGCCGGCGATCCGCGCCAGGACGGGGTGCTGCTGGGTCCGTTGATCGACAAGGGGGCCTACGAGGCCTTCGTCCACGCCCTCGACCAGGCCCGGGCCGACGGCGCCGATGTGGCCGGCGGCGAACGGCTGCGCGAGGCCGAAGCGCCGGAAGCCTTCTACGTCCGCCCGGCCGTGGCCCGCCTGCCCGCGCCGACGGCCGGCATGGCCCGCGAGACCTTCGCGCCGCTGCTCTACATCGTGCCCTATTCGGACTTCGACGAGGCGGTGGCGATCCAGAACGACGCGCCCCAGGGCCTGTCGTCCTGCGTGATGACCAACGACGTGCGCGAGGCCGAGGGGTTCCTCAGCCCCTGGGGCAGCGACTGCGGCATCGCCAACGTCAATATCGGCCCGTCTGGCGCGGAGATCGGCGGGGCGTTCGGCGGCGAGAAGGAGACCGGCGGCGGGCGCGAGAGCGGCTCCGACAGCTGGAAGCAGTACATGCGCCGCCAGACCGCCACGGTGAACTATTCCGGCGCCCTGCCCCTGGCCCAGGGGGTGCGGTTCGACCTGTAGGGAGCTTGGCCGTATCAACTCTTGGAGAAGGTGAGAAAATTCACACTCCCAGGTTGTTGCGCGAACTAGCGTGCGCCCGCTCATTCCGAGCCGGAGGCAACGTCATGTCGGCCTATCCCATCGCCATCTACGGCAACGGCCTGTTCCAGGACGGCTATCCCACCCCGCCCGTGCCCTATGCCGAGCAGGCGGCGCAGCTGAACCAGGGCATCACCACCGTGATCCTGTGGTCGATCCACATTCACGACGGCGGCGACCTCTATCTGAACGACACGCTGTTCGTGCAGGACGGCAAGATCCAGTACGCCACCGACGGCAAGAGCGGGGTCAATCCGGACTTCCCCGAGCTGATCAAGGCGCTGATGACCGGCGGCAGCGTGCGCGACCTGATCGTCTCGGTCGGGGCCTGGGGCACCACCAGCGACTTCACCGCCTGGCTGGGCTCGCGCGACGCGGTGAAGACCAACCTGGCGGCGCTGAAGTCGGCCTTCGGGGTCAGCGGCGTCGACTTCGACTACGAGTCCCAGACCGGCTACACCAACGACGAGCAGACCATGATCGTCACCCTGACGCTCGACGTCGGGTCGCTGGGCCTCTACGCCACCTACTGCCCCTACACCGCCACCGACTTCTGGACCGGCGCGCTGAGCGCGGTCTACGCCCAGAACGACCAGTCCCAGATCGTCAAGTGGATGAACCTGCAGTGCTATGCGGGCGGCGCCAGCAACACGCCGAGCGACTGGATCGCGGCCGTGCAGGCAACGCCGAACACGGGCGTGACCAACCCCGGCGCGTTCATCGTGCCGGGCTATGCGGTGGAAGGCGCCGACGGCGGCGATCCCAGCTATATCGAGCAGGCCTTCGCCCAGTCGGCGGGAACCGGCGTCACCGGCGGCTTCCTGTGGAACAGCGGCGGCATCTGGTCGACCGAAGCCTCGAATGGAGGCGAGCCGACCCCAGCCGACTACGCCCAGGCGATCACCGCCGGGCTCGGCGCGACGACGACCGCGCGCGAGCCGGTGGACGCCTGACGCCCTGAAGACCCTCGCCCCGCGGTTCGCCGCGGGGCGAGGTTTGTGGGTCGCGCCGCCGGACGCATCACCCTAGGGTAACCTCGATCCCAACGGAGACGAGGCCCAAAGGAGGCGTTTTAAGGCGTGGAGACTGTCGAGATCGTTCTGGCCCTGCTGGCCGCCGTCGTCCTGAGCGGCGCCGCCGCCCGGTTCCTGCCGCTGGCCGTTCCCGCGCCCCTGGTGCAGATCGGCCTGGGCGCGCTGATCGCCCTGGTCACCAAGACGCCGGTCTCGCTCGATCCGCACCTCTTCTTCCTGCTGTTCCTGCCGCCGCTGCTGTTCCTCGACGGCTGGCGGATCCCCAAGGACGAGTTCTTCAAGGACTTGCCGGTGATCCTGGAGCTGGCCCTGGGCCTGGTGGTGCTGACTGTGGTCGGGGCCGGGTTCCTGATCCACTGGATGATCCCGGCCATGCCGCTGGCCGTGGCCTTCGCCCTGGCCGCGGTGATCTCGCCGACAGATCCGATCGCGGTGTCGGCCATCGCCCAGCGGGTGCCGATCCCCAAGCGGCTGATGCACATCCTGGAGGGGGAGTCGCTGCTGAACGACGCCTCGGGCCTGGTCTGCCTGCGCTTCGCCATCGCCGCGGCCCTGACCGGCAGCTTCGTGCTGCACGAGGCGGTGCTGAACTTCGCCTGGGTGGCCCTGGCCGGCGTGGTCGTCGGCGTGGCCACCACCCTGGTCGTGACCACCCTGAACGCCTGGCTGACTCGCTCGGGCGCCGAGGACGCCGGCCCCCAGACCCTGATCAGCCTGCTGATCCCGTTCGCCGCCTATCTGCTGGCCGAACGGGTGCACGCCTCGGGCATCCTGGCCGCCGTCGCCGCAGGCGTGGCGATGAGCTTCTCGGAAGTCGCCCGCCAGACCGTGGCCGCCACCCGCGTCCGCCGCAACATGGTGTGGGACACCCTGCAGTTCACCGCCAACGGCGTGATCTTCGTGCTGCTGGGCGAGCAACTTCCGTCGATCCTGGCCGGAGCGGTCGAGACCGTGCAGACCACGGGACACCACGAGCCGTGGTGGCTGGCCGTCTATGTGGTCGCCATCACCCTGAGCCTTGGCGCCCTGCGTTTCGCCTGGGTGTGGGGCTCGCTGAAGCTGACCCTGCTGCGCGCCAAGCGTCGCGGCGACGAGCGGTCCAGCCCGGACTGGAAGATCATCGCCGCCACCGCCTGCGCCGGGGCGCGCGGGGCCATCACCCTGGCCGGCGTGCTGACCCTGCCGCTGGTCACCGCCTCGGGCGAGGCCTTCCCCGCTCGGGACCTGGCCATCTTCCTGGCGGCCGGCGTCATCGTGCTGTCGCTGCTGATCTCGGCGACCGCCCTGCCGCTGCTGATGAAGAACCTGCAACTGCCGCCCGACACCGCCAGCCACGAGCAGGCCGAACGCGCCCGCGAGGCCCTGGCCATCGCCGCCGTCCAGGCCGTCGAGCAGATGCAGGCCGCCTCGCCGCACGCCGCCGACGCCGACTTCCAGACGGCCTCGGCCCGGGTGGTCGACATCTATCGCGACCGCCTGGACGGCCTGGCCCAGACCGGCGAAGCGGCCCTGGCCGCTCGTCGCGGGCGCGGCTTTGAGAAGGAGGTGCGGCTGGTGGCCTTGCAGGCCGAACGGCAGGCGCTGCACGGGCTGATCCGCCAGCGAGCGGTCGCCGGCGAGGCGCAGACCAAGCTGATGCGCGAGATCGACCTGGCCGAGGCGCGGTTGAAGGTGTGACCAGGGTGGAGGGGATGTCGCCGCCCGAGGCCACCCTCCTCCCGTAAAATCCCCGCGAAAGCGGGGACCCAGGCTTTTCTGCAACCCACAGCGCTCGACGATAAAACACCTGGGTCCCCGCTTTCGCGGGGATTTTACGGATTTGGGGAACGCCCCCCACCGGCCTTCGGCCGCCTCCCCCAGAGGGGGAGGTTCGCATCGTCAAAGCGGAATGTTGTCGTGCTTCTTGGCGGGGTTGGTCAGCACCTTGCCCTTCAGCGAATGCAGCGCCCGTACGATGCGCTTGCGGGTGCCGTGGGGCATGATGACGTCGTCGACATAGCCGCGAGAGGCGGCCACGAAAGGGTTGGCGAAGCGGTCCTTGTATTCGGCCTCGCGAGCGGCCAGGGCCTGCGGGTCCTTGGCCTCCTGGCGGAAGATGATCTCGACCGCCCCCTTGGCCCCCATCACCGCGATCTCGGCCGTCGGCCAGGCGTAGTTGACGTCGCCGCGCAGGTGCTTGGAGCTCATCACGTCATAGGCCCCGCCATAGGCCTTGCGGGTGATCAGGGTGACCTTGGGCACCGTGGCCTCGGCGTAGGCGAACAGGAGCTTGGCGCCGTGCTTGATCAGGCCGCCGTACTCCTGCTTGGTGCCCGGCATGAAGCCCGGCACGTCGACCAGGGTGACGATCGGGATCTCGAAGGCGTCGCAGAACCGCACGAAGCGAGCGGCTTTCCTGGAGCTGTCGATGTCGAGCACGCCGGCCAGCACCTGCGGCTGGTTGGCGACGATGCCCACGGTCTGCCCGTCCATGCGGGCGAAGCCGCAGACGATATTCCTGGCCCATTCGCTGCTGATCTCGAAGAAGTCGGCCTCGTCGACGATCTTCAGGATCAGTTCCTTCATGTCGTAGGGCTTGCCCGGATCGGTCGGGACCAGGCTGTCGAGGCTGGCCTCCTGGCGGTGCGGGTCGTCGAAGCTGGGACGGATCGGGGCCTTCTCGCGGTTGGACGAGGGCAGGAAGTCGATCAGCCGGCGCACCTGGGTCAGCGCCTCGAGATCGTTCTCGAACGCCCCTTCGGCCACGCCCGACTTGGCCGCATGGACGCGGGCTCCGCCCAGTTCCTCGGCGGTGACCACCTCGTTGGTGACGGTCTTCACCACGTCGGGGCCGGTGACGAACATGTAGCTGGTGTCCTTCACCATGAAGATGAAGTCGGTCATGGCTGGGCTGTAGACGTCGCCGCCGGCGCAGGGGCCCATGATCACGCTGATCTGTGGAATGACGCCCGAAGCCAGGGTGTTTTCGAGGAAGATGTCGGCGTAACCCGCGAGACTGTCGACGCCCTCCTGGATCCGCGCCCCGCCGGCGTCGAACAGGCCGATGATCGGCGCGCCGGCCTTCATCGCCTGGCGCTGGACCTTGACGATCTTGGCCGCGTGCGCCCCCGACAGGCTGCCGCCGAACACCGTGAAGTCCTTGGAGAACACGAACACGACCTTGCCGTTGATCGTGCCCCAGCCGGTCACCACCCCGTCGCCGGCCACCTTCTGCTCGGCCATGCCGAACTCGGTCCCCCGGTGCTCGACGAACATGTCGAACTCCTCGAACGAGTCCTCGTCCAGCAGCAGGTCGATCCGCTCGCGGGCCGTCAGCTTGCCCTTGGCGTGCTGCGCGGCGACGCGGCGCTCGCCGCCTCCGGCGCGGGCCTGCTCACGACGACGATCCAGCTCTTCGAGGATGTGTTGCAAGGTCGTGGGCTCCAAGCAGGGACTGGAACCCAAAGGCGTAAAGAGCCCCGGCGGGGCTGGCAAGGCGCAGCCTTCAGGGGGCCCTGGGTCCGAACAGGATGATGGCCGCGCCGGCCAAGCACACGGCGGCCCCGATCAGGTCCCAGCAGTCGGGACGAACCTGTTCGACCGTCCGCATCCAGACGATGGACGACAGGATGTAGATGCCGCCATAGGCCGCGAAGGCCCGGCCGGCGGCGTCGGCCTCGACCTTGGTCAGCAGCCAGGCGAAGGCGATCAGGGCCAGGACGCCGGGGATGGCCCACAGCGCCGAACGCCCCTGCCGCAGCCAGGTCCAGAAGGCAAAGCAGCCGCCGATCTCGCAGACCGCGGCCAGGATGTAGACGAGGAAGCTCTTCACCGTCGCAAGGCGGCGAACCACCGCTCGAGCGCGGCCGCCTCGATGGCCAGGTTGGCGGCGCGGGTCACGGCCTCGTGGTCGTCGCCCCACTGCTCGGCCTGATAGATCTCGTCGAGGCGGGAGAGATCCAGCGCCTTCTGGCCGGTGACGCGGCCGGCGCGCAGGGCCAGGGCCAGCACCGTGGAGCCCAGCAGGCCGGCGGCGTAGGCCACGCCCGTCAGGCTGAAGTCGTCCAGGGTCAGGGCCAGGGCCTCGACCGTGGCCAGGGTGGCCGGCGGCTGCGGCGCGTGAATGATGCCGGTGACCGGGGTCAGCGCCACGCCGTGCTCGGCCTTGGCCCAGTCGAGCATGGCGCCCCATTCGCGCTCCTGGCGTTCGATCAGGGGCGTGGGGCCATCGGCGCGATAGCACAAGAGGTCCGAGCCGGCGTAGGCGGCGACCTCGCGGGCGACCTCGGCCCGGGTTTCGGCGATGCGGTCGATGGCGGTGAAGGCCAGGCGCGTGGCGGGCATGGCCGTGGAGTCGATGACCTTTTCCTGGGCCTCCCACTCGCCGGCGACGACCTGCGCCAGCGCCAGGGTCGGCAGGGCCAGCGGCTTCTTCTGCGGCGACTTGGGCGTGCGGCCGTCGAGCAGCACCGGATAGGCGCCGTCCTTGGCCTCACCGGCGGTCGCGGCCTTGTAGAAGCGGCGCGGCTTGTCGATCAGGTCGGGCTTGTCGGACACGGGAAAGGCTCATTTCTTGGATAAGGGCGAAGCAAGAGCGTCGCCGCCGCGTTGAATGAGCGATCGCCAACTGGACTGCAAGCCAGACCGCAAGGGAGAGCCGCCTTGAGCCCGCCTTCCAAGGACCTGATGGCCGCCCTGGCCGCCACCCGTTTCGGGATGGGCGCGCGACCGGGCGAGATCGACGCGGCGCGAAGCGATCCCAGGGGTTTCCTTACCGACCAGATCCGCCGCGAAGGCGCCGACCAGCCGCAAGGCGACGGCGACAGCGCCGCAACACGCTTCGCCGCCTTCGCCGACTACCGCATGGAGCGGCGCGCCATGCGCCAGGAGACGCGGGCGATCAAGGGCGAGGACGGCATGAAGCCGATCCCGCTGGTCGACGCCAAGCTCGGCCGCGACGCCCTGCAGCAGGCCCAGAAGGACGCCCAGCGCTATCTGCGCGACAAGACCAGCGACGACTTCCTCTCCCGCGCCCAGCTGGCCTGCGACACCCCGGCGAGCTTTCGCGAGCGCTGGGCGCTGTTCTTCGCCAACCACTTCACGGTGTCGGCCACCAAACAGCAGACGGCGGTGATGATCGGGCCGTTCGAGCGCGAGGCGATCCGGCCCAACGTGTTCGGGCGCTTCGAGGACCTGCTGGTCGCCTCCAGCACCCACCCGGCCATGCTGACCTATCTGGACCAGGCCCAGTCGATCGGCCCGACCAGCCGGGCGGCGGGACGCGGCAACAATCGGCGGGTTGGGCTGAACGAGAACCTGGCCCGCGAGATCCTGGAACTGCACACGGTCGGCGTCGACGGCGGCTACGCCCAGGCCGACGTCACCGAGTTCGCCCGCGCCCTGACCGGCTTCAGCATCGGCCGGGCGCAGGACCCCGACGCCGGCGCCTTCCTGTTCCGCGTCAACGCCCACGAGCCGGGCCAGCGGACCATCCTGGGCGCGCGCTATGTCGAGGACGGCGAGGGCCAGGGGCTGGCGGTGCTGAAGGCGCTGGCCAGCGACCGGCGCACCGCCCGCCACGTCTGCGGCAAGCTCGCCCGCCACTTCGTCGCCGACGATCCGCCGCCGGCCCTGGTCGCGCGGCTGGAGAAGCGCTGGATGGACACCGGCGGGCGGCTGGATGAGGTGGCGCAGGCCTTGATCGAGGCCCCGGAGGCCTGGGATCCGGACGCGGCCAAGATCAAGACGCCCTACGAGTTCGTGGTCTCGACCTGGAGGGCCGTGGGCGGCCGGCCGGAGAAGATCGAGAAGCTGAACCCGATCCTGACCAGCCTGAACCAGAAGCCGTTCACCCCGCCCTCGCCCAAGGGCTGGCCCGAGGAGGCGCAGGCCTGGGCCTCGCCCGACGGGCTGATCAAGCGCATGCAGTGGGCGCAGGGCTTCGCCTCGGCCGTCGCCGACACCCGCGATCCCGACGCCCTGGCGCGCTCGGCCCTGGGGGCGCGATTGAGCGAGCCCACGGCCCGCGCCGTCGCCCGCGCCGAGACGCGCCGCGAAGCCTTCGCCCTGCTGGTGATGAGTCCGGAGTTCCAACGCCGATGACCGCTGCCTCGCCCTCCTCCTCGCGTCGTTCGTTCCTGGCTGCGGCCGCCAGCCTGGGCGTGGCCGTCAGCTTCGTCGGACGACAGGCCCACGCCGCAAGCGGGACCAAGAAGCTGATCGTCGTGGTCTGTCGCGGCGGCATGGACGGGATGTCGGTCGCCCCGCCGGTGGGCGATCCGGACTACGCCGCCCTGCGCGGGGCCATCGCCATCAAGCCGGAAGAGGTGCTGAAGCTGGACGGGACCTTCGGCCTGCATCCGTCGCTGACCGCCGTCCACGCTCTGGCGCTGAAAGGCCAGGCGCGGATCGCCCCGGCCATCGCCACGCCCGACCGCGCCCGTTCGCACTTCGAGGCCCAGGACGTGCTGGAGACCGGCGAGGCCAAGGTCTACGGCGCCGACAGCGGCTGGCTGAACCGCACCTTGCAGGTGATGGGGCCGGGCAGGACCGAGGCCCTGTCGGTGGGCGGCACGGCGCCGCTGATCCTGCGCGGCCCGGTGCAGGCGGCCAGCTGGTCGCCGGGCAAGGGCGTCGACGAGACCGCGCGCCTGCCCACCCTGCTGCAGGACCTCTACAAGGGCGATGCCCTGCTGGGGCCGGCCTTCGCGCGCGGGCTGGAGACCGAGGCCATGGCCCAGGCGGCGATGACGGCCATGGCTCCCGTCCCGACCACCGCCCCTGGGATGGCGCCGGCCATGAACGCCCCCGCCATGAACGCGCCGGGCGGGCGTCCCGCCGACAACCGCCAGGGTCGCGAGGCGGCGCGCAAGCTGGGCTCGACCCTGGCCGGCTTCATGCGCCAGGCCGACGGCCCGCAGATCGCCGCCCTGTCGCTGGACGGCTTCGACACCCACGCCGGCCAGCCCGGCCAGATCGCCACGCGGCTGGCCTATCTGGACGCCGTGCTGGACGGCCTGCACGAGGGACTGGGTCCGGACTGGAAGGACACGGTGGTGGTCGCCGCCACCGAATTTGGCCGCACCGCCCGGGTGAACGGCACCGGCGGCACCGACCACGGCACGGCCTCGACCGCCCTGGTGCTCGGCGGCGGCCTGAAGCCCGGCGGGATCATCGGCGACTGGCCGACGCTGAAGGAAACCGCCCTGTTCGAGAACCGCGACGTGGCCCCGACGCTGGACATGCGCGGCCTGTTCAAGGGCGTGCTGGTGGATCACCTGGGGGTGGATCGGGCGGCGGTGGAGCGCAAGGTGTTCGCGGATAGCGCGGGGGCTAAGGCGGTTACGGGGTTGGTTTAGCGAACCTCCCCCTCTGGGGGAGGCGATCGCGCAGCGATCGGTGGGGGGTGTGGGTGCGGGCTTTCGAATACAGCGAAAGCTGAGAACGGCCCCCCACCGGCCTTCGGCCGCCTCCCCCAGAGGGGGAGGTTCCCTAACCAGGAACCGCGTCGAAGGCCATGGTCAGCCGCCGCGTGTCGCCGGTGAAGGGCACGGTGCCGTGCCACATGTAGGACGGGAACAGCACCAGGGTCCCCGGCGCCGGCTTCACCACGTGCTCGGCCGCCAGCTTCGGCGCCGTGGCGCAGCCGGGCTGGCCGAACTTGATCCAGCCTTCGCGCTTGCTCGCGTCGTCCACGCCCGGCGGCAGGTCGATGTAGAAGGCCGACGATACCCAGCCCTGCGGATGGACGTGGTCGGTGTGAAAGCCGTTGGGCTTGAGGCTGACCGACCAGCCGCCCTGGATGGCGACGGCGCCAGTGCGGCGGACGCGAAGCGGATCGCTCCCCTCCCCGATCTCGGCGGCGTAGCGCTCGACGCTGGCGCGGGCGCTGGCGAAGAAGGCCTGGAACAGCGGCTCGGGCGAGGAATGCAGCGACTGCACCTGGGCGCCGCCGCGCAGCGACTGCTGCAAGGGGTGGGTCTCCAGGTCGTGCAGTTGGCCCAGGCGCGTACGCAGGTCGGCCAGGAAGCTGTCGAGGTCGGGCCAACCCTGCGGCGTCGGCAGGATGTAGGGCCGCACGAAGGAGTCGTAGTCGTAGAGCACGCCGTAGCGGGGATCGCCCAGAATCCGCCAGCCCGTGGCCTGCAAGGCCAGGGCGTGCTGGTCGTAGGGCAAGGCGGCCACCACCGCGCCGGCCGCCGAGGACGCGCCAGCCGCGTCGCCGGCCGCCAGCAGCGCCTCGGCCAGGGCCTTGAGCACGGGAGCGGCGTTCGGCGCTAGGCGGGCGGCCGCCTGGGCGTGGGCCAGGCCCTCGCCGCTGTCGCCCAGCTCGGCGGCGGCGTGAGCGGCGGTCAGCAGCAGGTGGATGTCGCCCGGATGACGGCGCAGACCGCCGCGCAGGGTGTCGAGCGCCTGGGGCAGCTTGCCGGCGAACTCCTCGACCAGGGCCTGGACGTGCAGCAGGCGCGGGTCGGACTGCCCGGCCAGCACGGCCTTCAGCGGCGCGAGCGCGTGGTCGAGATCAGCCGTCCGCATCCAGCGCAGCTGCGCCAGATCCCGGTGGGCGTCGACGAAGGCGGCGCGTCGGGCGATCGCGCCCTCGAAGGCGGCTTCCGCCTCGTCGTAGCGGTGCTGGAACTGGATGGCGCGGGCCAGGACCAGCCAGGCCTCCGGCGCGTCGAGACCCAGGGCCATGGCCTTGCGCACGGCGGCTTCGGCTTCGGCCTGACGGCCAAGATCACCGTTGGTGGCGGCCAGATTGTACCAGGCCAGCCGGTCCTGCGGCGCGGCGCGGGCGGCGCGTTCGTTGAACGGCAGGGCCTCGCCGTGGCGCCCCAGGCCCTTGAGCGCGGCGGCGTGGACGATCAGCAGGCCCGGCATGGCGGTGGCGCGCGCGGCGCCCTCCGCCGTCAGGGCGGCGGCCTGGTCGGCGCGGCCTCGGCCCAGGAGATCCCAGGCCTGCTGAACGAGGTTTTGGTTCATCGCCGCTTGGTTTGGCGCCGGGCGAAGGGGTTCTGCTCGGCCTCGTCCTCGGAGAAGCCGAACTTGGCGAAGCCGGCCTGCATCTCGGGGCTGAGCGGAGCCTCGATGTGCAGCATGCCGGCGCTGGGGTGCGGCAGCAGGATCGAGCGGGCGTGCAGCTGCAGCTTCAGCCCTTCCGACAGCTGGGCCGACTTCTCGTCGCCGTACTTGGGATCGCCCAGGATCGGGTGACCGATGGCCTTCATGTGGGCGCGCAGCTGGTGGGTGCGGCCGGTGTGCGGGCGCAGGGCCATGAAGCTGACGCGCGGGCCAGCGCGGCTGATGGTGACGAACTCGGTCTCGGCCGGCGAGGCGTCCTTGTCCTTCGGGTCGGCGGGCACGACGATCTCGCGGTCGTTGACGCCGCGCTTGGCCAGATGCAGCTCGATGACGCCCTCGGTCGGGTGCGGATTGCCGACGACGATCGCCCAGTAGGTCTTCTGGGCCTTGCGCTTGGCGAAGGCGCCCGAGAGGCGGGCCGCGGCGCTGGGGGTCTTGCCCAGCAGCAGCACGCCGGAGGTGTCGCGGTCGAGGCGGTGCACGAGGCGCGGACGGTTGACGCCCTCGCCCCAGGCGCTGAGCAGCTTGTCGATGTGCTTGGTGGTCTTGGTGCCTCCCTGCACGGCCAGGCCGGCGGGCTTGTTGAGGGCCAGGACGTCCTCGTCCTCGTAGAGCACCAGCGAGCGGGCGTAGGCGATGTCGCGCGCCGACAGCTTGCCCTTGTCGGCCGGATCGGGCGCGTCGGGCAGCGGCGGCACGCGGATCTGGCTGCCGGCCGCCAGCTTGGTGTCGGCCTTGGCGCGCGAGCCGTCGACCCGGACCTGGCCCGAGCGGAACAGCTTGTTGAGCTGGACGTGGTTCAGGTGCGGCCAGCGGCGCTTGAACCAACGGTCGAGGCGGACCCCGTCCTCGCCCCCATCGACGTAGATGGTGCGAACTTCTTTCATGCGAACATCCTGCGGGCGAGATAAAGGCCCGCGAAAAGGGCCGTCACGGCGAACACGACGCTGACGGCGGTATAGGTGAAGGCCGAGCCGTAGGCGCGCTTCTCGATCATGAGCGCGGTCTCCAGCGAGAAGGCCGAAAAGGTGGTGAAGCCCCCGAGGACCCCGGTTCCGAGCAGCACCCGGAAGGTTTCCTGCTGGCCGGCTGAGCGGAAAGCCAGCCAGCCGGTCAGCATTCCCATCAGGAAGCCGCCGACCAGGTTCACGGTCAGGGTGCCCCAGGGCCAGCCCGGTCCGATCCAGCGCAGCGCGGCCGTTCCCACGAGATAGCGGGCGACGGAGCCGGCGGCGCCGCCCACGGCGACGAGAAGCACCTTGGTCATGGGCCCCTTATGCGCCGACAGGCCCTGAACGCCAAGGTGCGAACGCCAAGGCCGGCTTGACCTTGGGTGACAGCCACGCTTAGCGTCGCCGCGTTAACTCTCGCGGAGATGGTATGCGCAAGTTCCTCGCACTGGCCCTGACGCTGTGCGCCACGCCCGTCCTCGCGCAAGGCCCCGTTACGCAAGGCCCCGTCACGCAAGGCGTGGTGGCGCCGAAAGGTTCGGTCCCGCCGCCTCCGCCGCTGACACCGCCCCTGCCCACGCCCGCCAGCCTGACGCCGCTGACCCGGATCCAGACCTACGGCCCGCCGCCTTCGGTGATCCGCTGCGAGGGGCGCGACGTGCGCGTGATCGAGAGCGCGCCGTTCCACCCGGACGTCAATGTCCGCTACGTCGCTTCCGGCGCGAAGCCCTCGTCGGGCGATCAGCCGGCCAGCGCCCTCGTCTTCGCGGTCGACGCCAAGGGCGCGCCGATCGACATCCGCCGGGCTCCGAACGCCCAGGCCGACCAGAACCTGATCGCCAGCTTTGCCCGCTGGCGCTTTGCGCCCGGCCAGGCGGCGGCCGGTTGTCGCCTCGAGGTTCCGCAGACCTTCACGCCCCTGGCCAAGGCGCCGACGGCCATCCTGCTGGAGCACATAGCGACGCGGAAGCGCGAGGCTTCGCCCGTGGTGCGCGCCGCCCTCTCGGCACGCGGCGACTGCGGCAAGGCCCCTCGCCGCGCGCCGGCCCTGATCAGCTATCCCGACCTGCGCCGGTTCGACGACCGCGACTTCGCCGGCGCCTGGGCCGGCGTGCTCTACGACATCGACGCCGAGGGCGAGGTGCGCAACGTGCGGATCGCGGCCCAGGGCGGCGATCCGGTGCTGGCCGACCAGGCCGCCTTCGCGATCGCCGAGTCCCGCTTCCAGTCGGGCAAGCCGGTGAAGGGCTGCTACGGCGTGCAGGCCGCCCGCCCCCGGCCGACCGATGCGCCGCCCCGCACCCCGACCAAGCCGATCACCAAGCCGCAGATCGCCTGCCGCGTCGAGCGCGCGGCCCTGAACCTGTCGCTCGACAAGGCCTATCCCGTCCCGTTCGCCCGCGAGCGGGTCGAGGGCTGGGCGCTGCTGCAGTTCGACATCACGCCCGAGGGCCGGATCTGGCCGATCGAGATCCTGGGCGCCCAGCCAGTCGAGACCTTCGGCCTGGCGGCCCGCAGCATGCTGTACAAGGCCCGCCCCGACCGCTCGATCTGGGGCCAGAAGGGCTGCCTGATCCCGGTCACTTTCGCCATCCCCGACATCGTCGAGGATTAACGCGTCCGGAACCAAGCGGGGCCTTGCCGGGCAAGGCTTTGAAGACAAGGTAAAGACGACCTCAACCCTCTTCCTGCACCGGAGGTTAAGGGCGAGCAGGGCAACCTCTGATCTCCTCCCGCGAATCCCACGGTCCGATGCCCGCCTCCCTGCCTCCCAAGGACGACACGACCGAACGCCTGGCCCTGCCGCCGGCGATGCTGAACCGGCTGGCCAGTTCCGATCTGATCGGTCGCGGCTCGGTCAACGTGATCAGCATCAAGGCCATCCGCCGCTGGGCCGGCGACTGGTGGGAACACAAGCGCACCGACGTCTGGACCTATGTCGAGCGCAAGCTGAACGAACATCTCGACCGCGCCGACCTGCGGGGACGGGTCAGCGAGGACGACTTCCTGATCGCCACCCACAACGACCAGGGCCTGTCGGCCCAGGCCGCCAGCGTCCGCATCCTCGAGGACGTGCTGACCCACCTGCTGGGCGCGGCCGAGCTGCGCGACATCGGCGTGCGCTCGGTGATCGGGGTCGAGGCCGGCGGCGTCGTCTGCCGCACCATCGATCCGTCCGTCGTGCTGGCCGCCCGCGCGCGCCGCGACTCCGAACGCTCGCCGTTCCGCACGGACATGGACGTCAGCGACGAGATGCGCCGCACGCCCGTGGCCTTCACCACCAGCGGCGGGGCGGCCCTGCGGGTCGACTTCGCGCTGGAGCACGTGATCGGCCTGCGCCGCAACGTCACCACCGCCATTCGGGTCGAGCCGATCGTCACCCACCTGGGCACCGGCCGCTCGATCAGCGGACGGGCGATCACCAAGCTGGCCGACAAGGACATCGCCTTCATCGACGAGGCGACGCTGCGCTACGGCGCGGCCTTCGCCAAGGCCGCTCAAGGCAACGAGCGCCCCGACCTGGTGCTGCCGGCCTCGTTCCGCACCCTGGGCACCCAGCGCGGCCGCGACCTGCTGACCGGCACCTCGGGCCTGTCGCTGGCCCTGCTGCGCGGCGGGGTGATGATCGAGCTGGTGGACGTCACCCGCGGCACGCCCGCCGGCCGTCTGCTGGAAGTGGTCGGCCTGCTGAAGGCCCTGACCCGCGGCGTCGTCGCCCGCGTGCCGCCGGACAAGGAAGCCTTCAAGCACCTGCGCGACGCCCGCCTGGCGGGGCTGACCCTGGACGCCTGCGACCTGAGCGGACCGGCCGAAAAGATCGCCGCCGACATCATGGCCTTTGGTCGCGAGGCCCGCGGCCTGGCGCCGATGGTTTCGCTGCAGGGCCTGCCGGCGGAAGGCTATTTCGCCGCCGCCGAGACCGCCGGCCTCAGTCACGCCTCGCTGCGCGCGGCCCACCCCTACGCGGCGCGCGTGGCGGCCTGATCCGTTTTCCGCCCCCCCTGCGAAAGCGGGGTACGGATATGAGTGGGTTCAGACCCGGCCCATGCCCTTGCCGATGGTGTTGACCACGCTCTGGGCGTCGTAGGCCTCGCCCGGCGGGCGCGGGCCCTTGCCGAACACGACTTCCAGCGTGGTGCTGAGCGCCGGGCCGGGACCGAGGTTGAAGCTGGTGCCAAGGCCCAGGCCGACGCCGGAGCGGCGGCCATAGCTGCCCGAACCGGCGCCGACCGAGAAGGTCGGACCGCCCCCTCCCCCCGTCGACTGGGTGATGCGGTCGGCGACGCGGAACCAGCTGTAGCCGTCGGCCAGGGCCAGCTCGGCCGCCCGCAGCAGGGCGTAGTCGGTGACCTGGCCGGCCGGCGCGCCGGGGCCGCCGCGGAAGGTCACGCGATAGCGCCCCTCCTCCATCTTGTACTGGGCGAAGCCGACGTCGGTGGCGGCGGCCTGCGGCCGGTAGACGGTGGGCTTGGCGGTGGCGCAGGCCCCCAGGACCAGGGCGCTGGCGGCGAGGACGCAGACGAGGCGGGCGGACTTCATGGCGTTTCTCCCTTGCCTCTCAAACGGCTCGGCCAAGTTCAGCGTTCCGGAAGCGCCAAGTCCAGCTTTTCCAGCACGGCCTTCATGTCGTCGGGGATCTCCGCCTCGATCCGTCGTTCGCCGCCTTCGGGGTGCGGGAACACCAGCCGCGCGGCGTGCAGCATCAGCCGAGGCACCGGCGCGCCGGCCAGCATCAGCGCCCCGCCGTAGCGGCTGTCGCCGGCGATAGGCCGGCCGATCGAGGCCATGTGGACGCGCAGTTGGTGCATGCGGCCGGTGTCGGGGGAAAGCTCGACAAGCGCGGCCTGGGCGTTGGCGGCCAGGGTGCGATAGCGGCTGCGGGCGTTTTCCGCGTCGGGATGGTCGTCCTCGCAGACCCGCATATAGGCCTCGCGGCCGATGGACTCGCGGCGCAGGGCCTTGTCGATCTGGCCGCCGCGCGGCTCGGGCGCGCCGGGCGCGACGATGGCCAGATAGGTCTTGCGGAAGCGTTTGCCCATCAACGCCTTGCCGAGGAACGTCGCCGCCGGCTTGGTGCGAGCGGTGAGGATCACGCCCGAGGTGTCGCGGTCCAGGCGATGGATCAGGCGCGGACGCGGCCGGTCGCGGCGGGCCAGCGCCCACAGCAGGTCGTCCAGCGTGTGGGCCTTGATGCGGCCGCCCTGGCTGGAGAGACCGGCGGGCTTGTTGAGCACGAAGATGCTGTCGTCCTCGTGGATCACCAGCGAGCGCGTGAAGGCGATCTCGTCCGGCGTCAGCTCTATCGGGCTATCGGAGGCCTTGGGCTTGGGCGCGGCGGGCGGACGGCGGGGCGGCTTGGACATCGGCGTCACTTACCGCCTCGGCGCAGTTGGCTCCAGTGGTCGAGGCGGTCCTTGACCTTGGCCTCGGCGCCGATCGGCTTCGGCTCATAGAACTTCGGGCGGGCCATGCCGTCGGGGAAGTAGTTCTGGCCCGAGACGCCGCCCTCGACGTCGTGGTCGTAGGCGTAGCCGTCGCCATAGCCGAGGGTCTTCATCAGCTTGGTGGGGGCGTTGAGGATGTGGGAGGGCGGCATGAGGCTGCCGGTCTCCTTGGCCGCGCGACGGGCGGCCTTGTAGGCGTTGTAGACGGCGTTGGACTTGGGCGCGCTGGCCATATGGACCACGGCCTGGGCCAGGGCGAGCTCGCCTTCCGGCGAACCCAGGAAGTCGTAGGCGTCTTTCGCCGCGGTAGTCAGAAGCAGGCTGAGCGGATCGGCCGCGCCGATGTCTTCCGAGGCCATGCGCACCAGGCGGCGGGCGATGAACAGCGGGTCTTCCCCGCCCTCCAGCATCCGCGCCAGCCAATAGAGGGCCGCGTCCGGATCGGAGCCGCGCACCGACTTATGCAGGGCGGAGATCAGGTTGTAGTGCTCTTCCCGATCCTTGTCGTAGGCCGGACGGCGCTTCTGAAGGAGTTGGCCCAGCTGGGTCGGATTGAGCGGCGTGTCCGTGCCGATCGACAGCAGGGTCTCGGTCAGAGTCAGCAGGTAGCGGCCGTCGCCGTCGGCCATGGCGATCAGCACCTGGCGAGCCTCGGCGTCGACCGGCAGCTTGCGGTTCTCGGCGGCTTCGGCCTTGGCGAGCAGGCTTTCCAGCGCCGTCTCGTCCAGGCGCTTGAGCACGAACACCTGGGCCCGCGACAGCAGAGCGCCGTTGAGTTCGAACGAGGGGTTTTCGGTCGTCGCGCCAACCAGGGTGACGATCCCCTCCTCCACGAACGGCAGGAAACCGTCCTGCTGGGCGCGGTTGAAGCGGTGGATCTCGTCGACGAACAACAGGGTGGACTGGCCGGCCTGGCGGCGCATGCGGGCCTGCTCGAAGGCCTTCTTCAGGTCGGCGACGCCGGAGAAGACGGCCGAGATCTGCATGAACTCGTAGCCGCCGGCCTTGGCCAGCAGGCGGGCGATGGTGGTCTTGCCGGTGCCGGGCGGGCCCCAGAGGATCATCGAGGCCAGGCGATGAGCCGCCGCCATCCGGCCGATCGGGCCGACGGGGCCGAGCAGGTGCTCCTGGCCCACCACCTCTTCGAGGCTCTGGGGACGCAGGCGGTCGGCCAGCGGCGCGGGCGCGTGGGGCGCGATGCCGGCGGCTTGGAAGAGATCGGACATGGGAAGAGGTTTAGGAGGTTCCGCGGTCAGCGGAAACCCTCTCCCCGAAGGGAGAGGGTCGCGGCCGGATCAGGTGCGGAAACGGGCCGAGATGCGCTGGCCGCCCCGCTCGATGACGACGGTCCAGGTGGCCGTCTCGTTGCGGATCGCGGCGGCCAGGTCGGCGGTGGTGTTGACAGCCTTGCCGTTGACCTCGCGCACGAAGTCGCCGGGACGCAGGCCGGCGTTCAACGCGAAGCCCTGGCCGACCTTGGTGACCAGCACGCCCTTGCCGGAAAAGGCGTCGGCGCCGACGTCCTGGGCGGCGGCCGGCGACAGGTTCATCACCGTCGCGCCCTCGAAGGGGTTGCGGCCCGTCAGGGTGCGCTCGTCCTTGGCCGGGATTTCGGGCGCGGCCTCGGCGCGGACGGTCAGGGTCTGCTCGCGGTCGCCCCGGCGGACGACCACCGGCACGCGGTCGCCGATCTTGTGGGTGCCGATGGCGAAGGCGCCGCCGCCCTCGTCGTTCACCGGCTGGCCGTCGATCGACAGGATGACGTCGCCTTCCTTGACGCCGCCCTTGTCGGCCGAGGCGCCGGGATAGACGTCGGAGATCAGCACGCCGCGCGGGGTGGACATGCCCAGGCCCTTGGCGATCTCACCGGTGACCGGCTGGCCGCGCACGCCCAGCCACGGCCGCACGACGCTGTGAGCGCCGCCGAGCGCGGTCGAGACCACCTGGCGCACCACGGCGGCCGGGATGGCGAAGCCGACGCCGCTGGACGAGCCCGAACGCGAGATGATGAAGGTGTTCACCCCGATCAGGTCGCCGTCCATGTCGACCAGCGGACCGCCCGAATTGCCCGGATTGATGGCCGCGTCGGTCTGGATGTAGCTGCCGAACTCGGCCGCGCCGACGTCGGTGCGGGCCAGGGCCGAGACGATGCCGTTGGTGACGGTCTGGCCGACGCCGAACGGGTTGCCCATGGCCAAAACGAGGTCGCCGACCTCGAGCTGCTCTTGGTCGTCGATGGCGATGGTGGGCAGGCGCTCGCCCTTGGTGTCGATCTTCAGGACGGCCAGGTCCGAACGCGGGTCGTCGAGCAGCACCGTGGCGGGGAACTCGCGCCGGTCGGCGAGCTGCACGGTGATGTCGCTCATGTTCTCGATGTTGTGGTGATTGGTGATGATCACCCCGTCGGCGCGAACGATGGCCCCCGAGCCGAGCGAGCCCTGCACCTGCGAGCGGGGCGCGCCGCCACGACCGCCCATGAAGAAGTCCCAGAACGGATCGGCCTGCTGGCGCACGACGCGGCGGCTGGCGACGTTGACGATGGCCGGGGCCGTCTTCTTCACCACCGGGGCGAAGGAGGCCTTCATCGACACCGGATCAGTCGGCGACTTGCGGGTCGGCTGGGCGAGGTCGGGGATGGACTGGGCCTGGCTGCGCGAGGCCGGATCCGAGCAGGCGGCCAGCAGGGCCAGGGTCGGGATCAGGACGCGAAGGGCGGGCTTGGACAAGTCGGTGACTCCGTCAGTCTTCAGGACGCGACCGCTCGAAAGGCGAGCGGACGCGTTTGTTCATCCCTAAACAGCGAAGGTTTCGGGCGCATTCAAGGCCTTCAGCGCGCGGGATCAAGGCCGGGTTCCCCGACCGCCAGCGGACGGGCGCGGCGCGTGCGCAGGATCACGGCCAGGCCGCCCAGGGCCAGCAGGCCGGCGATGACCAGCGGCAGACCCGGCAGGTGCAGGGTCTGCTCGTGGCGCACGGCGAAGGCCAGGGTCAGGCCGTAGAGCACCGGCCCGACGATGGCGGTCAGGCCCATGATGGCCGAGTTGGCGCCCTGCAGCTGGCCCTGCTCGCTGGGGCCGACGCGCTTGGTCATCATGCCCATCAGTCCGGGCTGGATCAGGGCCGAGAAGGCGCTGACGGCCAGGCCCGAGGCGAAGATCCAGCCGGTCGGGGCGAAGGCGAAGATCCCGAACGAGACGACGAAGCAGACCAGGCCCGCGATCACCGCCCCGCGCTCCTTCAGGCGATCGACGATCGGCCCGATCAGCACCGCCTGGACGATGACGCCCAGCACGCCCGACAGCATCATCAGCAGGCCGATCTGGGCGGTGTCCCAGCCGTAGCGGTAGCCGGTGTAGAGCACGAAGATGCTGGGATAGGCGTTGTGGGCCAGCTGCATCAGGAAGCTGACCACGCCCAGGCGCGGCAGGTCTGGGTGCGACCCCAGGAGCTTCAGCGAGCCGACGGGATTGGCCGTGGTCCAGTCGAAGCGGGCCACGCGGCGCTCGGGCGGCAGGGATTCGGGCAGCACCAGCAGGCCGTACAGCCAGTTCAGCAGCGCCATGCCGGCCGCCACCCAGAACGGCAGGTGCAGGTCGATCTTGCCCAGCAGCCCGCCGAGCGCCGGGCCGACGATGAAGCCCGCGCTCCAGGCCGCGCCGATCAGGCCAAAGGCCTTGGCCCGGCCCTTCTCGGGCGTGACGTCGGCGATATAGGCGCCGGCCGCCGAGAAGCTGGCCGCCGTGGCCCCGTGGATGATCCGGCCGAGGAACAGCCACCACAGGGTCGGGGCCAGGGCCATGAAGATGTAGTCGATCCCCAGTCCGAAGATCGAGATCAGGATCACCGGCCGGCGGCCGAAACGGTCGGACAGCATGCCCAGGATCGGCGAGCAGACGAACTGCATCACGCCCCAGACCATGCCGAAGGCGGCGGTCCACTGGGCGGCGTCGTCGGTGCGGCCGCCGGCCATGGACTTCACCAGGCTGGGCAGCACCGGGATCATCAGTCCCAGCGACAGCACGTCCATCAGGGCGGTGATGAAGATGAAGCCCAAGGCCGCCTTGCGGACCTTATGGGCGGTGGGTTCGGACATGGGACCTCCCGAGGAGCGGGATCTTTGACCGCGTGGTGGATAGTCGGCAAGGGCTGAAGCCCCGGTCTTCTCTCCGTAAAATCCCCGCGAAAGCGGGGACCCAGGTGTTTTGTCGTCGAGCGCCACGCGTTTCAGAAAAGCCTGGGTCCCCGCTTTCGCAGGGATTTTACGGGTGGATATGCCCAGCCAACCCCTCCAGCAGCCCCGTCCACCACTGGCCGTGACGCAGCAGGAACAGCTGATCCGGAAAGCCATGGCGGGCCACGTGCTCGGCGGGCACGGTCTCCCAGCCGCGGTGCTCGACAGTGACGCGGGTCTCGGCGCCAACGGGTTCGAAGCGGACCTCGACCTCGGTGTCCATGCCAGGGGCGAAGGCCGCCTGGCGCCAGCCGAACACCAGCCGCTCGCCCGGCGTCCAGACGCGGACACGGCCGATCTCGAAGGCCTTGCCCGAGGCCAGGCGTTCGACCAGGCGCGCGCCCTCCCCTTCGCCCTCGAAGGCCAGCACGCCGGGCGAGCGCGGGGGGAATGAGAACAGCGGATTGGGCCGCCACCAGGCGCCGATCTCGCCGACGAAGGCGTCGAACACCCGGGCGGGCGCGGCCTTGATGCGCAGGGCCACGAGGATGCGGGCGCTCACCCTTCCGTCTCCAGGTGAGCCTTCAGCGACAGCAACTGGTCGCTCCACAGCGCCTCGGCCGCGGCGGCCCAGGCCTTGAGCTCGGCCATGGGACCGGGCTTCAGGGCGTAGACCCTCACCCGGGCGTCGAACGGCGGGTGACTCTCCTCGACCAGCTGCGCCTGCCGCAGCGTGCGCAGGTGGCGGCTCATGGCCGGCGGCGACAGGCCCAGGGCGTCGGCCAGCTCGCCCGCCCGGCGCGGACCGTCGGCCAGCAGCTCGACCGTGCGGCGGCGGTGCGGGTCGGCCAGGGCCGCCAGGGTGCGGTCGATGCTCACCGGGCCGCGTCCAGTTCGGCGACGAGGCGCTTGCCGGCCTTCAGCCGCCAGGCCTGCTCCAGGGCGCTCTTCAGGGTCGGCTCGTCGATTGCGTCGAGCACGACGTTGGTCGCCCCCTTCAGGCCCCAGCCGCCCTTGACCGGGACGAAGGCGGCGGGCTCGGCGGCGACCAGCATCGCCTGCAGGTCGGGCGTCAGCTGCACCATGCCATGGCGGGCGTCGGGGTAGCCGAGGGTGGCGAAGATCCGGCCGACGCGGAAATCGGTCGTGCCCATGTGCGCGCCCTCGACCACGCCCGGCAGGGCGAGCGCCAGCCGACGAAAGTCGTCCGGCGTCACGCCCAGCCCTGGATCTTCAGGCCGGTGGCGGCCTCGGCCTCCTCGCGGGTGACGGCCTGGACGGTCTGACCCACGGTCCAGATGTGGCCCTCGGGGTCGCGGCAGCGATAGGTGCGGTCGCCGTAGAACTGGGTTTCGGGCTCGGCGAGGATCTCGGCCCCGGCGGCGCGGGCGCGCTGGCAGTGGGCGTCAACGTCCTCGTCGATATGGATGTGCACCGTCTGGGTGTTCTTGCCGCCCAGCGAGGCGGGGCTGGCGTGGTCGGCGCTCCACTCGTTGCCGACCATCACGTGGGCCTCGCCGAACGTCATCTGCGAGTGGGCGAGATTGCCCTCGCCGTCCTCGATCAGCAAAACGAGCTCGAAGCCGAACGCGGCCTCCAGCCATTTGAGGGCGGCCTTGGGATCCTTGTAGCAGAGGGCCGAGGTCAGGCGGGCCATGCGCGCCTCCTATTGCGTTGAGACGCAATATTTAACGCATAACGCAATTATCTGAGCAAGAGAAAAGGGCGGGCCTTCCGACCCGCCCTTGCCTTTCGATCAGCGCAGCGCGGCCTTCACCGGGGCCAGTTCGCCGTCGACCTTTTCCGGCTTCACGCCGATCACCTTGGCCAGCAGCGGATAGACGTCGACATTGTCGAACACCGGCAGGGTCTTGCCCGACTTGAACGACGGGCCGCGGGCGATGAACACCGCCTGCATCAGCGGGTCGGCGTTGTCGTAGCCGTGGGCCCCGCCGTCGCGCATCTCGCCGCCCTCGCCCTCGCGCTTCTTCTGCGAGGCGGCGGTGGTGATGTACCAGCCGGTCTGGGCCGAGCAGACGATCGGGCCGATGCGGCGGTTGGTTCCGTAGTGCAGGCGGGCCGGGATCCTGGCCTTCTCCCAGCAGCTCATGTGCGCGTGCGGCTTGACCAGGGCGGTGGTCACCGCGGCCTCCTCGCCGGGCTTGGGGTAGATGCTGGCGATGGCGCCGAGGCCGACATAGCGCAGCTTGGCGAGGTCGACGCTGTCGTCCAACACCACGCGCTGGCTGGCCGGCAGCGGGGCCATGCCGTGGTCGGCGACGATGATCAGGTTCGTGCGGTCGTAGAGGCCGCGGGCCTTCAGTCCCTCGACCAGGCGGGCGATGGCGACATCGACGTCGGCCGAGGCCTTGCGGACCTCCGCCGAGTCCGGGCCGTACTTGTGGCCGGCGCTGTCGACGATGTCGAAATAGAGGGTGGCCAGGCCCAGCGGTGCGTCCTTGGTCTCGTCCAGCCAAGACAGCAGCGTGTCGACGCGGTCGTTGGAGAGCTTCTTCTGGTCGAACACCGCCCACTTGGTCGGCCGCACGCCGGCGATCTGCGCTTCAGAACCGGGCCAGAACATGGTGCCGGCGCGCACGCCCTGCTTCTCGGCCGTGGACCAGATCGGCGTGGCCATGCTCCACCAGCGGGTGTCGGTGACGGCGTCGTGGTTGGAGAGGGTGAAGGTGACGCCCGGGATCTCCGGGTCCTCCATGGTGTTGCTGACGATGCCGTTGTGGTCGGGGCGCATGCCGGTGACCAGGGCGTAGTGGTTGGGGAAGGTCAGCGACGGGAACGAGGGCCGCATGGCCGCCCGTACGCCGCCGTCGGCCAGGGCCTTCATGGCCGGGGTGTCGCCGCGGTCGAGATAGTCGGCCCGGAAGCCGTCGATCGAGACCAGGATGGTCAGGGCGGGCTTGGGCGGCGGCGCCTGCGCCGTCTGACGGGGCGCGGTGGCGCAGCCGGAAAGAACAACGATCGCCAGAAGTGCGGCGAAACGGGAAAGCACGGTCATGGCCAGGCCCTGAAGCGAAGACTTCCGCCCCTATAGAACAGCTTGGCGACAATTCGTATTGCTGGCGCCAAACAACTTGGCCGACCGGCGTTTCCGCGCCCATAGTCGCGCCAAGTTCATAAGGGAGAGTCGCCGATGCCGCCGAGCCGGGACCGCGCCGCATGAGTTTCGCGCTGGAGGCCGAGGGGCTGACCAAGACCTACGGCGCCGTACGGGCGCTGGACGACCTGACCTTGAAGATCCCCGCCGGCGGCGTGTTCGGCGTGCTGGGTCCCAACGGCGCGGGCAAGAGCACCCTGTTCCGCATCGCCATGGGCCTGGTGCGTCCGACCTCGGGCGTGGCCCGGCTGTCGGGCGCGCCTGCCGGCCACGCCTCGTCGCTGCGCCAGGTGGGCGCGATGATCGAGACGCCGCGCTATCCGCCCTACCTGACCGCCCGCGACGCCCTGAAGATGCTGGCCCTGCAGAGCGGCGCCGCCGACGCCGACATCGGCGGCTGGCTCAAGCGCGTGGGCCTGGCCGAAGCGGCCGACCGCAAGACCTCGACCTTCTCGGTGGGCATGAAGCAGCGGCTGGGCCTGGCGGCGGTGTTCTTCACCCGCCCCTCGCTGGCCATTCTCGACGAGCCGACCAGCGGCATGGACCCGGCCGGCATCCAGGAGATCCGCGAGTTGATCCGCCGCCTGGCCGCCGAGGAAGGCGCGACCATCATCCTGGCCAGCCACCAGCTGGACGAGGTGCGACGCGTCTGCGACCGGGTGGCGATCCTGTCGAAGGGCAAGCTGGTCGCCGAAGGTCCGGTCGAGACCCTGGCCGGCCGCAAGCCCGCCCTGCGCCTGGTCGCCAGCCCCGTGGCCCAGGTGCTGGAGGTGCTGGGCGACCAGGGCCGCGCCGACGGCCCCGACGCCGCTCTGGCCCAGATCGAGCGCGGCGAGGCCCCTGCCCTGATCCGCGCCCTGGTCGGCGCCGGCGTCGACATCCACGAGGCCCGCTGGCGCGAGGCCGACCTGGAAAGCGCCTATCTCGACATCCTGCAAGCCAAGGAGCCGGCCGATGCTCGTTGACGCCCTCGCCGCCGAGCGCTTCCGGCTTCTGAAGGACCGCGGCACGGTGTTCTGGGGCGTGCTGTTCGCGCCCATCGCCGGCCTGGTGCTGACCATCGGCGGCGAGCTGTTCGCCCGCCGGCTGATGAAGGGCGCGCCGCCCATTCCTGTCGACCTGGTGGGACGGATGGTCAAGGCCCTGGCTGGCGGCGCCTCGCCGGTCATGGGGCTGTTCGTGCTGATCCTGTCGGCCGCCGTGCTGGCCGGCGACTATCGCTGGGAGACCTGGCGACTGCTGACCCCGCGCAACGGCCGGGTGAACCTGCTGCTGGCCAAGCTGGCGACGGCGGCGATCGCGGTGGCGGTCAGCCTGGCGCTCTACGCCCTGGCGGCGGCCCTGGGCGGACTGTTCAGCGCGGCGACCAGCGGCGGGGCCTTCGTGGCCTATCGCGGCGAGGCGCTGACGGACCTGGCCGGAACCTTCGCGATCAGCTGGCTGCAGCTGGTCGTGCTGGTCGCCCTGGCGGCCCTGGTGGGCGTGGCCACCCGCTCGACCATGGGCGCGCTGATCGTCGGCCTGGTGTTCGCCGCCGCCCAGTCGATGGTCGCTGCCTGGATGCACGAGCCGAGCCTGAAGGCCCTGCTGCTGCCGGCCTTCTCGGGCGACCTGCTGAAGACGGCGCTGCTGCAGGACCGCAGCGTGGTCGACGAGCCCCTGCCCTGGGCCAAGGCCCTGGCCTTCCTGCTGGCCTGGGCGGTCGGCCTGTCGGCGGCGGCGCTGGCGCTGTTCCAGCGGCAGGACCTGACGCGCGAATGAGGGCGGCTCTCATTGTCCTGACCGTGGCGGCCCTGGCCGGCTGCGCGAGCGCGCCGTCGCGCGAGCCGGACTTCGTCCTGTCCGAAGCTCAGCAGAAGCTAGCCTTCGCAGGCGCCGTCTTTCGGGCGATGGCGAAGGAAGAGGCGATGGGCTTCGAAGTGCAGCCCGCCCCCACGCCGAGCGCCTGGCGCCCGGCCCCCTGCCGCCTCACCTCGATCACCAATGTCGCGCTCTGCCGCGAGACCAGCCGGCTCTATCGTGACTGGCGGACCGCCGACGTCCGCTATGTTCGCGGGGCCGGCAATTCGGGCTGGGCGTTGTTCAACGGGACCTACGAGACCGTCGCCGGCCGCTATCGCCTAGCCTCCGACGCCCAGGGCGAACACGTGAGCCTGTGCTGGGAGCGCGACGCCCTGACCTGCGAGACGGTGCTTGGACCGCGCATCGACCAGTACGGCGGCAACGACCGCTATGTCGTCATCGCCCGTCGCGACCTGCCCGACGAGACGCCGCGGTTCTACTATGTGGAGGCGGCCAAGGACGGCCCGGGAACGGTGCACGGCCCGCTGACCGCCAGCGCCTTCACGCGCGAGAAGCTGACCCTGGCCCTGCCGGAGTTCGATGGGATCATCGTCAGCCGGTGAGCGGCCCCGGGCTTCGGACGCCCCCTCTCCCATAGGGAGAGGGCCGGGGTGAGGGGTTACGGCGCCTGACGGAGCGCCGGCACGCCGTCAAACCTCGTAACCCCTCACCCTCCCATCGCTTCGCGACGGGCCCCTCCCTCTCCCTCTGGGAGAGGTTTTTGTAGAGCCCCCTCCCCCGGGGCTCCAGACAGCAAAAAGGCCCCGGATCGCTCCGGGGCCTTTTCGTTTCAGCCTATGAGGCCGAGATCTCTTAGTCTTCGGCTTCGTTGACGTAGACCGGACCCGAGTCCTTGCCCTTTTCCGAGACGTCGCGATCGACGAACTCGATGACGGCCATCGGGGCGTTGTCGCCGTAGCGGAAGCCGGCCTTCAGGACGCGGATGTAGCCGCCTTGACGGTCCTTGTAGCGCGGACCGAGCACGGCGAAGAGCTTGCCGACTTGTTCGACGTCGCGAACCGAGCTGATGGCTTGACGACGAGCGTGCAGGTCGCCGCGTTTGGCCAGGGTGACCAGCTTTTCGACGATCGGACGCAGTTCCTTGGCCTTCGGCAGGGTGGTGACGATTTGCTCGTGCTTGATCAGCGAAGCCGACATGTTGGCGAACATGGCGGTGCGGTGAGCCGAGGTGCGGCCGAGTTTGCGGTGGGCGTAACCGTGACGCATTGGGTATCTCCTGGGCTCTTGGCCCGAGCGGCGCGTAAGAAGCGCCTGTTGTCACCAGTCCCAGCTCGCATCCCGGCCGGGTCAGAACGAAGCGCCGGGGCCCTCTGCCGCGGGTGCGGCTTCAAAAGGCCCAGGCCGCCCTTCGGCCTCGATGAGGACGAAGAGCGGCCCGGATTCAGCGCGATAGTCTCTTAGATCTGGTCGTCGAACTTCTTGGCCAGGTCTTCGATGTTTTCCGGCGGCCAGTTCGGCACGTCCATGCCGAGGTGCAGACCCATGCCGGCGAGAACTTCCTTGATCTCGTTCAGCGACTTGCGGCCGAAGTTCGGGGTGCGGAGCATCTCGGCTTCGGTCTTCTGGATCAGGTCGCCGATGTAGACGATGTTGTCGTTCTTCAGGCAGTTGGCCGAACGGACCGACAGTTCCAGCTCGTCGACCTTCTTGAGCAGAGCCGGGTTGAACGGCAGCTCGGGCTTCGACTCGTCCGCGGCCTTGGCCTTGGGCTCTTCGAAGGTGATGAAGATCTGCAGTTGGTCCTGCAGGATGCGGGCGGCGTAGGCCACGGCGTCCACCGGAGTGACGGCGCCGTTGGTCTCGACTTCCAGGGTCAGCTTGTCACGGTCCAGGCGCTGGCCTTCGCGGGTCGGCTCGACCTTGTAGGCCACGCGCTTCACCGGCGAGTACAGGGCGTCGACGGCGATCAGGCCGATCGGCGCGTCTTCCGGACGGTTCTGATCGGCCGGGACGTAGCCCTTGCCGGTGTTGACCGTGAATTCCATGCGCACCGAGCCGCCCTCGTCCAGCGTGCAGAGCACGTGGTCGGGGTTGAGGATCTCGATGTCGGCCGGGGTTTCGATCTGGCCAGCGGTGACCGGACCGGCGCCCGAGGCGCGCAGGGTCATGCGCTTGGGGCCCTCGGCGTGCATGCGCACGGCGAGTTGCTTGATGTTCAGAACGATGTCGACGACGTCTTCACGAACGCCCTCGAGCGAGGAGAACTCGTGCACCACGCCATCGATCTGGATGGCGGTGACGGCGGCGCCTTGCAGCGACGAGAGAAGAACGCGACGCAGGGCGTTGCCGAGCGTCACACCGAAACCGCGCTCGAGCGGTTCGGCGACGATGCGGGCCTTGCGGCTGGCGTCGGCGCCGGTTTCGATCTGCGGCTTCTCAGGACGGATCAGCTCGTTCCAGTTTCTTTCGATCACGTGGTGTCCCTTGAACGCGACTCGCCGGCCGCGTTTGACGCAGCCGGCGAAGGAGAATTGGATCTAAAAAATACTAGACGCGACGACGCTTGGGCGGACGGCAGCCGTTGTGCGGGATCGGCGTGACGTCGCGGATCGTCGTGATGGTCATGCCGACGGCCTGCAGAGCGCGCAGAGCCGACTCACGACCCGAACCCGGACCCGAGACGTTCACTTCCAGGGTCTTCACGCCGTGTTCCGCAGCCTTCTTGCCCGCGTCTTCGGCGGCCATCTGAGCGGCGTACGGGGTCGACTTGCGCGAGCCCTTGAAGCCCATCATGCCGGCGCTCGACCAGGAGATGGTGTTCCCCTGGGCGTCGGTGATGGTGATCATGGTGTTGTTGAACGAGGCGTTCACGTGCGCCACGCCCGAGGTGATGTTTTTGCGTTCGCGCTTTTTAACGCGACCCGGTTCCTTGGCCATCGGTCAGGCTACCTTACTTCTTCTTGCCGGCGATCGGCTTGGCCGGACCCTTGCGGGTGCGGGCGTTCGTGTGGGTGCGCTGGCCGCGGACCGGCAGGCCCTTACGGTGACGCAGGCCGCGGTAGCAGGCCAGGTCCATCAGACGCTTGATGTTCATCGAGTTTTCGCGACGGAGGTCGCCTTCCACGGTGAACTCACGGTCGATCGTCTCGCGGATCTGCAGGACTTCCGCGTCGGTCAATTGATTGACGCGACGGGCGTCCTCGATGCCCACTTTCGTGACGATGTCACGAGCGGACTTCGGGCCGATGCCGTGAATGTACTGAAGCGCGATGACAACGCGCTTGTTCGTCGGGATGTTGACGCCTGCGATACGGGCCACGTCTAATGTTCTCCTAGTCACGCACCAAAGACGCGAACGGCGCGCTCGGCCCGATCCGAAGACCCAGACCGACGCGCACAGATCGCGCCCTTTCGCGGAAGCGCCCCGTTATAGGGATAGTTGCGCATCCGTCAATGGCGGAATCCGTTCAGGGAACGGATTCCGTTAAAAGTCACGCCACGACCGAAAGGGCCGCGTCGATCGCTCCGGCGACCGCTTCCACGGTCCCCATGCCGTCGACCGCCACCAGCTTGTTCTGCGCACGATAGTACGGCAGCAGCGGCGCGGTGTCGGCGTTGTAGCGGGCCAGACGGTTCACGAAGGTTTCGGGGTTGTCGTCAGACCGCCCCTGCTCCGCGTATCGCTTGGTGATCCGCTCGATCAAGGCTGGCTCGTCTACTTCGAGTCGCACGACGGAGTCGATCTTCTGGCCACGCTTGGCCAGCATCACGTCCAGAGCCTCGGCCTGAGCGACCGTGCGCGGGAAGCCGTCGAAGATCGCGCCGCCGGCGGCCTCGGCCTCGGGCAGGCGCTCTTCGATCAGAGCGATGACGATTTCGTCGGTGACCAGGTCGCCGCGGTCCAGCACGTCCTTGACCTTCAGGCCGAGCTCGGAGCCCGAGGCGATGGCGGCGCGCAGCATGTCGCCGGTCGAAAGCTGGACCATGCCGCGCTGTTCGACCAATCGCTTGGCCTGGGTGCCCTTGCCCGCCCCGGGAGGGCCAAACAGGATCAAGTTCATATAAGCCCCTTTACGCGTTTCCCAGGGTCTGACGCCCTCTCTTGGTCAGACCTAGAATGCGTACAAAGAAAACGGAAGCCGGATTGTCACAATCCGGCTTCCGACGGTTTCACACCTGCGTCAGCGACCGCGGCCGCCCCGCAGCTTCGACTTCTTGATCAGGCCCTCGTACTGGTGCGCCAGCAGGTGGGACTGGATCTGGGCGACGGTGTCCATGGTCACCGTCACGACGATCAGGATCGAGGTGCCGCCGAGGGCGAAGTTCTTGTTGCCAAGAGCGCCCATCAGGATCTCGGGGAACAGGCAGACGGCCGTGATGTAGGCCGCGCCGATCACCGTCAGGCGGGTCAGCACATAGTCGAGATATTCGGCGGTGCGCTTGCCCGGACGGATGCCCGGCAGGAAGCCGCCGTACTTGCGCAGGTTCTCGGCCGTCTCGTCCGGATTGAACACCACCGAGGTGTAGAAGAACGAGAAGAAGATGATCAGGCCCGCGTAGCAGAGCATGAACAGCGGCTGGCCGTGCTGCATGGCGCCGACCACGGACGGCAGCCACTGGCCCCAGCTGGGCAGGTTGGCCGGGTTCAGGAACTGCATGGCGGTCGTCGGCAGCAGCAGCAAGCTGGAGGCGAAGATCGGCGGGATGACGCCCGCGGTGTTGATCTTCAGCGGCAGGAAGGAGCTGTCGCCCCCGACCATGCGGTTGCCCTGCTGGCGCTTGGGATAGTGCACGAGCAGGCGGCGCTGCGAGCGCTCCATGAACACGATGGCGAAGATCACCGCCACGGCGAGCACGAAGATCACCAGGAGCGGGAAGTAGTTGCCGGTGTTCTGGGCGGTCACGAACAGCTGGCCAAGGCCGCGCGGCAGGGCCGCGACGATGCCGGCGAAGATGATCAAGCTGACGCCGTTACCCACGCCGCGGCTGGTGATCTGCTCGCCCAGCCACATCAGGAACAGGGTGCCGCCGGTCAGCGAGACCACGGTCGACAGGACGAAGAACCAGCCCGGCAGGTCGGAATAGACCAGGTTCGGCTGGCTCTGCAGGCCGACGGCGATCGAGAACGACTGCACCAAGGCCAGGATCACCGCCAGGTAGCGGGTGTACTGGTTGAGGGTCTTGCGGCCGGCTTCGCCGCCTTCCTTCTTCAGCTTCTCCCACGGCGGATACACCGAGCCCATCAGCTGCACGATGATCGAGGCGCTGATGTAGGGCATCACGTTCAGCGAGAAGATCGCCATCCGCTCGACGGCGCCGCCCGAGAACATGTTGAACATGCCCAGGATGCCCTTCGACTGGCCCGCGAAGGCGCTGGCGAAGGCGTCCGGATTGATGCCCGGGATCGGCACGTAGGTGCCCAGGCGGTAGACCACCAGGGCGATGAGCGTAAACCAGATGCGCTTGTGAAGTTCGGTGGCCTTCTGGAAGGACCCGAAGTTCATATTGGCTGCGAGCTGTTCGGCGGCCGAGGCCATTCAATTCCCCACGACGAGAACGCGACCGGCCGTCTTCAGCGACGGACGCGGAGCGCGCTCCAAGTATTGGACGGGGCCTGGCCGAAGCGCCGGAGGAATCGCCGGTCGCTGGGCGTAGGCCCCAGTGCGGAGCCACACATAGGTGAGGCTCGCCGTGATGTCACGGCGAGCCTCGAAAGAACGTCATCCCGATGGGGCTTTATGGCGGACTGGTGCGCGAACGCCCCTCCCCGCCTGGGCTCCCGCGCGGTCCGACAAGACCGCCCGGGATGACACTGTGGTCTTAGGCTTCGGCTTGCGCCTTGGCCTTCTTGGTCACGGTGACCGAACCACCGGCCGCTTCCACGGCCTTGATGGCGGCGTCGGTGGCCGAGTAGACGGTCAGCTTCAGAGCGGTCTTGATCTCGCCCTTGCCCAGCAGCTTCACGCCGTCGAGTTCGCGACGGATGACGCCGGCGGCGATCAGGGCGGCCGCGTCCAGCTCGGTGCCGGCCTTCAGCTTGCCGGCTTCGACGGCTTGTTCCAGGCGCCACAGGTTCACTTCAGCGAACTCGAGACGGAAGGGGTTGTTGAAGCCGCGCTTCGGCATACGCATGTGCAGCGGCATTTGACCGCCTTCGAAGCCGTTGATGGCGACGCCCGAGCGCGCCTTCTGGCCCTTCACACCGCGACCGCCGGTCTTGCCCTTGCCCGAACCCGGGCCGCGGCCGACGCGCATGCGGCCCTTGGTGGAGCCGGGGGCCGGAGCCAGATCGTTCAGCTTGGTCATATGTGCCTCTCCTTGGAGATCTGCGCCCGGCCGCCTGGCCGGACTCGGCGTTGAAATTCTTGGCGAAACCCCATCCGAGAAGACGGAGCTTCAAACGAAAGCCACCCCGGTTTTCACCGGGGTGGCGATCTTGGGTCGTCGTGTAACAGACTTACTCGACGATTTCCAGCAGGTGCGCGACCTTACGGATCATGCCGCGGACCGACGGGGTGTCTTCCAGCGTGGACGTGCGGCCCAGCTTGTTGAGACCCAGACCGGCGAGCGTGGCGCGCTGGTCCTTTTCGCGACGGATCGGGCTGCCGGTTTGGCGGACCGTGACTTGCTTAGCTTCAGCCATGACTTAGCCCTCGATAGCGTCCGGAGCCGAAGCTCCGTCGGCGCGGCGGCCGAGGATGTCGCCGACCTTCTTGCCGCGCTTGGCGGCGATCTGGCGGGGCGACGATTGAACCTTCAGGGCCTCGAACGTGGCGCGAACCATGTTGTACGGGTTCGAGGAACCCGTCGACTTGGCCACGACGTCCTGGACGCCCAGGGTTTCGAGAACCGCGCGCATCGGACCACCGGCGATGACGCCCGTGCCCGGAGGGGCAGCGCGCATCATGACCTTGCCAGCGCCCCAACGGCCAGCGCCGTCGTGGTGCAGGGTGCGCGACTCGCGGAGCGGGACGCGGATCATGGTCTTCTTGGCTTCTTCGGTCGCCTTGCGGATGGCTTCCGGCACTTCACGCGCCTTGCCATGACCGAAGCCGACGCGGCCCTTTTGGTCGCCAACGACCATCAGAGCGGCGAAGCTGAAGCGACGGCCGCCCTTAACGGTGGCGGCGACGCGGTTGATGTGGACGAGCTTTTCGACGATGTCGCTGTCGACCCGCTCTTCGGGGGCGTTGCGGTCGCGACGGTCACGGCGTTGACCGCCTTCACCGCGCTGTTGGTCACCACGAGCCATTGTGTTTCCCTTAGAAGTTCAGGCCGGCTTCGCGCGCGGCGTCGGCCAGGGCTTTCACCCGTCCGTGGAAGATGTAGCCGCCACGATCGAAGACGACGTCCTTGACGCCCTTTTCGATCGCGCGCTCGGCGACGAGCTTGCCGACGGCGGCGGCCGCGTCCTTGTCCGCGCCCTTGCTGTCGGCTTCCAGAGTGGAAGCCGACGCCAGGGTCACGCCGCGTTCATCATCGATGACCTGGGCGTAGATGTTCTTGGACGAACGGAAGACCGACAAGCGCGGACGGCCATTGGCCAGCGACTTGAGACGGGTGCGGTTGCGCTGAGCGCGACGCACGGCGGATTCGCGAGGTGAGAGCGCCATGGCTTACTTCTTCTTGCCTTCCTTGCGGCGAACCTTCTCGCCAGCATAACGCACGCCCTTGCCCTTGTAGGGCTCCGGCGGACGAATGCGGCGGATCTTCGCGGCAATCTCGCCGACCGCCTGCTTGTCAGAGCCGGCGATCTTGATTTCGGTTTGCTTCGGCACGGCGAACGTGATGCCGGCCGGGGCCGGGACGTCCACATCGTGGCTGAAACCGAGCTGGAGGCTCAGGGCGGTGCCCTTCATGGCCGCGCGGTAACCGACGCCGACCAGCTCGAGGGTTTCCTCGAAGCCGGCGGTGACGCCGTGCACCATGTTGGCCACCAGGGTGCGGGACAGGCCCCACATCGCCTTGGCGCGCTTGGTATCGTCGCGAGGAGTCAGCGAGAGCTCGGAGCCCTCTTGCTTGATCTCGATCTCGTCGGCGATGGTCCACGACGACTGACCCTTGGGGCCCTTCACCGTGACCGTCTGGCCTTCGAGCGTCAGGGTGACGCCCGAGGGGATTGCGACGGCTTTCTTACCGATACGTGACATGCTCTTTCCCTCCCGCGCCTAGTAGACGCGGCAGAGGACTTCGCCGCCGACGTTAGCGTCGCGAGCAGCGGTGTCCGACATGACGCCCTTCGGCGTCGAAAGGATCGAGATGCCCAGGCCGTTCTTGATCGGCTTGAGGTCCTTGATCGACGAATAGACGCGACGGCCAGGCTTGGACACGCGGCTGATCTCGGCGATCACGGGCTCACCGTCGAAGTACTTGAGCTCGATCTCGAATTCGGGGAACGCACCGGGCTTCTCGACGAGCGAGTAGCCGCGGATGTAGCCTTCGTCGGCCAGCACGTCGAGGACGCGGGCGCGCAGCTTGGAAGCCGGCGTCGAGACCTTGGAGCGCTTGCGCGTGGCGGCGTTCTTGATGCGAGCGATCAGGTCGCTCAGGGGGTCGTTCATCGACATATGATCGTCCTCACCAGCTCGACTTGACGAGACCGGGGATCAGGCCCTGCGAGCCCAGCTCGCGGAGCGCAACCCGGCTCATCTTCAGCTTGCGGTAATAGGCGCGCGGGCGGCCCGTGACTTCGCAGCGGTTGCGGATGCGAACCGGCGACGACGAACGGGGCAGCTTCGCGAGCTTCAGGCGAGCTTCGAAGCGTTCTTCGAGCGGCAGGGTCTCGTCGTTGGCGATCGCCTTCAGCGCGGCGCGCTTGTCGGCGAGTTGCTTGACGAGAGCCTTGACGGCTTCGTTGCGGTTGACGGCGCTTTTCTTGGCCATGTGCTTTTCCCTTCCCGCTCTCTTAGTTGACGAACGGGAACTGGAATTCCTTCAGGAGAGCCTTGGCTTCCTGGTCGGACTTCGCAGTGGTGCAGACGATGATGTCCATGCCCCAGATCTGTTCGATCTGGTCATAGTTGATTTCCGGGAACACCAGGTGCTCCTTCAGGCCCATGGCGTAGTTGCCACGGCCGTCGAAGCTCTTGCCGTTCAGGCCGCGGAAGTCCTTCACGCGCGGCAGCGCGATCGTGACCAGGCGGTCCAGGAATTCGAACATCCGGTCCTTGCGGAGGGTCACCTTGGCGCCGACCACCATGCCTTCGCGCAGCTTGAAGCCGGCGATGGACTTGCGGGCCTTCGTGGCGACCGGCTTCTGACCGGCGATCGCCGTCAGATCCTTGATGGCCGTCTGGACCTTCTTGGAGTCAGCCACCGCCTCGCCGACGCCCATGTTCAGGACGATCTTGTCCAGCTTGGGGATCTGCATCTCGTTGGTGTAGCCGAACTGCTCCTTCATCGCGGCGCGGATGCGCTCGCGATAAACGGTCTTCAGCCGGGGCTCGTAAGCTTGATCAGCCATTGATCACCTCGCCGGTCGTCTTGGCGACGCGCACCTTCTTGTCGCCTTCGATCTTGAAGCCGACGCGGGTGGGCTTGCCGTTGGAATCCACGATGGCGACGTTCGAGACGTGCAGCGCGGCTTCCTTGTGCTTGATGCCGCCCTGGGGGTCGGCTTGGGTCGGCTTGGTGTGGCGGGCGACCATGTTCACGCCCTCCACGACAACCCGGTTTTCCTTCGGCAGGACCTGGGACACAGCGCCTTGCTTGCCCTTGTCCTTGCCGGCCAGAACGACGACGCGGTCGCCCTTCTTGATCTTAGCAGCCATTACAGCACCTCCGGCGCGAGGGAGATGATCTTCATGTGGTTCTTGGCGCGCAGTTCGCGGGGAACCGGGCCGAAGATCCGCGTGCCGACCGGCTCGCTCTGCTTGTTGACGATGACGGCCGCGTTCTTGTCGAAGCGGATCATCGAACCGTCTTTGCGCTTCAGGCCTTGGTTCACGCGAACCACGACGGCGCGCAGAACGTCACCCTTCTTCACGCGACCGCGCGGGATGGCTTCCTTCACGGAGACGACGATGACGTCGCCAACGCTGGCGTAGCGACGGCCTGCGCCGCCCAACACCTTGATGCACATGACCCGGCGAGCGCCAGAGTTGTCGGCGACGTCCAGGTTAGTTTGCATCTGGATCATGGTTTAGACCTTCCAGATATTAAGCCGAAGCCTTGGGAAGCACTTCCCAGGTCTTCAGCTTGGACTTCGGAGCGCACTCGACGATGCGAATGGTTTCGCCCGTCTTGTACACATTGGCTTCGTCGTGCGCGTGGTACTTCTTAGAGCGGCGCACGATCTTCTTCAGAAGGGGGTGGACGATGGTGCGTTCCACCTTCACCACCACGGTCTTGTCACCCTTGTCGGAGACGACGACCCCTTCGAGGATACGCTTGGGCATATCGTTCTCCTTAAGCCGCGGCCTTGGCGCGCAGCACGGTCTTGATCCGCGCGATATCCTTGCGGATTTCGTTGACGCGGTGGGTCTTCTCGACCTGGCCCGTCGCACCTTGGAAGCGCAGGTTGAACTGCTCCTTCTTCAGGGTCAGCAGGGTTTCGGCGAGCTGATCGGGGGTCATGCCCCGGATGTCGGCGATCTTCATGAGCCTCAAGCCTCCACGGCCACGCCCGCGTCGAGGCGGGTGACCACACGAGTGCGGATCGGCAGCTTCGCCGCGCCGAGGCGCAGCGCTTCACGCGCGACATCGTCCGGCACGCCGTCGATTTCGAACATGATGCGGCCGGGGGCCACGCGAGCGGCCCAGTAGTCGACGGCGCCCTTGCCCTTACCCATCCGGACTTCAGCGGGCTTGCCGGTGACCGGCACGTCCGGGAAGATGCGGATCCAGACACGGCCTTGACGCTTCATCTGGCGGGTGATGGCCCGACGAGCAGCTTCGATCTGGCGAGCCGTGATGCGCTCCGGCTCAACGGCCTTAAGGCCGTAGGAGCCGAAGTTCAGCAGGGTGCCGCCCTTCGAAGCGCCGTGGATACGGCCCTTGAACTGCTTGCGGAACTTGGTTTTCTTCGGTGACAGCATAGCGCTCTATCCTTAGTCCCGATTGCGACGGCCGCGGTCGCCGCGGTCCGAGCGATCGCCGCGCTCACGTCCGCCGCCTTCGCCGGCCGGGCCGGATTCAGAAGCGAGACGCTTGTCCAGCGCCATCGGGTCATGCTCCAGCACTTCGCCTTTGAAGATCCAGGTCTTCACGCCGATGATGCCGTAGGTGGTCTTGGCTTCCGCGAAACCGTAGTCGATGTCGGCGCGCAGCGTGTGCAGCGGCACGCGACCTTCGCGGTACCATTCCATGCGGGCGATTTCCGCGCCGCCGAGGCGGCCCGAAACGTTGATCCGGATGCCCTTGGCGCCGAGGCGCACGGCCGACTGGATCGAACGCTTCATGGCGCGACGGAAGGCGATCCGGCGCTCGAGCTGCTGAGCGATCGACTCGGCGACCAGCTGAGCGTCGGTTTCCGGCTTGCGGATCTCGACGATGTTCAGGTGGACGTCGCCTTCGGTCATCACCGAGAGGTCCTTGCGGAGCTTCTCGATGTCAGCGCCCTTCTTGCCGATGATGACGCCCGGACGGGCGGCATAGATCGTGACGCGGCACTTCTTGTGCGGACGCTCGATGATGATCCGCGAAACGCCGGCTTGATACAGGCGCTTCTTCAGCATCGTGCGGACCGCGAGGTCCTGGTGCAGCAGCTTGCCGTACTGGGCGCCGTCGGAGAACCAACGGCTGTCCCAGGTGCGGTTCACGCCGAGCCGCAGCCCGACCGGATTGACTTTCTGACCCATCAGGCGGCCTCACCCAGTTCGCGGACCACGATGGTGATCTCGGAGAACGGCTTTTCAACGCGCGTGGCCCGACCGCGAGCACGCGGCGAGAAACGCTTCATCACCAGGTTCTTGCCCACATAGGCCTCGGACACGACCAGCGAGTCGATGTCGAGGTTGTGGTTGTTCTCGGCGTTGGAGATCGCCGAGTACAGCGCCTTGCGGACGTCCTGGGCGATGCGCTTGTGGCTGAATTCGAGCTCGTTCAGAGCGCGCTGGACGTTCAGGCCACGGATGGACTGAGCGACCAGGTTCAGCTTGCGGGCGCTGGTGCGCAGGGTGCGCACCTTGGCCATCGCCTCAACGCCTTCAAGGCGGCGAGCTTGCTTTTGCTTGGCCATGATTACTTCCTCTTGGCCTTCTTGTCGGCGGCGTGGCCGGGGAAGTTACGGGTGGGAGCGAACTCACCGAACTTCATGCCGACCATGTCTTCCGACACGGAGACCGGGACGTGCTTTTGGCCGTTGTGGACGCCGAACACCAGGCCGACGAACTGCGGCATGATGGTCGAACGACGCGACCAGGTCTTGATGACGTCCTTGCGGCCCGACGCGAGAGCGGCGTCGGCCTTCTTCAGGAGGTACCCGTCGACAAACGGGCCTTTCCAGACGGAGCGGGTCATGGCTTAGCGGCCCTTCTTCGCTTTGTGGCGCGAACGGATGATGAACTTGTCCGTGGCCTTGTTGACGCGGGTCTTGGCGCCCTTGGTCGGCTTACCAGCCGGGGTCACCGGGTGGCGGCCGCCCGAGGTGCGGCCTTCACCACCACCGTGGGGGTGGTCGACCGGGTTCATGGCGACGCCGCGGACGTGCGGGCGACGACCCATGTGACGAACACGACCGGCCTTGCCGAGGTTTTCGTTCATGTGGTCGGGGTTGGAGACCGCGCCGACGGTGGCCATGCAGGTGTCGAGGACCATGCGCAGCTCGCCCGAGTTCAGGCGGATCTGGGCGTAGCCGGCGTCACGACCGACCAGCTGGGCGTAGGCGCCAGCCGAACGGGCGATCTGACCGCCCTTGGCGGGCTTCAGCTCGACGTTGTGGATGATCGTGCCGATCGGCAGCGTGCGCAGCGGCGAAGCGTTGCCCGGCTTCACGTCGACCTTGTCGGCGGTGACGACTTCGTCGCCGGCCTTGAGGCGTTGCGGGGCCAGGATGTAGCTCAGCTCGCCGTCCTGATACTTGATCAGGGCGATGAAGGCGGTGCGGTTCGGGTCGTACTCGAGACGAACGACCGTGGCCACGCCTTGCTTGCGACGCTTGAAGTCCACCAGACGGTAGAGGCGCTTGGCGCCGCCGCCGCGGAAGCGGACGGCGATGCGGCCGTTGCCGCCACGACCGCCGGACTTCGAGAGGCCCTCAACGAGCTTCTTTTCCGGACGGCCCTTGTGGAGCTCGCTGCGGTCGATCAGCACCAGGCCGCGCTGGCCGGGGCTGGTCGGGTTAAAGTGCTTCAAGGCCATGTCTTAGAGCCCCGTCGTGATGTCGATCGACTGGCCTTCGGCCAGGGTCACGATCGCTTTCTTGACGTCGGAACGGCGTCCGACGATGCCGCGGAAGCGCTTGGTCTTGCCCTTGGTGACCAGGGTGTTGACCTTGGTGACCTTGACTTTGAACAGCTCTTCGACAGCGGCGGCGATTTCGTCCTTCGTCGCGTCGGCGGCCACCTTGAAGACAACCTTGTTCAGCTCGCTGAGCAGGGTCGACTTTTCGGTGATCACCGGCGACAGGATCGTGTCGTAGTGGCGAGCGGTGGCGGCCATTAGGCGGCTTCCTTCTCAGCGAAACGGGCCGAGATCGCTTCGACCGCGTCCTTGGTCAGGACGAGGGTTTGGCGACGCAGCACGTCGTAGACGTTCAGGCCGGCGTTCGGCAGCACGTCCACGTTCGGAATGTTGCGGGCGGCGAGCTTGAAGTTCGCGTCCACTTCCGGACCGGCGATGACCAGGGCGTTCTTCAGGCCGATCTTGTCGAAGGTGGCGCGCAGAGCGGCCGTCTTCGCTTCGGTCAGAACCACGCTGTCCAGCACGACCAGCGAGCCGGCCTTGGCCTTCGACGACAGGGCGTGACGCAGAGCCAGAGCCCGGATCTTCTTGGGAAGATCGAAGGCGTGGCTGCGGACGACAGGGCCGTGGGCCTTGGCGCCGCCGACGAATTGAGCCGCACGGCGCGAACCGTGACGAGCGCCGCCGGTGCCCTTCTGCTTGTACATCTTCTTGCTCGTACGAGAGACCTCGTTACGAACCTGAATCTTGTGGTTGCCCGAGCGGCGCTTGGCCAGCTGCCAGGTCACGACGCGCTGCAGGATGTCGCCGCGGATGTCTTCGATGCCGAAGATGGCGTCGTCGAGATCCACGGAGCCGGCCTTGCCGCCGTCAAGTTTGATGACGTCGAGTTTCATTAGCCTTCGCCCTCTTCGGTCGTCGCCGCGGGGGCCTCTTCAGCGGGGGTTTCAGCAGCCGGAGCGGCTTCACCAGCCTTACGGAAGGCGCCCGGACGCGGCAGATCGGCCGGAGCGGCCTTCTTCACGGCGTCGCGGATCTTCACGTAGCTGCCTTCATGGCCGGGGACGGCGCCCTTGACCAGGATCAGGCCGCGCTCGACGTCCACCTTCCAGACGGTGACGTTGAGGGTGGTGACGGTTTCTTGACCGAGGTGACCAGCCATCTTCTTGCCCGGGAACGTACGGCCCGGATCCTGGCGGTTACCGGTCGAACCGTGCGAACGGTGCGAGACCGAGACACCGTGGGTGGCGCGGAGACCACCGAAGTTCCAGCGCTTCATGGCGCCGGCGAAACCCTTACCGACGGTGACGCCCTGGATGTCGACCTTCTGGCCGGCGACGTAGTGGTCGGCGGTGAATTCCGCGCCCACTTCGATCAGAGCGGCTTCTTCGACGCGGAATTCGGCGACGATCCGCTTGGGCTCGACCGAGTTCTTGCCGAAGTGACCACGTTGGGCCTTCGAGGTGTTCTTGGGCTTGCGAGCACCGGCGCCGAGCTGCAGGGCGGTGTAACCGTCCTTCTCGACCGTGCGCTGAGCGATAACCTGGCAACCGTCGAGCGACAGGACGGTGACCGGCACGTGCTGGCCAACTTCGTCGAAGAAGCGGGTCATGCCGAGCTTCTTGGCGATCAGGCCGGTGCGGTTAGCGGGGAGAGTCATCAGTTCGGCCCTCCTTACAGCTTGATTTCGACGTCAACGCCGGCCGACAGGTCGAGCTTCATCAGCGCGTCCACGGTCTGCGGAGTCGGGTCAACGATGTCGAGAACGCGCTTGTGCGTACGGATCTCGAACTGCTCGCGCGACTTCTTGTCGACGTGCGGCGAGCGGTTGACGGTGAATTTTTCGATAAGCGTGGGCAGGGGGATGGGGCCCCGCACCGTCGCACCCGTGCGCTTGGCCGTGTTCACGATCTCGCGCGTGGAATGATCCAACACGCGGTGATCGAAGGCCTTGAGCCGGATGCGGATGTTCTGACGATCCATATCGCTCGGTTTCCTAGTGGGCTGCGCCCGCGTCTCGAACCATTTCAAAGACCAACCCGGACTCCTCTTTCGAGACGTCCGAACGCAGCGTCCGCAAAACAAATTGGCCCGCGCAGTCGCCTGCGAGGGCCGGTGATCCACAACCTCGCCGTCCTCCGAGGAGAACCCTCCTCTGGATGAGAAGGACGCTAGGGTACGGGTCGCTTGCGAACCGCGTTTGAGCCCTAGAGCTCACAGCCGGTCCAACAGAGGGGCGCTTTTACGTGCCTGAATCGGTTTCGTCAAGCGCCCCGGGCGGGGTTTCGGAAGGGTTTGATTAATACTTCCCTACCCCGCGCGAGCCCCCTTAATGGAGACGGCGAAAACAAGGCCTCAAAGAGCATTGTTCACCGCCCGCCGCTAGATGGACACAATCTTTATGCGCGACCCGCGCGTATAGGGACGGAATTCGTGCCTGCAAGTGTAGTATTTGCGCACCATCCGGCCTTCAACGGTCAGACGAAGCCTTGCGGCCGTCATCGAACCTTCATAGATCCGCCCCGCTCGCCGGACGGGAGGCCCTCCCCCAAAACGACCGCCCGCCGGCGAGCCCACATGAGTAAGGGGATTACCCACTATGAAGACCCAACTGTTCGCCGCCGCCGCCGTCCTGGCCGTGGCCGTTTCGGCTCCCGCCTTCGCCCAGAACATCGGTTCGGTCGGCGCCGCCGTGAACTACAACAACCTCGACACCAGCGTCGCCAACGCCGACGGCACCTCGGTGAAGATCGACGGCTCGGTCGCCGTCCCGACCGGTTCGTGGACCGTCACCCTGAACGGCGACGTCTCGATCTCGGACAACGACATCGCTGACGAAACCGTCGCCTCGGGCGCCGCTCACCTGACCACCACGGTCGGCGACGGCTGGCGCGTCGGCGGCTTCACCGCCCTGTCGCGTCCGCAGAACGACACCCTGTGGGCCGTCGGCGGCGAAGCCCAGAAGTACCTGGGCAACGTCACCCTGACGGGCCTGGTCGCCTACGGCCAGTCGAACGACCTGGACGCCGACCTGTGGACCGTCCGCGGCACGGCCAACTACTTCGTCTCGGACGACTTCCGTCTGGACGCCGGCCTCGGCTACGCCAAGATCGACTCCTCGATCGACGCCGACGCCTGGGACGTGAACCTGGGCGGCGAATACAAGTTCGCCAACTCGGGCTGGTCGACCTTCGGCAAGTACACCCACACCGAATCCGAAGACCTGGCCGACCTGAAGTCGGACGCGGTCAAGATCGGCGTGCGCTACACCTTCGGCGGCAGCCTGAAGGCCCGCAACGCCGCCGGCGCCGACCTGGCCCAAGCCAGCGACCTGTTCGGCTTCGGCGTCCGCTAAGCGGAAGCCCGGACCTTCCCTTTTCGGCGGGAAGGCTCCGACCGATCGTCCGCGGCGCGTGCCCACGCGCCTCAAGGGCCCCGCCCTCCCCCCTCCTCCCAAAGGCGGGACCCGACGGACAGCAAGACGCCCCGGAGCGAAAGCTCCGGGGCGTTCTTCTTTATATAGGGCTACGTGGGTGTGGAGCCGGTCGGCTCACTGGCCGATATAGATGTTGCCCGAGCCCATGGACGACTTCTTGACCGGGCCGTTGACCTTGGCGACGCGGACGTCGCCCGAGCCGGCCACCGACAGCGACACCTTGTCGGCCTCGCCGCCGAAATTGACGTCGCCCGAGCCCATGATGCTGACGTCGAGGTCGCGGGCCCGGCCTTGAGTGATCTTGACCCCGCCCGAGCCGGCGATGCTGACGTCGATGTCGCCGCCGCGGATCGCCGCGGCCTTCACGTCGCCCGAACCGGCGATCGCCACTTCCAGCTCGCGCACTTCCTGCAGGCTGATGTCGCCGGACCCGGCCAGGCTGATCTCGACGCGGTCGGCGTTGCCGGCCTTGGTGTCGCCCGATCCCGCCAGGCTGATCTCAAGCTTGCCCTTGGTGTTGGCCACCGTCCAATCGCCGCAACCGGCGTTGGCCAGCTCGACGCTGTCGCTGCGGCCGATGCTGCCGTAGACCGCGCCGGAAGCCCCGACCGAGACGTTCTGCGGCACGCGCACGACCACCTGCGGGATGTCGGCCCACTTCACGACGCCGAGGTTGCGCACCTTCACCGAGGCGGCGTCTCCCGAGCCGTTGCAGCTCTGGATGCGCTTGAGGTGCAGGTTCCCGTCGATGATCGTCTGGCCGCCGACGACGCGGACCTCCAGCGGCAGCGACGAATTGCGGGTCAAGAACTCGACCTTCACGTCGCTGCGGGCTTCGGGAATGACCACGACGCGGGCGACGGCGTCCTTGATCTTCACATTGGCTTCGGAGGCCGAAGCGGTTCCGGCCAGGGCCAGGACGGCCGCACCGGCGGCCAGGCTGAAGAGTGCGCGCATCTGTTTGTCCCCTCGGATGGCGTTGCGTTGAGGGAACGCTAGTCGGCGAGACCCGCCAGGACGACTTAAATCGAGGTCATGACGCGGTTGTCACGTACCCGATCAAGCCGCCTTCTGGGCGTCGCCGATCTCGAAGGTGCGCTCGAAGGCCTTGATCCGGTCCTCGACCAGCCGCAGGCGCTTGAGGCCCAGCGAGGCCGCCCAGAGGCCGGCCCGGGCCGCCATAGGCGTCTTGTCCATGGCCGCCACCGTCAAGCCCCAACGGCGCAGCACGCCGTTGGCGTAGTGCGCGCCGTTGGTCAGGCGCGAGCCCCAGGTCTGGTAGTCCACCGACAGCGAGACGTTGAACGTGCCGAGGTTCTCGATCCGGTGCGGCGCGTGCAGCGGCCAGGCGGCGGCCGTGCCGGGCTCGAGGTCGTAGACCACGGCCCCGGCGTCCATGTCGCGGCGATAGGGCAGGTCCTCGGTCTGCTGCTTGAGCAGGATGTTCTCCATGCCCTGCTGGGGCATGTGGGCCTCGTCGGGCGGATAGATCCAGATCCGCTTGCGGCCACGCAGGTGGAACAGGATGACGCCGGGCGCGTCGGCGTGGAACGGCACCTTGGCGCCGGGGGCCGACATGATCAGCTGGCCGTTCAGCTGGACGGGCGAGAAGCCCCTCGCCTCGCCGGCGATCTCCGCGAAGGCCTGGTTCATCAGCGGGGTAAGGGCCGGATACCAGGCCTCGGCTCGGCGCAGCTGCACCCAGATGCGACCTTCCTTGACCCCGGCCAGCACCTCTCGGCCCGGCAGGCGGCCGCGGGCGCCGGTGCGCATGGTCGCCTGGCCCTCGGCGTCGAAGTCGAACAGGTTGATGTCGTAGAGCTCGGCCGGATAGGCGTCGAGCAGGCGCGCCAGGGCGTCATCGTCGAACAGGCCGGTTTCGGCGAGGTTGTGGCGGAAGGTGACGGGGGCCTTGCGGAAGCTCTGGATCTGGTCGGACGACCAGGGCGCGACGAGACGGGTCATTGGCGTTCCTCCCTCACTTCTAATCCGGGGCGCGATCGCCGCGCCCTAGTCGGCCAGCAGGCCGAGGCTCACTCCAAGTCCGATGACGCCGATGCCGGCGCCCAGCCCCGCCCCCACCTTCGGATGGCGACGACCCAGGCCGGTGACGAAACTGGCGCCGCCCTTGACCTGGCCGATCAGGCCGGGCTCGCAGGCGGCGATGCGGTCAAGACGGCGCGCCAGGCGCTTGCCGACCTCGTCGATGCGATCGACGCCAGGCGCGCCCTTCAGGTGCGCCATCAGCGACGGCCGGACGGCGATCGCGCCCTCCAGCACCGTCTCCATCGGATCGGCGAAGTCTTCCTTGTAGGCTTCCTCGCTGGGACCGAAGTCCACGCGGACGACGCCGCGCTCGGCCGCGACGCGCAGGGTCTCCAGCGTCATCAGCGCGCCCGGCGAGTAGCGGGCGAAGGCCGGGTCGTAGATCGGGAACCACAGGTGATGGCGATCGCCGGCGGTCAGGCCCAGTTCGGCGGCGACGATCGTCCCGCCCGCTCGCAGCACCGCCAACCGCAGGCCGAAGTCGGGCGCGTCGTGCTCGGCCAGGCGCAGCAGCAGGTCCTGGGTCCAGCCACAGGCAAAGATGTCGTGCTGATGGGTGCGGCGGATCTGCTCGCGCTTCTGGGCGACCAGCCAGGCCAGCAGATCCGGAGCCGGGCGCTCGAAGGTGAAGACCGTCTCGCCGTGGTCGCGCTCCAGCGCGCGGGCCCGCCGGCGCTTGTCCTTCAGGAAGGCGGCGCTGCGGCTGGCCTGGTAGGCCTCGAAGCCGCCCGAAAGGTCGGCGGCCATGGCGTGACGCACCGACAGCTCGCCGGCCGGCTCGCGGGTGACCAGGCCGCTGACCCGCATGCGTTCGGCGCCCAACAGGGCCAGCACCGTGGAAAGCTCGACATCAGGCTCGGCGACCAGGCCGTGGAAGTCGCTCATCGGCGCGCCCAGCGGCTGCAGCAGCGAGCCGCGCCGTTGGAACGGCAGGAAGCCGACGATGCGACCGCCGCGCTCCAGCACCGCGATCCGCGCGCCCGGGGCGCAGTCAGCGGCCGTCTCTATATAGCGAAGATCGAAATAGGGTCCGCCCAGCAGCGGATCGGCGGCGCGCAGGGCGTTCCAGCGCGCGCGCTCGGCCACGCCGAGATCGGCGGCCTCGATGACCCGCGCCTGCAGTGCTCTGTCCACCGCCCTGCTCCCTCGTCCTTGCGGACAACGCCGGACGGTGGAGACGGCCCGGTCAGCCGCCGTGCAGCGAAAGCCGCACCGGCGCCGACTTGTAGGCCGGCGTACCACTTCGCCGGTCGTGATCCTCCAGCGCTACCAGAGCATTGGTTTCCGGATAGTATGCGGCGACGCACCCGCGCGGAATTTTTCTAGCGACGGCCGTAAAGGATCGAACGACTCTCGCTCCGGTTTCATCGAAGGCGGCGGCCAGATCGATGGCGTCTCCCTCGCGGATTCCGCGCTCGGCCAGGTCGTCGGGGTGGACGAAGACCACGTCGCGCCGCCCGAAGACGCCTCGGTAGCGGTCGTTCTCGCCATAGATGGTGGTGTTGTACTGGTCGTGGCTGCGCAGGGTGGTCAACAGCAGGACGGAGGCGTCGCCCTTGCGCGGATCATCGAGCCCCGGATGGGTCAGGAAGTTGGCCTTGCCCGAGGGGGTGTTCCACTTCCGCTCGGCGTGCGGCAGCGGCAGGCGGAAACCGCCGGGCTGGCGGACGCGGGTGTTGTAGTCGGTGAAGGCGGTCGGAAAGACCCGTTCGATCAGGTCGCGGATGCGGTCGTAATCGGCGACCTGGCCTTCCCAGTCGACCGGATCCGCCTCGCCCAGAGCCAAACGGGCGATCCCGGCGACGATGGCCGGCTCGGACATCAGGTGCTCAGAGGCCGGCGGGTTCAGACCGCGCGAGGCGTGGACCATCGACATCGAGTCCTCGACCGTCACCGACTGGCGCACGCCGCCCTGCACGTCCATCTCGGTTCGACCCAGGCACGGCAGCAGCAGCACCTCGGGTCCGACCAGCAGGTGCGTACGGTTGGGCTTGGTGGCGATGTGGACGGCAAGGTCGACCTTGCGCATGGCCGCGTGGCTGCGCAGCGGATCGGGCGCGGCGACGGCGAAGTTGCCGCCCAGGCCGATGAACACCTTGATATCGCCCGCTTCCATGGCCTCGATGGCCTCGACCACGGTGTGGCCGTGATCGCGCGGCGGAGTGAAGCCGAACACTTGGCCCAGGCTGTCGAGCAGCGCCGCCGACGGCTTCTCCCAGATGCCGACCGTGCGGTCGCCCTGGACGTTGGAATGGCCCCGCAGCGGGCAGATCCCCGCCCCCGGCCGACCCATGTTGCCACGCAGCAGCAGCAGGTTGACCAGCTGCTGCACGGTGCTGGACGAGTTGCGGTGCTGGGTCAGGCCCATGCCGTAGCAGAGGATCACGGCGCTGGACCGCGCATAGATGGCGGCGGCTTCCTCGAGCTCGGCGCGCGACAGGCCGCCGACGGCGACGATCTCGTCCCAGGATGCGGCGTCCAGCTGGGCGACCAGGGCCTCGAAGCCGGCCGTGTGCTCGGCGATGAAGTCGTCGTCGAGGATCGCCGGCTCGCCGGCCTCGCGCGCGGCGCGGTCGAAGGCCAGCACGGCCTTCATCAGCCCCTGCAGCACGGCCGCATCGCCGCCGACGTTCACTTGATAATAGCGCGAGGCGATCGGGGTCGAGGACAGGGTCGCCATCTCGACCGGATCCTGCGGCGAGGCGAACCGCTCCAGGGCCCGCTCGACCAGCGGGTTGAAGGCCATGATCGTCGCGCCGCGCCGCGAGGCTTCGCGCAGGGTGGCCATCATCCGCGGGTGGTTGGTGCCGGGGTTGTGGCCAAAGCACAGGATCAGGTCGGCGTGGTCGAAATCCTCTAGGCTGACCGAGCCCTTGCCCATGCCCAGCGAGTCCGGCAGGCCGACGCTGGTCGGCTCGTGGCACATGTTGGAGCAGTCGGGGAAATTGTTGGTCCCGACCTTGCGGCCCAGGAGCTGGAACAGGAACGCCGCCTCGTTGCTGGCCCGGCCCGAGGCGTAGAACTCGGCCTGGTGCGGATTGTCCATGGCTTGCAGCGCCGCGCCGGCGCGGGCGAAGGCCTCGCCCCATTCGATCGGCAGGTAGCGGTCGCTGGCCGGATCATAGGCCATGGGATGGGTCAGGCGACCCAGGTCCTCGATGGCGTGGTCGCTCCAGGTCAAAAGCTCGCTGACCGTATGAGCGGCGAAGACCTCGGGCGTAGCGCGTTTGCTGGTCGCCTCCCAGGCCACGGCCTTGGCCCCGTTCTCGCAGAACTCGAACGACGAGGTGTGCTTGGGATCGGGCCAGGCGCAGCCGGGACAATCGAAGCCCTCGGGCTGGTTGGCCCGCATCAGGGTCTTGCCGCCCTCGACCACGGTTTCCTGGTCGGCCAGGGCGCCGGCCACGGCCTTAAGCGCGCCCCAGCCGCCGGCCGGGCCGCCATAGGGCTTCACGCCCGGGATCTTGGCGCCGGGATTGTTGGCGTCGTCGGCCATCACGCTTGCTCCAGAACCGCCTCGACCAGGCGGTCGGGACGGGAAAACACCATGTGGCCGTCGGCGCGGGCCAGGGCCACCAGGGTCAGGCCGGACTCCTCGGCCCGGCTCACGGCCAGGTCGGTCGGCGCGGACACCGCCACGATCATGCCCGCCCCCATGCGCACGGCCTTCTCGACCATCTCGAACGAGCAACGGCTGGTCACCAGCACGAAACCGGCCCCGGCGTCGCGGCCTTCGCGCGCCATGACCCCGGCCAGCTTGTCCAGCGCGTTGTGACGGCCGACATCTTCACGCAGCAGCACGACCCGGCCTTCGGCGTCGCAGAAGGCCGCCGCATGGGTGGCGCGGGTGCTGCGGCCCAGGGCTTGAGCCTCTTCCAGATTCGCCAGGGCGGCCGTCACGGCCTGGTGGGCGACGCGAACGCCCTCCCCCGCCGGCGGCAGCGGCCGGACGGCGTCGGCCAGGCGCTGGACGCCGCACAGGCCACAGCTCGACCGGCCTTCCAGGTTGCGCGGACGGGCCTTGCGGCGCGCCGCACCTTCGACCAGGCGGATGTCGACCAGCACGCCCAGCGCGTCCGGCTTGACCTCGACGGACAGGATGTCTCCAGGCCGGGCGACGCCTTCGGTGATGGTGAAGCCCCGCGCCAGGTCCTCGACCTCGGTGGGCGTGGCCATCAGCACGGTGTGGGGACGACCGTCGAACGACAGGCCCACGGCCGTCTCGTCCGGCGTCCAGCGGTCGATGCGCGCGGCCCGCCCGGACGCGCGCCATTCGAGAGCGGGGCGAAGGCGGGCGGAAGCATCGGACATGGGCGAAAGACTACCGTTTAGGCGCCGGCGCCGCCATGACGAAACGCGGACACGGGGTGTGGCCTTCCCGCCACGCGCGCCAACATTGCCACAAGATATCACCAGACCGAGAGAACGCCGGTTTGTTTCAGATAGGGAGGCATAGATTGCCGCAAATATTCCAATGACATCCAGTATACGTCGGTATGCGACTGAACCCTACTTTAGTTTATTCGATATTGTAATTCGTATACATTTTACAGAACCTTCATCTCACAATTGAGAAACAAAAGGCCCCCATCCCTCCCCTTACGGCGGAATTTTATTTCGCCATCACGACCATTGCGGCGACGCTTTGGCGAATACTGGGGACTATGAATGGCTAGAAATACCTATCTGCTGAGCGCGTCCGCGCTCGTCATCGCCATGACGGCAGCGCCCGCGTTGGCGCAGGCCCAGACGAAAGACGAACCGGCCGCCGTCGAAGAAGTCGTCGTCACGGGCTCGCGCATCGCGCGCCGCGACTACGTGTCGAACAGCCCGATCATGACCATGGATCAGGCCGCGATCGAGAAGACCGGTTCGGTCACCGTCGACACCCTGCTGAACCAGATGCCGCAGTTCGTGCCGGCCGTGTCGTCGACCTCGAACAACCCGTCGAACGGCGGTCAGGCCAACATCGACCTGCGCGGCCTGGGGAGCCAGCGCACGATGGTCCTGCTCGACGGCCACCGCGTGGTTCCGTCCAACTCGGACGGCACCGTCGACATCAACATCATCCCGCAGACCCTGATCCAGAACATCGAGGTCATCACCGGCGGCGCCTCGGCGACCTACGGTTCGGACTCGCTGTCGGGCGTGGTCAACTTCAAGCTCAACAAGAACTTCACCGGCCTGATGTTCGACTCCCAATACGGCGAGACCGAACGCGGCGACGGCAAGGAAAGCTCGCTGGCCTTCGCCGCCGGCGGCAAGTTCGCCGATGACCGCGGCCACGCCGTCCTGTCGGTCGGCTACACCCAGCGCGGCGAAGTGTTCAACTCCGCTCGCGACTTCGCCAAGGTCTCGGGCGCCTCGTCGACCACCCCGTACGGCCGCTACGACGCCACCGGCACCAACCTGCCGACCCAGGCCGCCATCGACGCCGTGTTCGCCAAGTACGGCTATACCGCCGGCACCGTGAAGGCGAGCGCCAACCTCGGCTTCAACGACGACGGCACGCTGTTCTACAACGGCGTCAACTACACCGGCTCGACCGCGATCGACTATTCGACGATCCCGGTGAACGGCACCTACAACACCGGCGCGCTGAACCTGATGCAGCTGCCGCTGACCCGCTACTCGGTCTACAGCGCCGCCGAGTACGAAGTGAACGAACACGCCGAGTTCTACGGCTCGTTCGCCTTCACCCACTACGACTCGCGCACCCAGCTGGCCCCGTCGCCGGCCGCCAGCTCGACCGGCTTCTCCGTGCCGGTCACCAACCCGTTCATCCCGGACGACCTGTCGACCATCCTGGCCAGCCGCGCGGACCCGACCGCCGACTTCCTGCTGCGCAAGCGCTTCACCGACGTCGGCGCGCGGATCTCGCAGACGACCTTCAACGTCTTCCAGATCGCCGGCGGCGTTCGCGGCGAGACCGGCTTCAAGGACTGGACGTACGACGCCTACGCCTCGTTCGGCCGCTCGGAGCAGAACGAGATCCAGTCGGGCAACGTCAGCCACTCGGCGGTCCAGACCCTGCTCGACGCGGCCGACGGCGGGGCCAGCATCTGCACCGGCGGCTATGACCCGTTCGGCAACAACGCCCTGACCGACTCGTGCCGCAGCTACATCTCGCGCACGACCAAGAACTGGACCGCCGCCGACCAGCGCGTCGTCGAGTTCAACGTCCAGGGCGGCCTGTTCAACCTGCCGGCCGGTGAAGTCCGCGCCGCCGTGGGCGTCGACTACAAGTTCGACAGCTTCCAGTACGTGCCCGACAGCCTGCTCTCGACCGGCGACGTCGTGGGATTCAACGCCGCCGACGCCATCGACGCCTCGACCGACGTCTATGAACTGTACGGCGAAGCCTTGGTGCCGATCCTGAAGGACCTGCCCTTCGTCAAGGAACTGAACCTGTCGCTCGGCTACCGCCTGTCGGACTACGAGACGGTCGGCAGCGTCGGCGCCTACAAGATCGACGGCGACTGGGAGGTCTTCGACGGCTTCCGTCTGCGCGGCGGCTACCAGCGCGCCGTCCGGGCCCCGTCGATCGGCGAACTGTACTCGCCGCAGAACCAGGGCTACCCGGCGATCGACGAGGATCCCTGCGCGATCGACAGCTCGGCCCGCACCGGCTCCAACGCCGCCAGCGTCCGCACCCAGTGCCTGGCGCAGGGCGTGCCGTCGGCGATCATCGACAGCTACACCTACGCCAACGGCCAGATCAACGCCCTCAGCGGCGGCAATCCGGACCTGCAGGAAGAGACCAGCAACACCTTCAGCGTCGGCACCGTCTGGACCCCGCGCCTGGAGAGCCCGCTGTTCGAAAAGCTGTCGCTGTCGGTCGACTTCTACTCGATCGACATCAAGGACGCGATCGGCACCATCGACGCCTCGACCGTGCTGGAGAAGTGCTACAACGGCGACGCCAACGCCTCGTACTACTGCAGCCTGTTCACGCGTAACACCTCGACCGGCGAAATCGACACGATGACGCTGACGAACCTGAACCTGGCCGAGTTCAAGACCTCGGGCGTGGACTTCCAGGTCGACTGGGGCTTCGGTCTCGGCGCCGTCGGCCTCGACGACAAGTACGGCTCGATCAAGCTGAACGTGGTCGGCACCTGGCTCAACACCTTCAAGATCCAGAGCCTGCCGGGCGAGGAGTTCGAAGAGCTGAAGGGCACGATCGGCAACACCTCGATCAGCTCGGTCGCCGTGGCCCACCCCGAGTGGAAGCACGCCACCACCCTGACCTACGCCATCGGTCCGGTGGATCTGGGCGTCCGCTGGCGCTACATCGGCGAAATGACCGACGCCGCGGTGGCCACCCAGAAGATCAAGGCCGTCAACTACTTCGACCTGAACGGCACCTGGCGCGTGACGGACACCTACTCCATCCGGGGCGGCGTCACCAACCTGGCCGACAAGGATCCGCCGACCTTCACCTCCTACGTCCAGGCCAACACCGATCCGTCGACCTACGACGTGCTCGGCCGCCGCTTCTACGTGGCGATCAAGGCCAAGTTCTAAGCCTGACGGCTTAGACCAGAACCTAGGTTGAAAACTGGGGCGGCGGGTTCGAAAGGACCCGCCGCCTTTTTCTTTGGGCGCCGCGCGGACGCGCGGCCCCCTCAGTCGCTCCGCGACAGCTCCCCCAGAGGGGGAGCATCCGAGGCGTCAAGATCCTCCCCCCTGGGGGAGGTGGCCCGGAGGGCCGGAGGGGGAAAGCACGGCGGTTCGTCCTCGCGCTTTCGCTACGAGTTGATCGGAGAGGGCGCGGGGCGTCCGGGCCTCGCCCGGAGCTGTGAGTTTGAATACCGTTTCGACGAAGCTCCGACGCCCCGCGCGATCGTTCTTGACCTCAGGCCGGGGCGCGCGGGCCTTTTCCGCCCTTCACCCCCTTCGGCGTGTGCCTTCCCCGGAACCGGGCTGTAAGCTTCGCTAGCCATCGCGTGCAGACAGAAGGCGCCGGAGCGGACCCTCGGACGGGCGGGAGCCTATTACAGGCAAGCTCCCGATGGATGGGTTTACGTCCCCCATCCTCATTTAAGCCTTCAGGCCCGGCTCTCGCCGCTCCTTCAGCCCCGCTCGATCGCATCGCCGTCGCACGCTTCGGGCCGGATCCTTGCGCCCTCTCCCCGCGACGGGACAGCTCTGATTATGCAGCGGGTTTCAGCGCGTCTGATCCAGAGCGCTGAGAAATTTGTAAGGGACTGGATTGGTTGGGGTCTCGGGCGCGGTCGCCGGGGATCGAGGGCGCTCTGTCCCCGTCAGCGATCCTTCTCCCCTTGCGGGAGAAGGTGGCGGCCGAAGGCCGACGGATGAGGGGTCTCTCAGACTTGAGACGCTCCGCCCGGCCTGACCGCTGCACGCGGCTTTGAGATCTGAGAGACCCCTCACCCGACCTGCTTCGCAGACCACCCTCTCCCGCAAGGGGAGAGGGATCAGGCGGCAGGGCTCCCCCTTCAGGGATCAGGCAAAAGAAAAGGCCCCGGAGTTTCCTCCGGGGCCTTCGCTTTGTCAGCCGAAGCTAAGAAGCGTCGATTACTCGACGATCTTGGCGACGACGCCGGCGCCGACGGTGCGGCCGCCTTCACGGATGGCGAAGCGGAGCTTCTCTTCCATGGCGATCGGGGTGATCAGCTCGACGTCCAGCTCGGCGTTGTCGCCCGGCATGATCATTTCCACGCCTTCGCGCAGCTTGATGATCCCGGTCACGTCCGTGGTGCGGAAGTAGAACTGCGGGCGGTAGTTGGTGAAGAACGGGGTGTGACGACCGCCTTCTTCCTTGGTGAGGATGTAGGCCTCGGCCACGAACTTGGTGTGCGGGGTGATCGAACCCGGCTTGCACAGCACCTGGCCGCGCTCGACGTCTTCGCGCTTGGTGCCGCGCAGCAGCACGCCCACGTTGTCGCCGGCCTGACCTTGGTCGAGCAGCTTGCGGAACATTTCGACGCCCGTGCAGGTCGTCTTCTGGACCGGACGGATGCCGACGATTTCGACTTCTTCACCGACCTTCACGATGCCGCGCTCGACGCGACCGGTCACCACGGTGCCGCGGCCCGAGATCGAGAACACGTCTTCGACCGGCATCAGGAAGGCCTGATCGATCGGGCGTTCCGGCTGCGGGATGTAGGCGTCGACCGAAGCCATCAGCTCGAGGATCTTCTCTTCGCCGATGTTGGCGTCGCGGTTTTCCACGGCGGCCAGGGCCGAACCCTTGGTGATCGGGATGTCGTCGCCCGGGAACTGGTACGAGCTCAGCAGCTCGCGCACTTCCATTTCGACGAGCTCGAGCAGCTCTTCGTCGTCGACCATGTCGACCTTGTTCATGAACACGACCAGGGCCGGCACGCCGACCTGACGGGCCAGCAGGATGTGCTCGCGGGTCTGCGGCATCGGGCCGTCGGCGGCCGAAACCACCAGGATCGCGCCGTCCATCTGCGCCGCGCCCGTGATCATGTTCTTCACGTAGTCGGCGTGGCCGGGGCAGTCGACGTGAGCGTAGTGACGGTTGGCCGTCTCATACTCGACGTGAGCCGTGTTGATCGTGATGCCGCGGGCCTTTTCTTCCGGCGCGGCGTCGATGTCGGCGTAGTTCTTGGCGGTCGCGCCGCCCGACTTCGCCAGCGTGATCGTGATCGCGGCCGTCAGCGTCGTCTTGCCATGGTCAACGTGACCGATGGTGCCGATGTTGCAGTGCGGCTTATTACGTTCGAACTTTTCCTTGGCCATCTTCTTAGCTCCAGGACCCCAGAGGGGCCGTTGGTTGAACTTCTGGGGTTTGGGCGGGCGGATCCCAAAAGGACCCGCCCTACTCTTCCGCTAAACGTGTCGTCCGGGGACGAAACGCTTAGGCGTACTTCTTGATCACTTCGTCGGCGACGTGCTGCGGCACCGGCTCGTAGTGATCGTAGACCATGCTGAACTGGGCGCGGCCTTGCGACATGCCCCGCAGGGTGTTCACGTAACCGAACATGTTGGCCAGCGGAACGAAGGCGTTCACGACCGTCGCGTTGCCGCGCATGTCTTGACCCTGGATCATGCCGCGACGGCTGTTCAGGTCGCCGATGACCGAACCCAGGTACTCTTCCGGGGTCACGACCTCGACCTTCATGATCGGCTCGAGCAGCTTGGGGCTGCCCTTTTCGCGCAGTTCCTTGAAGGCGGCGCGCGAGGCGATTTCGAAGGCCAGGACCGACGAGTCGACGTCGTGGTACTTGCCGTCCGTCAGGGTCGCCTTGAAGTCGATCAGCGGGAAGCCGGCCAGCAGGCCGTTGTCCTTGACCGATTCCAGGCCCTTCTGGACGCCCGGGATGTATTCCTTCGGCACGGCGCCGCCGACGATGGCGCTTTCGAAGATGAAGCCCGAACCCGGCTCGCCCGGCTCGAAGGTGATCATGACGCGGGCGAACTGGCCCGTACCACCGGTCTGCTTCTTGTGGGTGTAGTCGATGTCGACCTTGCGGCCCAGCGATTCACGATAGGCAACCTGCGGCGCGCCGATGTTGGCTTCGACCTTGTAGGTCCGCTTCAGGATGTCGATCTTGATGTCCAGGTGCAGTTCGCCCATGCCCTTCAGGATCGTCTGGCCGCTTTCGAAGTCGGTCGAGACGGTGAAGGACGGATCTTCGGCGGCCAGCTTCTGCAGGGCGACGCCCAGCTTCTCCTGGTCGGCCTTCGACTTGGGCTCGACGGCGATCTCGATGACGGGCGCCGGGAATTCCATGCGCTCCAGGATCACCGGCGACTTCAGCGGATCGCACAGGGTGTCGCCCGTGCGGGTGTCCTTGAGGCCGGCCAGGGCGACGATGTCGCCGGCGTAGGCTTCCTTGATGTCTTCGCGGTTGTTGGAGTGCATGAGCAGCATGCGGCCGACCCGCTCGCGCTTGTCGCGCGTCGAGTTCAGCAGGCTCATGCCGGTTTCCATCTTGCCCGAGTACAGGCGGCAGAAGGTCAGCGAACCGACGAAGGGGTCGTCCATGATCTTGAACGCCAGAACCGACAGGGGCTCTTCGTCCGAGGCCTTGCGGGTGATTTCTTCTTCGGTCTTGAAGTCGATGCCCTTGGTCGGCGGGATGTCCAGCGGCGACGGCAGGTAGTCGACGACGGCGTCCAGCAGGGGCTGCACGCCCTTGTTCTTGAAGGCCGAGCCGCAGAGGATCGGGTAGAACGCGCCGTTCAGCACGGCCTTGCGGATGCACTTCTTGATGGTTTCTTCCGAGGGCTCTTCGCCGCCCAGATAGGCTTCCATCGCGTCGTCATCGAGCTCGACGGCGTTCTCGACCAGATAGGCGCGGGCTTCCACGGCCTTGTCCAGCAGGTCGGCCGGGATTTCTTCGTCGCGGTAGGTCGCGCCCAGGCCGTCGTTGTCCCAGACCACGGCCTTCATGCGGACCAGGTCCACGAGGCCCTTCAGGTTCGATTCCGAACCGATCGGGAATTGGATCGGCACGGCCTTGGCGCCGAGGCGGTCGCGGATCGACTCGACCGACTTGTCGAAGTCGGCGCCGATCTTGTCCATCTTGTTGACGAACACGATACGCGGCACGCGGTACTTGTCGGCCTGGCGCCAGACGGTTTCGGTCTGCGGCTCGACGCCGGCGTTACCGTCCAGCACCGTCACGGCGCCGTCGAGAACGCGCAGCGAGCGCTCGACTTCGATGGTGAAGTCGACGTGCCCGGGGGTGTCGATGATGTTGAGGCGCTTGTCGTTCCAGAAAGCGGTCGTCGCGGCCGACGTGATGGTGATGCCGCGCTCTTGCTCCTGCTCCATCCAGTCCATGGTCGCGGCGCCGTCGTGGACTTCGCCGATCTTGTGCGACTTACCGGTGTAATACAGGATCCGCTCGGTCGTCGTCGTCTTGCCCGCGTCGATGTGGGCCATGATGCCGAAGTTGCGGTAGTCTTCGATTTTATGCGTGCGGGGCATAGCGATCGCTCTGCGAAACGGGACGGCCCTGACGGACACGACCGGGATTTAAACGTGCGGCGCGGGCGGTTTATCGCAAACCGCCCGCGCCTGAAAGAGTGCTGGTAAGAAAGCTTACCAGCGGTAGTGCGAGAAGGCCCGGTTGGCTTCAGCCATCTTGTGGGTGTCTTCGCGCTTCTTCACCGCGGTGCCGCGGTTGTTGGAAGCGTCGAGGAGCTCACCAGCCAGCTTTTCGGTCATGGTGTTTTCGCCGCGCTTGCGAGCGGCGGTCACCAGCCAACGGATGGCCAGGGCGCGACGACGGTCCGGACGGACTTCCACGGGCACCTGATAGGTGGCGCCGCCGACGCGGCGCGACCGGACTTCGATCGCCGGGGCGACGTTGTCCAGGGCGGAGTGGAAGGTCTCAAGCGGACCTTGGTCCTTGCGCTTGTTTTCCAGGATGTCGAAAGCACCATAGATGATGTTTTCAGCGACGGCTTTTTTGCCCTCGTACATCACGTAGTTCATGAACTTCGTGACGATCAGGTCCCCAAACTTGGGATCCGGCAGGACTTGGCGTTTCTCGGCGCGACGGCGGCGGGACATCTTCTTCTATTCCTTACTTCGGACGCTTGGCGCCGTAGAGCGAACGACGCTGCTTACGATCCTTGACACCTTGGGTGTCGAGGACGCCGCGCAGGATGTGGTAGCGGACGCCGGGCAAGTCCTTGACGCGGCCGCCGCGGATGAGCACCACCGAGTGCTCCTGCAGGTTGTGGCCTTCGCCCGGGATGTAGCACACGGCTTCGATGCCGGTGGTCAGACGGACCTTGGCGACCTTACGCAGAGCCGAGTTCGGCTTCTTCGGGGTCGTCGTGTAGACGCGGGTGCAGACGCCGCGACGTTGGGGGCAGCCCTTCAGGGCGGGCACCTTGTTCCGGACCGGCTTCGGAGAGCGCGGCTTGCGGATGAGCTGGTTGACGGTAGGCATTAAGTCTCTGCTCTGATGGAAGCGTGTGCCTTTCGGCCGAGGCGCTTCAGGGTCCTTGTTGTTCTTCTTTCCGGCTTCAAGGCTCCGGTTGGAGACCCGATAAACACGAAACTCGCCGGGACGCGGAAAGCGTTCCGGCGGGCCTGCCGTCGGTTTATGGACGGACGCTCATCAGGACGGGCGCAAGACCCACCTCGAAAAGAGCGCGGAACCTACTCGCGAAGGCGCTCCACGTCAATCGCCGGCTTCCGCGTCGGTTAATGGAGCGTTTAGAGGGCCACGCTTTCGCCATAGGCGATCGCCAGCCTCGCTTCACAACCCGCCCTTGTTCGCCGAGTCATTCGTGGTCCAAGCCGCCGCGCCGTCCATAACACGCCTGCTGGATCAACGGAGCGAACCCAGGCGCGACAAGCGGTTCTGGGCGCTGGCCGGCGGGTCGGCGGCGCTGCACCTGCTGGTCCTGGCCTGGCTGGCCCTGCCGGTGCGGGCGGTGTTCCCCGACCTGGACGCGGTCTCGACGGTGACCATCGACCTGGTCAGTCCAACCCCGCGCGAGCGGCCCCGCGAGGCCGTCGAAACCCCGGCCGCGGCCGCCTCTTCCGCCCCCGCTTCGCCCCTGGCGAATCCGCGCGAGGCCCGACGGCCGGCCCCGGCGGGAATCGCCCCCTCCCCCTTCGTGGCGGCGCCGGCGACGGACGCGCGCGGACACGGGAACGCCGAGCATCCAGCGCCCCTGCCCGCCGCCCAGCCCGGCGGCGACGCCAGGACGGCCCTGCGCGGCAGCGGGACCGGCTGCGCCAACGCCCGCGCCGTCGGCCTCAACCGGCGCGAGGAGGAGCGCTGCGACGAGCGTTGGGGCGAGGCCGCGCGCAAGGCCCCGGAATACGCCGCCCCCATCGAGGCGGCCAAGCGCGCCGGCTTCGACCAGCAGGCCGCCCGGCAGGAGGCCGACAGGCGCTATCGGGAGTCGCCCATGGGCATGGGCGTCGACCATCGTAGCCGCGACGGCCTGGGCAAGATGAAGGAGATCCCCCTGGGCCTGCCGGGCACGGACGCCCTGGGCCGGCCCAGGAACTAGGCCAGGAACTAGCGCGATCAGCTGGCCGGCTTGACCGGCAGGTTCTGCGCCAGGAAGGCCTCGACCTCCTCCAGCATCTTCGTCCGCGTGGCCGAGGTTGAAAGGTAGTGGTCGTCGCCCTCCAGCACGACGCTGCGCACCGGGCGACCGGCGGCCGTCAGGGCGTCGCGCATGCGCTCGGACTGAGCCGGAGCGACGGTGGTGTCCTGGTCGCCCCAGACCAGCAGCACCGGCGGGGTGGCCTTGCTCACCTGACGGGCCGGCGAGACTGAGGTCAGGGCGGCGGGATCCTTGAAGGTCGTGCCCATCTGGCTGCGCCAGTAGCGCAGGCTGTCGGAGGCGCCGCCATAGGCGGTGACCGTCTCGCCCAGCATCTGCGGCAGGTCCGAGACGCCGTTGACCGACACCGCGCAGCGATAGGCGGTCGGGTTGAGCGTGGCGCCGGCCAGAGCCGAATAGCCGCCGAAGCTGGCCCCGACGATGCAGACGCGGGCCGGATCGACCACGCCGTCCTTGGCCAGCTGGGCGACGCCGTCCAGCAGGTCGGTCTGGATCTTGCCGCCCCACTCGCGCTCGCCGGCCTTCTCGAAGGTCTTGCCGAAGCCGGCCGAGCCGCGGAACTGCGGCTGCAGCACCGCATAGCCGCGCGTGGCCAGGAACTGCGCCCACCAGTCGAAGTCGTAGCCGTCGCGCGAGGCCGGGCCGCCGTGCGGCAGCACGATCAGCGGCAGCTTGCCGCCTTCGGGCGGCGCGCCCGGCGGCAGGGTCAGATAGGCCGGGATGTCCAGGCCGTCGCGGGCCTTGTAGGTCAGCCAGCGGGTCTGGCCCAGCGGCGCGTCCTTGAGCTCCGGATAGGCCTCGCCGAGGGGAGAGATCTCCTTGCGGGCCTTGTCGAACAGGTACCAGACGGGCGGCGAACCGGGCGAGGCGACGCGGGCCACGAAACGCACGCGATCGCGCGACCAGCCGGTCAGCGACACGTCCTGGCCCTTGAAGGCGCGGCTCAAGGCGCCGTGGACGGCGCCGACCTGCGGGTCGAGCCATTCGTAGCCCGGCCGCTCGCGGCCCGAGACGATCGCCACCGGCGTGGTCAGGGCCGGATCCCAGACCAGGCCGATGTCGGAGCCCTGGATCGGCTTGCCGCGCGGCTCGGTCGCGCCGTCGGCCAGGCGGATGCGCACGACCTGGCTGGCGCCATCGGGCGCCGCCTGCACCATGTAGACGGCGTCCTCGGCGTCGGAATAGCCGAGATAGGTGCGGATATCCTCCTCGCTGTCGGTGGCGACCAGCGTGCGCCAGTTCCTTTGGCCCTTGGCGCGCACCAGCAGCTTGAAGTCGTGCCGGAGCATGTCCTGGTCGATGCGCACGCGCGCTTCGCCGGCCCGGTCGACGTCCCAGGTGGTGGTGTCGGGCGAGCCGCGCTCGGCGATCTCGCCGCGGCCCTTGACCACGTCGGCGCGGAACAGGGTCTGGACCAGCGGATTGACCGCTTCCTTGCGGACCAGCCGGGTGCCGAGATTGCCTTCGGGCGTGGGGATGTAGTCGAGGCCCTGCACCAGGACCTTGGGCTTGTCGCCCTCGACGACGCCGAGCACGGGCTGGCTGATGGCGTAGGCCGAGGCGGTCTCGCCCTCGAGCAGGCTGCTGACGATCTTGCCCTTGGAGTCGACGACGAGATTGCGCTCGAACCGGTAGGCGTTGCGCGCCCCGACGCGCTTCCAGATGGCGGTGCGGACCAGGGCGTAGTCCTCGCCGACCCAGCGCACGCCGACAGTCTGGATGTCGCCCAGAGCGAGGACGGCTTCGCCCGCCTGGTCGATGGTCGCGAAGCGGACAGTGCGCGCGGCCGGCGCGCCGCCGAGGATGGCCAGCTTGTCGCCGGCCGGCGACATCGACACCATCTGCACGGCCGGCAGCCGGCCGAAGGCCGAGGCGGGCGGCGTCTGAGCGCTCGCGGTCTGTCCCAGGGCCGCCAGAACCGCGGCCACGCCCCACACCATACGCTTCGTCATACGCCCCAACGCCCCGACAGAGATCACTCGCCCCCGGCGACACGCGCGGGAGCGATCGCACTCAGAGCGAGTAGCCGGAGCGCCGTCAAGCGCAAGGTGAAGCTTTATCGCCGCGCGGCGCTCAACCAGCCCGGCGGAACGACGCCGAGGCCGGCGTGGTGCGGAAGCGGGCGACCAGGCCCGACAGTTCGTCCGCGGCCGAGACGAGGTTGCGGCTGTCGCCGGCCGAGCGGCTGATCAGGGCGGCGTTGCGCTGGGCGCCCTGGTCCATCTGGTTGACGGCGGTGTTGACCTGCGAGAGGCCCGCCGACTGTTCCTGGGCGCCGGCGGCGATCTCGCTGACAATGCCGTCGATGGCCTCGACCTGGGCGACGATCTTCTGCAGCGCCTCGCCGGTGCGGCCGACCAGCTTGACCCCGGCTTCGACCTGACGGGCGGAGTCGGCGATGTGGACCTTGATCTCCTTGGCGGCCTCGGCCGAGCGCTGGGCCAGGGCCCGCACTTCCTGGGCGACGACAGCGAAGCCCTTGCCGGCGTCGCCGGCGCGCGCCGCCTCGACCCCGGCGTTCAGGGCCAGAAGGTTGGTCTGGAAGGCGATCTCGTCGATCACGCCGACGATCTGGCCGACCTGGCGCGACGAGGCTTCGACGCCGCCGATGGCCGCGATGGTGTCCTGGACCACCGAGCGCGAACGGCCGGCCTCGGCCTGGGCTTCGCGGACGGCCTCGTGGGCCCCGCGGGCGCCCTCGGCGGTGCGGCGGACGGTGACGGTGACTTCGTCCAGGGCTGCGGCGGTCTCTTCCAGGCTGGCGGCCTGCTGCTCGGTGCGGTCGGAGATGTCGGACGAGGCGTCGGCGATATTGCCGGCCCCGGTGTTGAGGGCGCCGACGGCGTCGACCACGGCGCTCATGGCCGTCTCCAGGCGCTCGACGGCCTGGTTGAAGTCGCGGCGCAGGCCTTCGTAGTCGTGGGCGAAGGGCTGATCGAGGCGAACGGTCAGGTCGCCGTTCGACAGGCGCTCCAGGCCCTGGGCCAGACTGTCGACGACCACGCCCTGCTCACGAGCGGCGCGAGCGTCGCGGGCCTGGGCGGCGGCGCGCTCGGCCTCGCTCTGGTCGCGGTGAGTGGCGGCGTCGGCCTCGATGCGCTGCTTGGCCTCGGCGTCGTCGCGGAAGGCGTGGACGGCGTCGGCCATCAGGCCGATGTCGTCGCGGCGGCCGGCGAACAGCAGGGCCACCGACAGGTCGCCCTTCATCAGCCGGGCCATGGCCTCGCGCAGGGTCTTCAGCGGCGACAGCTGGCGGCGCACGGTCAGGACCGAGGCGACGCCGCCGGCCAGACCCAGCACCAGGCCGGCCGCGCCCAGCCAGCCGAGCTGGCGATAGACGGGACCGAAATAGTCGGCCTTGGGCACGCCGACGAACATCACGCCGATCACCTGGCCCGAGGCGTCCTTGATCGGATCGTAGGCGACGAAATAGGCGCGCTTGAGGATCTGGGTCTCGCCGCGATAGGCCTCGCCGCGACCGAGCACGGCGTCATAGACCGGCCCCTTGGCCAGGGTGGTGCCGACCGCGCGCGAGCCGTCGGGCTTCTCGACATTGGTGGTGATGCGGGTGTCGCCCATGAACACGGTGGCCACGCCCCCGGCCAGGGCCTTGACCCGGTCGACGCCGGCCAGGTCGCCGTTCAGGGCGTGGTCGCCGACGAACAGCTGGTCGCCCTCGCGGCGGAACGCCTGGCCCTGGCGGCCGATGACGTCCCAGGCCACGCGCATGCTGGTTTCCTGCTGGGCCACGGCCTGGCGTTTGGCGAAGCCGAGGGAGCTCCAGGCGACGACGCCCAGCAGGCCGGCCAGCAGGACGGCGAAGGCGGCGGCGATGGTCAGGCTGACCTTGGTGGAAATATCCGAGCGCATGGGGTCCGGGCGAAGGGAGGAATTTGCCCTATTCTCGCCCGACCCGACTGAAATTTCATTTAACGCGCTGAAATAACGCGAGTCTTTTTACATTCCCGCGTTCTATTCGAGGTTGCGTCAGGCGGCCGGCGTGGCCTTGGCCGTCGGGGTGGTCAGGGCGCCGTTGCAATAGCGCTTCCAGGCCCGCCAGTAGCGCGGATCCAGATGGGCGCAGCCGGCCTGGGTGATCGCCACCTCGGCGTCGTACCAGTCGGTCTTCGGCTCATCCATGTACTTCAAAACCAGGGCCGGGCACTGCTTGCGGGCCTTGGGCGAGAGGTTGTCGCCGGCGCGGTGGATGATGTAGCCGGCCGCGCCCGGCGTCTTGACCGCGATCATGCCGGTCCAGGCCTGTTCGGGTTCGGCGGCGTCGACGCACAGGGCCTTGCCGCGCTCGGACTGGCTGATCACCGGGTTGCGGAACATCACCATCTCGGGCCGCTCGAAGCTCTTGGAGATCTTGCTCGTTGTCTCGTCGACGAAGGCCTTGTCGGCGGCGGCGAAGTCGTCGGAGGGCTTGGGCTCGGGAACCGGCTTGGGCGCGCAGGCGGCCATGGACAGCGCCACGCACGCGGCGGCGACCCAAACACTGCGAACCATCGACGTCCCCCGACGCTGCGCCCGCCCCTGCCCTGGGGCTTACGGCAAAACAAAAGAGCGGCCGGGTTTCCCCGACCGCTCCTTGTCTAGCACAACCTGTAAGGTCGTCGACCCGCCGATTACTCGGCGTCGGAGAGCGCGATTTCCGCCGGCAGCGGCTCCATCGCTTCTTCGCGCTGCTGGGCCAGCTGCTCGTCGCGCTTGGCGGCGACGCGCTGCAGGCTGCGCAGGTAGGAACCCGTACCAGCGGGGATCAGGCGACCCACGATGACGTTCTCCTTCAGGCCTTCCAGGGTGTCGGTCTTGCCGTGCACCGAGGCTTCGGTCAGGACGCGGGTCGTTTCCTGGAACGACGCGGCCGAGATGAAGCTCTTGGTCTGCAGCGAGGCCTTGGTGATGCCGAGCAGCACCGGCTGGGTCACAGCCGGACGGCCGCCGCGGGCGATCGCCTTTTCCTGTTCCTTGTCGAAGTCCGGCTTATCGAGGTGGTCGCCCTTGATAAGGCCGGTGTCGCCGGGCTCGAGGATCTCGACCTTCTGCAGCATCTGACGAACGATCGTCTCGATGTGCTTGTCGTTGATCGGCACGCCCTGCAGACGATAGACCTCTTGGATCTCGTCGACGAGGAAGTTGGCCAGGGCCTCGACGCCCAGGATGCGCAGGATGTCGTGCGGATCCGGGTTGCCGTCGATGATGTACTCGCCGCGCGTGATGAAGTCGCCATCATGCACCGCGATGTGCTTGCCCTTCGGGATCAGGAACTCGACCGCTTCGCCCTGGTTGCCGTCTGCGTCGACTTCCGGGGTGATCTTGATGCGGCGCTTGTTCTTGTAATCCTTGCCGAATTCGACACGGCCGTCCATTTCCGCGATGACCGCGCAGTCCTTCGGACGGCGGGCTTCGAAGAGTTCGGCGACGCGCGGCAGACCACCGGTGATGTCCCGGGTCTTGGCGCCTTCGGTCGGGATACGGGCGATGACCTCACCCGGCTTCACTTCGTCGCCGTCGGCCACCGAGAGAATGGCGCCGACCGACAGGAGGTAGCGAGCCTCGCCGCCGTTCGACAGACGCTTGTACGAGCCGTCCTCGGCCAGCACGCCCATGGCCGGACGCAGGTCCGAACCGCGGGCCGACGCGCGCCAGTCGGCGATGACGCGCTGGGCGATGCCCGTCGCTTCGTCGACTTCTTCGCGGACCGAGAAGCCGTCCACCAGGTCTTCGGCGCGGATGCGGCCGCCGACTTCGGTGATGATCGGCGTGGTGTAGGGGTCCCAGTCGGCCAGGCGCTGGCCGCGCTTGACGGTGTCGCCGTCCTTGATCTTCAGGCGAGCGCCGTAAGGCGGCTTGTAGTTTTCGCGCTCCTTGCCGTCGACCAGCACGCTCACGGCCGTGTTGCGGCTCATGACGACCAGCTGGCCGTCCGATCCGATCACGGTGGCGCCGGTCACACGGACCACGCCGTCGTTGCTGCTTTCGAAGAACGACTGCTCGGCCACCTGGGCCGTGCCGCCGATGTGGAACGTACGCATGGTCAGCTGCGTGCCCGGCTCACCGATCGACTGGGCGGCGATGACGCCGACAGCTTCACCGATGTTGACCGGGGTGCCGCGGGCCAGATCGCGGCCGTAGCAGGCGCCGCAGACGCCGATCTTGGCTTCGCAGGTCAGGACCGAGCGGACCTTCACCGACTGGACAGCCGCCGCCTCGATGGCGTCGGCCATATTCTCGTCGATGTAGGTGTCGGCCGGAGCGACCAGCTCGCCGGTCGCCGGATCCTTGACGTCCTCGGCCGTGAAGCGGCCCAGGACGCGGGTGCCCAGCGAGACCAGCACGTCGCCGCCTTCGACCACGGCGCGCAGGGTGATGCCCTTCGTGGTGCCGCAGTCTTCCTCGACGATGATGCAGTCCTGCGCGACGTCGACCAGACGACGGGTCAGGTAACCCGAGTTGGCCGTCTTCAGCGCGGTGTCGGCCAGACCCTTACGGGCGCCGTGGGTGGAGTTGAAGTACTCCTGAACGGTCAGGCCTTCCTTGAAGTTCGAGACGATCGGGGTCTCGATGATCTCGCCGGAGGGCTTGGCCATCAGGCCGCGCATGCCGCCCAGCTGCTTCATCTGGGCTTGCGAACCACGGGCGCCGGAGTGGGCCATCATGTAGATGGCGTTGATTTCCTTCTCGCGGCCGTTCTCGTCCTTATGCTTGGTCTGCAGCTCGGCCATCATCTCGTCGGCGACGCGATCGGTGGCCTTGGCCCAGGCGTCGACGACCTTGTTGTACTTCTCACCCTTGGTGATCAGACCGTCGGCGTACTGCTGCTCATATTCCTCGGCCAGGGCGCGCGTCTCGGCGACGATCGCTTCCTTGCGCTTCGGAATGATGATGTCGTCCTTGCCGAACGAGATGCCGGCCTTGGCGGCTTCCTTGAAGCCCAGGCCCATGACCTGGTCGGCGAAGATCACCGTCGCCTTCTGACCGCAGTGGCGGTAGACGATGTCGATGAGGTTGCCGATTTCCTTCTTGGTCAGCGCCTTCTCGATCAGTCGGTGACCGATCGCGGGGTGGCGCGGCAGCAGGGCGGCGATCTTCATACGGCCCGGGGTGGTGTCGATCACGCGGCGGCGAGCCACGCCATCGGCTTCCACTTCGGTGAAGCGCGACTTGATCTTGGCGTGCAGCGACACGACGCCGGCGTCCATGGCCGCTTCGATTTCGCCCAGGTCCGAGAAGATCTTGCCTTCGCCCGGCTCACCTTCGCGAGCGACCGACAGGTAGTACAGACCCAGGACGATGTCCTGCGACGGCACGATGATCGGGCGACCGTTGGCGGGCGACAGGATGTTGTTGGTCGACATCATCAGGACGCGCGCTTCCAGCTGAGCTTCCAGGCTCAGCGGGACGTGCACGGCCATCTGGTCGCCGTCGAAGTCGGCGTTGAACGCGGCGCAGACCAGCGGGTGCAGCTGGATGGCCTTGCCCTCGATCAGCTTCGGCTCGAACGCCTGGATGCCCAGACGGTGAAGCGTCGGCGCGCGGTTCAGCAGCACCGGGTGCTCGCGGATCACCTCTTCGAGGATGTCCCACACCTGGGGCTGTTCGCGCTCGACCATGCGCTTGGACTGCTTGACGGTGCCCGACAGCCCCTTGGCGTCCAGGCGCGCATAGATGAACGGCTTGAACAGCTCGAGCGCCATCTTCTTGGGCAGGCCGCACTCGTGCAGCTTCAGGTCCGGACCCACGACGATGACCGAACGGCCCGAGTAGTCGACGCGCTTGCCGAGCAGGTTCTGACGGAAGCGGCCTTGCTTGCCCTTCAGCATGTCGGCCAGCGACTTCAGCGGGCGCTTGTTGGCGCCCGTGATGACGCGACCGCGACGGCCGTTGTCGAACAGGGCGTCGACCGACTCCTGCAGCATCCGCTTTTCGTTGCGGATGATGATGTCGGGCGCGCGCAGCTCGATCAGGCGCTTCAGACGGTTGTTACGGTTGATGACCCGGCGATAGAGGTCGTTCAGGTCCGACGTGGCGAAGCGGCCGCCGTCCAGCGGCACCAGCGGACGCAGTTCCGGCGGGATGACCGGAACGACCGTCAGCACCATCCACTCGGGACGGTTGCCCGACTCCTGGAAGGCTTCCAGGATCTTCAGGCGCTTGCTGAACTTCTTCTGCTTCATGTCCGACACGGTGCCGGCCAGTTCCTCGCGCAGACGCTCGGCCTCTTTTTCGAGGTCGATGGCCTTCAGCAGGTTCTGGACGGCCTCGGCGCCGATCTCGGCGGTGAAGCTGTCGTCGCCGTACTCGTCCTGAGCGCGGATGTAGTCATCTTCCGACAGCAGCTGGTGCTGCTTCAGCGGGGTCAGGCCCGGCTCGGTGATGATGTAGTATTCGAAGTACAGGACGCGCTCGATGTCCTTCAGCGGCATGTCGAGCATCATGGCGATGCGCGAGGGCAGCGACTTCAGGAACCAGATGTGAGCGACCGGCGAGGCCAGCTCGATGTGGCCCATGCGCTCACGGCGAACGCGGGCGAGGGTGACTTCCACGCCGCACTTTTCGCAGATGATGCCCTTGTACTTCATGCGCTTGTACTTGCCGCACAGGCATTCGTAGTCCTTGGTCGGGCCAAAGATACGGGCGCAGAACAGGCCGTCACGCTCGGGCTTGAACGTGCGGTAGTTAATGGTCTCGGGCTTCTTGATCTCGCCGAACGACCACGAGCGGATCTTTTCCGGCGAGGCGAGCGAGATGCGGATCTGGTCGAAGGTCGGCGTGGCCTGGACCGGATTGAAGATGTTCAGGACTTCCTGGTTCATCTTGGTTCCTTCTGCGGGACTACCCGCGAAAATTCTAAGTCAGAGAGCGGCTGATGGAGGGCCCCTCCCCCGCCTTCAGGCGGGAGAGGGAGATCCGGATCAGCTGTTCTCCAGCTCGACGTTCAGGCCGAGCGAGCGCATTTCCTTGACCAGCACGTTGAAGCTTTCCGGGATACCGGCTTCGAACGTGTCGTCGCCGCGGACGATGCTCTCGTAGACCTTGGTCCGGCCGGCCACGTCGTCGGACTTCACCGTCAGCATTTCCTGCAGGGTGTAGGCCGCGCCGTAGGCTTCCAGAGCCCACACTTCCATTTCCCCGAAGCGCTGACCGCCGAACTGGGCCTTGCCGCCCAGCGGCTGCTGGGTGACCAGCGAGTACGGACCGATCGAACGGGCGTGGATCTTGTCGTCGACCAGGTGGTGCAGCTTCAGCATGTAGATGTAGCCGACCGTGACCGGACGCTTGAACTGCTCGCCGGTGGTGCCGTCGAACAGGATCGACTGACCCGACGCGTTGACGCCGGCCATTTCGAGATGGCTCTCGATGTCCTCGATGCGGGCGCCGTCGAACACCGGGGTGGCGATCGGAACGCCCTTGCCCAGGTTCTTGGCCAGCTCGACCAGGTCTTCCTCGGTTTCCGGCAGCTCTTCGTCCGGGCCGTAGACATCACGCAGACGTTGGACCAGGGCGTCCTTCTGGCCGCCGTGCTGCCAGTCCTCGAGCAGACCGGTGATCTGCTTGCCGAGGTTGGCGCAGGCCCAGCCCAGGTGGGTTTCGAAGATCTGACCGACGTTCATGCGCGAAGGCACGCCCAGCGGGTTCAGCACGAGGTCCACGTGGGTGCCGTCGGCGAGGAACGGCATGTCCTCGATCGGCAGGATGCGCGAGATGACGCCCTTGTTGCCGTGACGGCCGGCCATCTTGTCGCCCGGCTGAAGCTTGCGCTTCACGGCCACGAAGACCTTGACCATCTTCATGACGCCCGGGGGCAGTTCGTCGCCGCGCTGCAGCTTGTCGACCTTGTCTTCGAAACGACGGTCGAGGCGCTTGCGGTTCTCGTCGAACAGACGGCGCAGGCTTTCCAGTTCGCCCATCGCCTTCTCGTCGTCGAGCGCGATCTGCCACCACAGGCCCGAGGCCACCGAAGCAAGACCCTCAGCGGTGATCTCGCCGCGCGACAGGCCCTTGGGGCCCGACAGCGCGTTCTTGCCGATCAGCAGGTCCTTCAGGCGACCCGAGATGTTGCGGTTCAGGATCGCGAACTCATCGTCGCGGTCCTTGCCCAGACGGTCGATTTCCGAGCGTTCGATCGCCAGGGCGCGTTCGTCCTTGTCGACGCCGTGACGGTTGAACACGCGCACGTCGACGATCGTGCCGGCGACGCCCGGGGGCAGGCGCAGGCTGGTGTCGCGGACGTCCGAAGCCTTCTCGCCGAAGATGGCGCGCAGCAGCTTTTCTTCCGGAGTCATCGGGCTTTCGCCCTTCGGCGTCACCTTGCCGACCAGGATGTCGCCCGGCTGGACTTCGGCGCCGATGGCCACGATGCCGGCTTCGTCGAGGTTGCGCAGGGCTTCCTCGCCGACGTTCGGGATGTCGCGGGTGATTTCTTCCGGACCGAGCTTGGTGTCGCGGGCCATGACTTCGAATTCCTCGATGTGGATCGAGGTGAAGACGTCGTCACGGACGATGCGCTCGGAGATCAGGATCGAGTCTTCGAAGTTGTAGCCGTTCCAGGGCATGAACGCGACGAGCGCGTTGCGGCCCAGGGCCAGTTCGCCCAGCTCCGTCGACGGACCGTCGGCGATGATGTCGCCGGCGCTGATCTTGTCGCCCACGCGGACCAGCGGACGCTGGTTGATGCAGGTCGACTGGTTCGAGCGCTGGAACTTCGACATCCGGTAGATGTCGACGCCCGAGCGGGCCGCGTCGGTCTCTTCGGTGGCGCGCACGACGATACGGGTGCCGTCGATCTGCTCGACGACGCCGGTGCGCTTGGCGATGACCACGGCGCCCGAGTCACGAGCCACGACCGCTTCCATGCCGGTGCCCACGAGCGGGGCGTCCGACTGGACGAGCGGCACGGCCTGACGCTGCATGTTCGAGCCCATGAGGGCGCGGTTGGCGTCGTCGTTTTCCAGGAACGGGATCAGGGCGGCGGCCACCGACACGACTTGGCGCGGCGACACGTCCATCAGGTCCACCGTCTCCTTTTGCAGGAGGGTCGGTTCGCCGTTGATGCGGCCCGGAACCAGGTCTTCGAGGATCTCGCCTTCGACCACCTTGATGTTCGACTGGGCGATGACGTGCTTGGATTCCTCCATCGCCGACATGTAGACGACTTCGTCCATCGGCTTGCCGTCCTTCACGCGACGGTACGGGCTCTCGATGAAGCCGTACTTGTTCACGCGGGCGTGGGTGGCGAGCGAGTTGATCAGACCGATGTTCGGGCCTTCCGGCGTTTCAATCGGGCAGATCCGGCCGTAGTGGGTCGGGTGAACGTCGCGGACTTCGAAGCCGGCGCGTTCGCGGGTCAGACCGCCCGGGCCGAGGGCCGAGAGACGACGCTTGTGGGTGATTTCCGACAGCGGGTTCGTCTGGTCCATGAACTGCGACAGCTGCGAAGAGCCGAAGAATTCACGCACCGCAGCGGCGGCGGGCTTCGCGTTGATCAGGTCATGCGGCATGACGGTGTCGATATCGACCGACGACATGCGTTCCTTGATCGCCCGTTCCATGCGGAGCAGGCCGACGCGGTATTGGTTTTCCAGCAGCTCGCCGACCGAACGCACCCGGCGGTTGCCGAGGTTGTCGATGTCGTCGATTTCGCCGCGGCCGTCGCGCAGGCCGACCAGCAGCTTCAGCACGGCCAGGACGTCTTCCTTACGCAGGACGCGGACTTCGTCCGAGACTTCCTGCTCGAGGCGCATGTTCATCTTCACGCGACCGACCGACGACAGGTCGTAGCGCTCGGCGTCGAAGAACAGCGACTTGAACATCGCTTCGGCGGCTTCAACCGTCGGCGGCTCGCCCGGACGCATGACGCGATAGATGTCGAACAGCGCGTCTTCGCGGACGGCGTTCTTGTCCACGCGCAGGGTGTTGCGCATGTAGGCGCCGACCGTGACGTGGTCGATGTCGAGCACGTCGATGGTGTCGAAGCCTTGGTCGGCCAGGGCCTGGATCGTCGGGACGTCCAACTCGTCGCCGGCTTCGGCGTAGATCTCGCCCGTCTCGAAGTTGACGGCGTCGCGGGCCAGGTAGCGGCCGGTCAGGGCTTCCGGACCGAGCAGCAGGGTCTTCAGGCCGGCGTCGGCGAACTTCTTGGCGTTGCGGGCGCTGATCTTGGTGCCGGCCGGAGCGATTTCCTCACCCGTGTCGGCGTCGACCAGGGCGACTTCCGGCTTCACGCCGCGCCAGCGCTCGGCCTTGTACGGGGTGGCCCAGCCGCCCGCGCGCTTTTCGAACGGGACGACGTCGTAGAACGTGGTCAGGATCTCTTCGCCGTCCATGCCCAGGGCATAGAGGAAGGTCGTGGCCGGCAGCTTGCGGCGACGGTCGATGCGGACGTAGACGATGTCCTTGGCGTCGAACTCGAAGTCGAGCCACGAGCCGCGGTACGGGATCACGCGGGCGGCGAACAGCAGCTTGCCCGAGGCGTGGGTCTTGCCCTTGTCGTGGTCGAAGAACACGCCCGGCGAGCGGTGCATCTGCGAGACGATGACGCGCTCGGTGCCGTTGACGATGAAGGTGCCCTTGTCGGTCATGAGCGGGATGTCGCCCATGTAGACGTCCTGCTCCTTGATGTCCTTGACGGACCGGGCGCCGGTTTCTTCTTCGGTTTCGAACACGATCAGGCGCAGCTTGACCTTCAGCGGCGCGGCGAAGGTCATGTCGCGCTGAATGCACTCTTCAACGTCGTACTTCGGCTCTTCGAACTCGTACGAGACGTATTCGAGCACGGCGCGCTCGTTGAAGTCCTTGATCGGGAACACCGACTTGAAGACCGCCTCGACGCCTTCGTCGCGACGCTGGCCCGGACGGACCTCGCGCTGAAGGAACTGCTCGTAGGAGGAGCGCTGAACCTCGATGAGGTTCGGCATCTGCACAGCTTCGGGGATGCGGCCGAACGACTTCCGGATCCGCTTCTTGCCGGTGAAGGATTGCGCCATGTTTTTTCCCTGCGGCGCGGACGGAATCCGCGCGTGAATTCGAATGCCTCGGCGTCCACCCTCGCCGCTCCCCTGGTCGGAGAGCGTCGGACGCTGGAATTCCCCTAGCGAGCGACCGGGACCGGAAGCTCGATGGGCGCCCCTTCGCGCGGATCGGAGGGCGGCTGATCGCGCCTCGGGGCGTTGAAGAGCGGACGTGCGTGGACGCACTCCGCCGAAATGTCTTCGTGAACGGGCGGATATAGGGGATCGAAACGCGGATGGAAAGGGGGAAATAGCGCCCCATTCGACGGCGTCGCTTCGTTTCAGCAGGGATACGCCCGCTCAGCCCCCTTCCGGGGACGAAGGATCGCCATGCCCGCCGCCGCCCAGCCGTCCCTCAAGCGCCCCTCCCCGCCCGACGCCTCCACCACCCTGGTCTCGCCGATGCAGCGGATCGCAGACCGGATCGACGAGGTTTCGCCGGTTCCGCGCAAGCTGATGATCGCCGCCAGTTCCGACCTGGCGGCCGGCGATTTCCAGGCCGCCGAGAAGAAGGCCATGGCCGCGGCCCCGCACGGCGGGCCGCTGGCCCTGCGGCTGCTGGGCCTGGTCTACGAGCGCGCCGGCCAGCTGCCCAAGGCCTTCACCGCCTATCAGGCCGCCCACAAGCTGTGGCCGGACGACGTCGACGGCGTACGCGACCTGGCGCGGCTGGCCCGGCGCCTTGGCCAGCCGGACATGGCGGCCGAACTGCTGCTGCGGGTGCGCGCCGCCGCCCCGGGCGACCTGGCCGACGCCCAGGACCTGGCCTCGGCCCTACGCGACCTCGACCGCTTCGACGACGCTCTCAAAGTGGTGCGCGAGGCCATGGCCCTGGCGCCGGAGGATCCGAACCTCTGGAGCCTGCTGGGCTCGATCGCCACCCAGCGCGGCGACGACGGGGACGCCCAGGTGTTCCACGACGAGGCCGCGCGCCTGGGTCCGCGCGAGGTGCCGGTGCTGGCCAACGCCGCCATCGCCCGCCTCGACGTCGGCGACGCGGCCGGCGCCCTGGCCGCCTGCGACGCGGCCCTGGCCGCCGCCCCGACCCCGCCCCAGGCCGCCTCGGTGCGCATGACCCGGGCCTTCGCCCAGCTGTGCCTGGGCGACCTGGCCGGCGGCTGGGCCGACTACGCCGCCCGGCTGGCGCTGGAACGCCGGGAATCCATGGCCTTCGACATTCCCGGCGAGCGCTGGACGCCGGCCCGGCCGCTGCGCGGCCTCTCCCTGCTGCTGGTCGGCGAGCAGGGCCTGGGCGACGAGGTGCTGTTCGGCTCGATGCTGCCCGACCTTCTGACCGCCCTTGGCCCCGCCGGCCGCCTGACCCTGGCGGTGGAGCCGCGCCTGGTTTCGCTGTTCGCCCGCGCCTTCCCCGGCGTGCGGGTGACGCCGCATGTCGGCACGAGCCTGGCCGGCCGGGTGACCCGCGGCGTCCCGGACGCCAACGAGCACGAGGCCTGGGCCCCAATGGGCGCTCTACTGCCGCTGCTGCGGCCGACGACCGACCGTTTCGCCCCGCGCGCCTTCCTGTCGCCCGATCCGGACCGGCTGGCGCACTGGCAGGATTGGCTGGCGAGCCTGGGTCCTGGCCGCAAGGTCGGCTTCATGTGGCGCAGCCGGCTGATGGGCGGGCTTCGCAACCGCCGCTTCGCCCCGTTCGAGGCCTGGACGCCGGTGCTGCGCACGCCGGGCGCGCTGTTCGTCAATCTTCAATACGGCGAGCCCGGGCCGGAGCTGGCCCGCGCCGCCGCGCAAGGGCTGGAGATCCACCAGCCGCCGGGCCTGGACCTGATGCAGGACCTGGAGGGCGTCACGGCCCTGACCTGCGCGCTCGACATGATGATCGGTCCGATGACCGCGACCAGCAACCTGGCCGCCGCCTGCGGCGTCGAAACCTGGATCCTCGCCTCCAACCCACTCTGGCCGTTGCTGGGGACGGGCGGCTGCCCCTGGTACCCCAACGTGCGGGCCTTTGCGCCGGAGGGGGCGGATGACTGGGGGCCGAGGCTGGAAGAAGTGGCGGGGGCGCTGGCGGAGCGGGTGGAAGAAGCACCGGCGGCCTGAGGCCGGCTTGGCCTCGAGCGGATTTCGGTTTAGCCCTGCAACCTTGGGTCAAGCTTGAGCGCCGGCATGCACACCGCCACCTACCAGTTCACCGCCGCCGATCTCGCCGACGCCCGAGGTTACGCCTATCGGAGCCTTCCGGGCGTGAAGGCCTTCCGAGCCGTGCCCTTCCTGATAACGGGCTACGCCCTGCTGATGATCGCCAGATATGCGCTCCAGGAGCGCTGGAGCGGCGTCATGCTTCACACGCCTCTGTTCTGCGTTGGCCTGGTGCTGCTGGCCTTGAGGTGGCTGGGCGATCGGTGGGTGCTGCCCCTGTCAGCGCGCCAACAGATCGCGCGGGACAAGAGCCTGCAGGACGAAACCGTCATTTCCTGGGGCCCCGAACAGATCACCTTCCAGAACATCCGCAGCCAGTCTCAATGGGCCTGGGGCGACTTCTATCGCTGGCAGGAGGCCCCTGGCGGCCTGCTCCTCTGGCGAAGCGACCGCCTCTACAGCTATGTCCCCAAGCGCGTCCTCACCGGGGACCAGATTGCGGAGCTTCGCGCCATCCTGACCGGCGCGTTGGGCGCGGCCGGCAAGCGCCGGAAATAGCGGTCCAAGAAAAAAGGGAGGACGTTTCCGCCCTCCCCTCTTCGTCTCTTACTTCACCACTTGGACCGCGGCCTGGGCTTGCGCCGCCAGGGCCTTGTCGCCGGTGGCGGTGAGCTTGCCGGCCTTGTCGTCCCAGCGCAGCTTGACCGTCTTGCCGACGCCCTTCTCGTAGGCGTTGGTGACGCCGTCGTCGTCATAGAGCGAGAACTCGGCGTCGCGGCCCGGCCAGACCTTCACGGCGCTGATGGCCTGGGGCTGGCTGGTGTTGAGGATCGGCGCGCCCATCGGCACGATCGAACCGGCGCGGACGAACAGCGGGATGGTGTCGATCGGGGCCTTCACGCGGATCGTCTGGCCGCCCGTGTACTTCTGGTTGGTCCAGTAGTCGTACCAGTCGGCGCCGGCCGGCAGGTAGACGTCGCGCTCGGTGACGCCCTGGTCGGTGACCGGGGCCACCAGGAAGGCCGGGCCGAACATGTACTGGTCGCCGATGTTGGCCACCTTCGGGTCGTTCGGGAAGTCCATGAACAGGCCGCGCATGAAGGGCGCGCCGGTGTCATAGGTCGTCTTGCCCATCGAGTAGAGGTACGGCATCAGCGCGTAGCGCAGGCGGACGTACTTGGTCAGGACGGTTTCGGCCTCCTTGCCGAACGACCACAGCTCGGTCTCCTTGCGCATGCCGTGCACGCGCAGCGTCGGGGTGAAGACGCCGTACTGGAACCAGCGGGTGAAGAGCTCGGGATAGTCGTTGTTCTGACCGACCACGGCGCGGGCGTCGGACGGGTCGAGCAGCGGCGGCTTGGTCGCCGTCGTGGTCTGCGGCAGCCACTGCCAGCCGCCGATGTCGTTGCCCCAGTACGCGAGACCCGAAGCGGTGAAGTTCAGGCCCGTCGGCACCTGGCGCTTGAGCACTTCCCAGGTCGGCGAGATGTCGGACGACCAGAACAGCGAGCCGTTGCGCTGGGCGCCGGTGTAGGCGGCGCGGGCCAGGATCAGGTTGCGCTTGTCGGGACGGTCGCGGCGCGAGCCGTCGGCGGCCAGCTGGGTGTGCATCAGCGGGAAGGCGTTGCGGACGCGGTCGCCCGTGCCGGCGTGGAAGTAGTAGCCCGACGGCACCAGGTCAGGCTCGGTCTCGTCCAGCCACAGCCAGTCGAAGCCCTGCGAGAGGATGTTGTCACGGATCTTGCCCCAGAACCAGTCGCGGGCCTCGGGGTTGGTGGTGTCGATCAGGGCGCCGGTGCGGTCGCTGCGGAACGGCAGGCCGTCGACGACCTTGCCGTCGGCGTCCTTCAGGAAATAGCCCTTGTCGGCCATGTAGTTGAAGTAGCGGCCTTCCTGCTCGAAGCGGGGCCACACGCTGATGATGGTCTGCACGCCGCGGTCATGCAGCGTCTTGTTCATGCCCTTGGGGTCGGGGAAAGCGGTCGGATCGATGTCGATCTGGCCCATCCGCGTCCAGTGGAACCAGTCGAGCACCATGATGTCGAGCGGCAGGCCGCGCTTCTGGTAGCCGTCGGCCACGGCCATGAACTCGGCTTGGGTCTCGTAGCGGGCCTTGGACTGGATGTAGCCGAAGGCGGCCTTGGGCGGCAGCGGGGTGACGCCGGTCAGGGCGCGGTAGCCGGCGTAGATCTCGTCGGTGGTCTTGCCGGTGATGACGAAGAACGACACCCGCTCGCCGACGTTGGACTGCCACAGGGTGCGGCCGTTGACGCCCGGATAGATCTTGGTGGCCGACGGGTTGTCCCAGAGGATGCCGTAGCCCTTGGACGTCACCAGGAAGGGCACGCAGACGGTCTCGCCGTGCGGGGCGTCGTAGTCGTGCTTGCAGTCGATGGTGCGGCCGCGCAGGTCGAGCGCGCCTTCCGACTCCTGGTTCTGGCCCAGGCCGTAGAAGTGCTCGTCGGCCGTGGTCGAGAAGGTCGCGCCGGCGCGGTAGGTCTTCTCGCCGCTGACGACGTGGGGCGACAGCTCCCAGCCGTTCATGTCGACCAGCGAGGTCCCGTCGGCCTTGCGCACCTTGATCGAGACCGGCGGCAGCGACGGGGCGAAATAGCGCTCCTGCAGGCTGGGCGCGCCGGGCCACGGCTGGGCGACGACTTCCAGCGACAGCTCCGAAGAGGTGAAGACGTCGGCGCCGGCCTTCTGGTCGTGACGCCAGCCCTTGTCGCTGGGCGCGCCGTTGATCCCGTAGCCGGGGGCGGCCTTGGCCAGGTCCTTGTCCTGGCTGATGGTCACGCGGATGACGTTGGGGGCGTAGGTCTCGACCGAGACATAGGAGCCGTTGCGGTCGACCGTGGTGGTCGGGGCCGCGACGGCGAGGCCGGCGGCCATGCTCAGGGCCAGGCCAGACGCCACGCCAAGGGCGCGTCGACGCGCTCCGTTCAGCCAAGCCATGCGATTTCCTCCACTAAGTTACCGCTATCATTTCCTGGTGCTGGCGTAGTGGCGGGCGCGGCGAAGGTCAAGGCAAGGGTGTGATTGATGGGAGGAATGGGCGGCGGTCCTTCTCCCCTTGCGGGAGAAGGTGGCGGCCGAAGGCCGTCGGATGAGGGGTCGCGCGGGCGGTTCTGAGAGACCCCTCACCCGACCTCGCTCCGCGAGGCCACCCTCTCCCGCAAGGGGAGAGGGGCTTAGAAACGAAAACGGGCCCGGAGGTTTCCCTCCGGGCCCGTCTCGTAAGGTCATGAAGACCAGATCCGCGTCAGGCGACGCGGAACCGGATTACTTCACTTGGACCTTGGCGCCGGCTTCGGTCAGCTTCTTGGCGACTTCGTCGGCCTGCTGCTTCGAAACGTTTTCGACGACGTTCTGCGGAACGCCTTCGACCAGGTCCTTGGCTTCCTTCAGGCCGAGGTCCGGACGGACGCCGCGGACTTCCTTGATGACGTTGATCTTCTTGTCGCCACCGTCCAGCAGGACGACGGTGAATTCGGTTTGCTCTTCAGCGGCTTCAACCGGAGCAGCCGGACCACCAGCGGCGGCGACGGCGACCGGAGCGGCGGCCGAGACGCCCCACTTTTCTTCCAGCAGCTTCGAGAGTTCAGCGGCTTCCAGCACCGACAGGGTGGACAGTTCTTCGACCAGCTTTTCGAGCTTCGACATGTGTCAGTTCCTTAGAGAGATTGGGATAGATTTGCGGGGATGACCGTTACGCGGCGTCTTTGGTCGCGTAGGCGTTGAAAACGCGAGCCAGCTGGGCAGCCGGGGCCTGCAGGACGCCAGCGATCTTGGTCGCCGGAGCCTGGATGAGGCCGATGAGCTTGCCACGCAGTTCGTCCAGCGACGGCAGGGTCGCCAGAGCACGCACGCCGGCTTCGTCGAGCACGTTGGTCTGGTCCAGAACGCCACCGACAATCTTGAGCTTGTCGTTTTCTTTGGCGAACTGCACCGCGATCTTCGCGGCCGAGACGGCGTCCGGGCCGAAGGCGATGGCGACCGGACCGGTGAAGAGCGTGTCGCCCTTTTCACCGAGCTTGCCGTCGAGAGCCTTCAGAGCCAGGGTGTTCTTCACAACCTTGATCGCGGCGCCTTCCTTGCGGAGGCGAAGACGAAGGTCGGTCATTTCCGCAACGGTCAGACCCGTATAGTGGGTCACGACGACAGCGCCGGCATCGGCGAAGACGCTTTTCAGCGACTCGATCGATTCCTGCTTTTGAGCGCGGTCCATTGCGGTCTCCTACTCAGTTGCAGGCGGCCGGACCATTCCGGCAGCCAGATGCTCGTCCCATGCGGAATTGCTCCCGCGCGCGAGTTGCATCAGCCTGTTCCAAGGAAAGTCGGCCGCGCACCTGACTCGGACTGACGTCACGAGGAAGGCGGTCTTGGCGTCTCTATCCCTGTCTCCCGACGGCGAGGAAGGGCTCTTCCTCGATTATGGCGCTGGTGACCCCGCGCCCCGCAGTTCTCAAACAGGTTCGCCGCCGAACCGGAGTCCAGCGGAGAGGCGGGCCGTATAGACGAAGAGTCGGCGGATATCAACAGGGAGAAGCGACTTCGCTAACGCGTCAGCCGCTTCAATCCATCCAGCGCGAGACCCGACAGCGGGGCGGCCGTGTCGATCACAAGCCGCGAGCCGACCTGGGGCGTCTCGTATCGTAGAGTGATTTCCAGTCGCTGATCGCCATCCAGCCTCAAGCGGCTCAATCCACCATAGCTGCCGTAGAACTGATCCTGTAGCTCGACGTAGTGGTCCTCGCCGAAGAAATCGATGGCGGTCTCGGTGCCGGCTTCCGGCAGGGAGATCAGAAGATAGCCCGCCTTGGATCCCTTCAGGTCGAACGCGATCTGGACGACGCCGTTCTCGATTGAAACCACTTCCCCGGAACTTCTCACGCGCATGGCTGCTCCTAGATCAATCGCGCCAGCGCCTGCTTGGCCGCTGCTACGCCCGAGGCGAAACAGGCCTGCAGCAGGTAGCCGCCGGTGGGGGCTTCCCAGTCCAGCATCTCGCCGGCCAGGAAGACGTCCGGCCGCGACCGCAGCGCCAGGCCATCGAGGCTGTCGAAGGTCACGCCGCCGGCGGCCGAGATCGCCCGGTCCAGCGGCCGGGCGGCCGTCAAGCGGATCGGCGCGGCCTTGATCGCCGCCGCCAGGACCGCGGGCTCGGACGGCAAATCCAGGCCATGGGCCTCGCGCAGCAGGTTCACCTCGACCGGCGACAGCTTCAGGGCCTTGCGCAGGTGGTTGGCCAGGGATTGGCCGCCGCGCGCGCCGGAGAGGCGCCGCTCCAGGGTCTCGGCCGGCAGGTCGGGACGCAAGTCGATGGTCAGCACCGCCGCGCTGTCGCGGGCAATGGCCTCGCGCGGGGCCGAGCCCAGGGCGTAGACCGCTCCGCCCTCGATCCCGTAGCCCGCGACCATGGCGTCGCCCCGCGCTTGGCGGCCGTCGCAGGTCAGGCGGACGTTCTTCAGCGGCTCGCCGGCGAAGCGGTCGCGGAAGATCTCGCTCCAAGAAACCTCGAACCCGCAGTTGGCCGGGGCGAAGGGCGCGACCTGAGCCCCCTGCCCTTCCAACGTCTTCGTCCATGCCGCGTCTGAGCCGAGCTTGGGCCAGCTGGCGCCGCCCAAGGCCAGGATCGTGGCGCGCGGCCGCCAGGCTTCGCGACCGTCCAGACCGTCGATCAGCAGGGCGCCGTCCCCGCTCCAGCCCGCCCAGGCCGACCGGGTTCGCAAGGAGACGCCCAGGCTCTCCAGGCGCGCCAGCCAGGCGCGCAGCAGCGGCGAGGCCTTCATCGCCTTGGGGAACACACGCCCGCTGGCGCCGACGAAGGTCTCCTGGCCGAGGTCCTTGGCCCAGGCGACCAAGTCGGCGGGCGTGAAGGCCTCGAGCATCGGCCGCAGCACCGCCTCGCGCGCGCCATAGCGGCCGGCGAAGCGCTCGAAGTCTTCGGAATGGGTGAGGTTCAGCCCGCCGCGGCCGGCCATCAGGAACTTGCGCCCGAAGGTCGGCATCTTCTCGAACACCACAACCGAGCGGCCGGCCTGCGCCAGGCGCTGGGCGGCGATCAGCCCGGCGGACCCGCCGCCGACCACGGCGACGTCGATGATCCTAGAAGCGTCAGACGTCACGCGGCCTCGATGTCGGTCAGGGAAAAGTCGCCGCCCTTGTAGAGCAGCGGCACGCCATGAACCTTGGCGCAGGCATAGGCGAAGCAGTCGCCCATGTTCAGCTTGGCGGGATGGACGCCCTTGCCGAAACGGGCGTGGGCTTCGAGCGCGACTGCTTGCTCGGCCTCACCAATGAGCACAATTCGCGCCTCGAAACTCGATTGAAGCCCGGAGACGATATCGACGGCGTCGGCGATGGGCCGCTTCGTTTCCCGCGCCACTGCGCGCACGGCCTCCCATGTCGAGATCGCGGACGTCAAAATAGTCTCTGCTTGGACCAACTTGGCCTTCAGGATCTCGCGCTCTGGCTCGTTCAGGAGAATGGCCGTCCAGGCGGACGCATCGACGAACATCAATCGCCGTTGATCATGTCGAAGAATTCCTTGTCGGCCTTAAGGCCAGTGCGCGGCCAGCTGTCGATCTCCGCCAGGATGGCTTCGACCTTCGCCAGCTTTTCCGCCTGCGCCTTCTCACGCGCGGCCAGGGCCTCGGTGGCGGCCAGCTTCACGGCCTCGGTGATGCCCACGTGCGCCTTCTCGGCCAGCTGGCGGACCAGGGCGTCGGTTTCGGGGTCGCGGATATGAAAGGCCATGGATCACCTCCATCTAGCCTGAGGATAACATCGGCTAGCCGGCCTCACAACGAACCCCAACGAAACGAGGCCCCAAACGCAAGACGGGCGCTGGATCGCTCCAGCGCCCGTCTCCGAAGTCAAAGGCTTCGATCGGCGGTTAGGCGGTGATCGAGGCGATGTCGACCTTCACGCCCGGACCCATCGTCGAGGACAGGCCGACCTTCTTGACGAAGACGCCCTTGGCGCCCGACGGCTTGGCCTTGTTCAGGGCGTCGATCAGAGCCTTGACGTTGACCAGCAGGGCTTCGTCGGTGAACGAGGCCTTGCCGATGCCGGCGTGAACGATACCGGCCTTTTCGACGCGGAACTCGACGGCGCCGCCCTTGGCGTCCTTCACGGCTTGGCCGACGTTCGGGGTCACGGTGCCGACCTTCGGGTTCGGCATCAGGCCGCGCGGGCCCAGCACCTTACCGAGACGACCGACCAGGGCCATCATGTCCGGGGTGGCGATGACGCGATCGAAGTCCATGAAGCCGTTCTGGATCTTTTCGACCAGGTCTTCGGCGCCAACCACTTCGGCGCCGGCCGCGGTGGCTTCGGCGGCCTTGGCGTCCTTGGCGAAGACGGCGACGCGGACGTCACGGCCGGTGCCCGACGGCAGCTGAACGACGCCACGGACCTGCTGGTCGGCGTGACGCGGATCGACGCCGAGGTTCACCGAGATTTCGATGGTCTCGTCGAACTTGGCCTTGGCGTTGGCCTTGACCAGGGCGATGGCGTCGGCGACGGCCAGGGTGGCGTCACGGTCGCCGGTCCAGGCCTTGATGCGCTTGGGTTGCTTAGCCATTGGATTAGGCCTCCACGATCTTCAGGCCCATGGCCTTGGCGGAGCCTTCGATGATCTTGGCGGCAGCCTCGAGATCGTTGGCGTTCAGATCCTTCATCTTCTTTTCGGCGATTTCGCGCAGTTGGGTGCGCGTCACTTCGCCGACGGTCTCACGACCGGTCAGCTTCGCGCCGGACTTCAGGCCGGTGATCTGCTTCAGGTAGTGGGTCGCCGGGGGCGTCTTGGTGACGAAGGTGAACGACTTGTCCTGGTAGACCGTGATGACGGTCGGCAGGGGGGTGCCCTTTTCGACGTTCTCGGTGCGCGCGTTGAACTCCTTACAGAAGCCCATGATGTTGACGCCGCGCTGACCCAGAGCCGGGCCGATGGGGGGCGAAGGCGTGGCCGAGCCAGCCTTCACCTGGAGCTTGATGTAGCCCAGGATCTTCTTAGCCATACTATCCTCTCATGAGGGCCGGAGCCCTCGCTGGTGAGCCGTGGTGCGGGCTTGGCGGCCCTTCCACGGATTTGGCTCGTCATATTCGAGCGAATAACGACGAACACGCCCCGGGACGGGGTCCTGGAGCGAGGCGGCGCATTTAGCAGGCGCGTCGAACGGAGTCCAGCGCGGCGGCCCCGTATACGATCTTCCCCGCCCTGTTGCCGCCATGCCACGCCGGTTTCGGCCACGCCGGGGCCGCAATTCAACCGGAGCGACCCGCCGATAAACAAGAACGACACTACATCGTCACATATTCATCAATCCATGCCAATAACGGCGCAATGTGAGCACGCCCGTTCCCAGCACAACGATATCGGGCAACATATTCGCCCCATTCCATGAATTTCCGCCGAAATTCAGAAAAGAAACGACGCCATTCGTCTTCCGTATCGCGAACCTTGTTTCGCAGAACGCCGTCATCGCGACAAGCGATTTGGCGAATACTGGGGACTATGAATGGCTAGAAACACCTATCTTCTGAGCGCGTCGGCGCTCGTCATCGCCGTGACCGCAGCGCCGATCCTGGCGCAGGCCCAGACGAACGACGAGCCGGCCGCCGTCGAGGAAGTCGTCGTCACCGGTTCGCGCATCGCGCGCCGCGACTACGTCTCCAACAGCCCGATCATGACCATGGGCCAGGAGCAGATCGAGAAGACCGGTTCGGTCACGGTCGACACCCTGCTCAACCAGATGCCCCAGTTCGTGCCGTCGGTGTCGTCGACCTCGAACAACCCGTCGAACGGCGGCCAGGCCAACATCGACCTGCGCGGCCTCGGCACCGCCCGCACCATGGTGCTGATCGACGGCCACCGCGTCGTTCCGTCGAACTCGGACGGCACGGTCGACGTCAACATCGTCCCCGCGGCCCTGATCCAGAACATCGAAGTGATCTCGGGCGGCGCCTCGGCGACCTACGGCTCGGACGCCATGGCCGGCGTCGTCAACTTCAAGCTCAACAACAAGTTCGAAGGCCTGATGGTCGACGGCCAGTACGGCCTGACCCAGCGCGGCGACGGCAAGGAAGGCACGCTGAGCGTCACCGGCGGCACCAAGTTCGCCGACGGCCGCGGCCACGTCACCGCCTCGTTCGGCTACACCAAGCGCGGCGCCGTGTTCAACTCGGCCCGCGACTTCTCGAAGGTCAGCGGCCTGTCGAGCACCACGCCCTACGGCAGCTACGTCGTCGACGCCACCAACGCGCCGTCGCAAAGCGCCGTCGACTCGGTGTTCGCCCAGTACGGCGTCTCGACCGGCACGGTCAGCAGCGCGAGCTCGCGCTACGGCTTCAACAACGACGGCACGCTGTTCACCAACGGCGTCAACTACACCGGCTCGACCGCGCTCGACAGCTCGACCCTGACCTCGAGCAACTACTACAACACCGGCGCGCTGAACCTGCTGCAGCTGCCGATGAGCCGCTACTCGTTCTACACGGCCGGCACCTTCGAGCTGACCGACAACATCGAGCTCTACGGCTCGGTCAACTACAGCCACTACCGCTCGCGCACCCAGCTGGCCCCGTCCCCGGGCACCGGCTTCACCGTGCCGGTGACCAACCCGTTCATCACCGACGACCTGGCCACCCTGCTGGCCAGCCGCGCCGATCCGGACGCCGACTTCACCCTGAACAAGCGCTTCACCGACGTCGGTCCGCGCATCTCGACCACCACCTTCGACGTCGTCCAGGCGGCTGGCGGCGCCCGTGGCCAGACCGGGATCAAGGACTGGAGCTACGACGTCTACACCTCGTTTGGTCAGTCCAAGCAGAAGGAAAAGCAGTCGGGCAACGTCAGCCGCTCGGCGGTCGAGGAACTGCTCGACGCCTCGGACGGCGGCGCCAGCCTCTGCGAGGGCGGCTACGACCCGTTCGGCAACAACGAGATCTCGTCCGAGTGCAAGTCGTACATCTCGCGCACGACCCACAACACCACGACGGCCCAGCAGGCGATCGTCGAAGCCAACTTCAGCGGCGGCCTCTTCGACCTGCCGGCCGGCGAACTGCGCGGCGCCTTCGGCGCGGACTACAAGTGGGACAGCTACAAGTACTCGCCTGACGCCCTGCTGCTCAGTGGCGACGTCGTCGGCTTCAACGCCGCCGGCGCGGTCGACGCTTCGACCCACGTCTCGGAAGTCTATGGCGAACTGCTCGTGCCGGTCCTGAAGGACCTGCCGTTCATCAAGTCGATGAACCTCGACCTCGGCTACCGCTACTCGAACTACGCCACGGTCGGCGGCGTCGACGCCTACAAGATCGACGGCGACTGGGAAATCGTCGACGGCTTCCGCCTGCGCGGCGGCTACAACCGCGCCGTCCGGGCCCCGAGCCTGGGCGAGCTGTACTCGCCGCAGAACCAGGGCTTCTACTCGCTGAGCGAAGACCCCTGCTCGGCCGACAGCAGCTACCGCACCAACAGCGCCACCGCCGCCACCGTGCGTAGCACCTGCCTGGCGCAAGGCGTGCCGTCGTCGATCATCGACAGCTACAGCTACAGCAGCAGCCAGGTCGAAGGCACCAGCGGCGGCAACCCCGACCTGACCGAGGAAACCGCCGACACCTACAACTTCGGCTTCGTCTGGACCCCGCGCTTCGAGAACCCGCTGTTCGAGAAGTTCTCGGTCTCGGTCGACTACTATTCGATCGACGTGAAGAACGCGATCGGCACCATCGACGTCTCGACGGCGCTGGAGAAATGCTACACGGGCGGCAGCAGCGCCAGCTACTACTGCAACCTGTTCACCCGCTCGAGCACCACGGGTGAAATCACCAACGTCACCCTGACCAACCTGAACCTGGCCGAGTACAAGACCTCGGGCGTCGACTTCCAGCTCGACTGGGGCTTCGGCCTCGGCGCGGTGGGCCTCGACGACAGCCTGGGCTCGATCAAGATCAACGTGGTGGGCAACTACCTCGAGAGCTTCAAGATCCAGAGCCTGCCGGGCGAAGCGTTCGAAGAGCTGAAGGGCACGATCGGCAACACCCAGATCAGCGGCACCGCCGTCTCGCACCCCGAATGGAAGTACGCCACCTCGGTGGACTACGCCTTCGGCCCGTTCTCGGTCGGCGCGCGCTGGCGGCATATCGGCGACATGGTCGACGCCTACTATCCGGACGAGAAGATCGGCGCCGTCGACTACTTCGACCTGAACGGCAGCTGGGCTATCAACGACACCTACTCGCTGCGCGGCGGGGTCACCAACCTCACCGACAAGCAGCCGCCGTACTTCTCCTCCTACGTCCAGGCCAACACCGACCCGTCGACCTACGACGTGCTCGGCCGCCGCTTCTACGTGGGCTTCAAGGCGAAGTTCTAAGAACGGCCTGATCTAGGCTGAACTTGGGGGCGGATCTCTTCGGGGATCCGCCCTTTTTCTTTGGGAGGCGACGCCGGGGTCCACGCATCGCGTGCTGGTGACAAGCCTGGCGAATGCTCTAGCCTCCTGGCGGGATCACAGGGGGAAACCGATCGTGCATCTGCTCACCAGGATCGGGCTCGTCTTGGCGACGGTCCTCGCCCTCGCGGCGCCGCCAAGCCTCGCCGCGGCCAAGCCCCGGCCCGTCGCGGCTCGGGCTCTGACCGCCGGAGCCGTCGCTTCGCCCGACAGCTACGGAGCCCTGGCCGCCGAGGAAATCCTGCGCAAGGGCGGCAACGCGGTCGATGCGGCCGTGGCCACGGCCTTCGCCCTGGCGGTGACCTATCCGGAGGCCGGCAACCTGGGCGGCGGCGGGTTCATGACTCTCTATGTCGACGGCAAGCCCTACTTCCTCGACTACCGCGAGACCGCCCCGGCCGGGGCCGCCGCCGGCATGTACCTGAACGCCGAGGGCGAGGCGGTGGCCGCCCGCAGCCAGTTCGGAAACCTGGCGGTCGGAACACCCGGCACGGTGCGCGGCATGGCCATGGCCCACAAGCGGTTTGGCCGGCTGTCGTGGGCGCAGGTGCTGGCCCCGGCGATCCGCTACGCCCACGAGGGCTTCCTGGTCACGCCGCAGCTGATCGGCAATCTCGAGGACGCTGAAGGATCGTTCGTCGGCGTCACCAATTTCCACGCCCGGTTCGGCGGTCTGAAGGCCGGCGCGACATTCCGCCAGCCCGAGTTGGCCGCCACCCTGGAGCGCATCGCCAAAGGCGGAGACGCCGAGTTCTACACGGGCAAGACCGCCGACCTGCTGGTCGCCCAGATGGCGCGGGGCCCGGAGAAGGGGCTGATCACCAAGGCCGACCTGGCCGCCTACAAGGCCGTCTGGCGCGAGCCGATCCAGGCCGACTGGCGCGGCTTTCGCGTGATCACCGCCCCGCCGCCCAGCTCCGGCGGCATCGCCCTGCTGCAACTGCTGATGATGAAGCAGGACGCCGCCCCGCTGTTCGCGGGCGTGGCGCTGAACAGCCCGCAGTACGTCCACCTGGTCGCCGAGATGGAAAAGCGGGTGTTCGCCGACCGGGCCGAATATCTGGGCGACCCGGACTTCTGGAAGGTTCCGGTCTCGAACCTGATCGACCCCGCCTATGTCGCCCGCCGCGCGCGGGAGATCGATCCGGCCAAGCCCTCGCCCACGCCCTTGGTCAAGCCGGGGCTGGAAAAGCCCCAGACCACCCACTTCTCGATCGTGGACCGCTGGGGCAACGCCGTCTCCAACACCTATACGCTGAACGGCTGGTTCGGCTCGGGCGTCGTGGTCGAGGGTGCGGGCTTCCTGCTCAACGACGAGATGGACGACTTCTCGGCCAAGCCAGGCGCGCCCAACATGTTCGGCGTGGTGGGCGGCGACGCCAACGCCGTTGCGCCCGGCAAGCGGCCGCTGTCGTCGATGACCCCGACCATCCTGACGCGCGACGGCAAGGTGGCCATGGTGATCGGCACGCCGGGGGGCTCGAGGATCTTCACCTCGGTGTTCCAGGTGCTGGCCAACGTCTACGACTACGGGCTGCCGCTTGGCGAGGCGCAGAAGCAACTGCGCTTCCACCATCAGCTTCTGCCCGAGAACGTGATCTTCTCCGAACCCTACGAACCCTTTCCCGCCGAGCTGACAAAGGCCCTGGAGGCGCGGGGCTACAAGATCGAGACAGGGTTCGTCGGCGACATCGAGGCCATCCAGGTCATCGACGGCGCGCCGGTTCCGGCGGCGGATCCGCGGGCCCGCGGCGTTGGCAAGGTGGTTCCATAGAAGAGGTACAGGGTCGCGCGCCTCTTGGCCTCCGGACGGCGTGTCGCGCTCTCTTCGGCGCGTCCGTTTCCGGTCGAACGCCCTCCCCGGACAACAAAAAACCCCGCGTCGGCCGACGTGGGGTTCTTCGTATTGGCGCTGATCCGAAAGGGATCAGGCGATCTTTTCGACCTGGCTGTATTCCAGCTCGACCGGGGTGGCGCGGCCGAAGATCGAGACGGTGACCCGCAGGCGGGCCTTCTCTTCGTCGACCTGCTCGACCGAGCCGTTGAAGCTGGCGAACGGGCCGTCGATGACGCGGACGTTCTCGCCGACTTCGTACAGCACGACGGTCTTCGGCTTCTCGACGCCCTCTTCGATGGCGCCGACGATGCGCTGGACTTCCTTTTCGGAGACCGGCGTCGGCTTGGAGCCGCTGCCCAGGAAGCCCGTGACCTTCGGGGTGTTCTTGATCAGGTGATAGGCTTCGTCCGAGAGGTTCATCTTCACCAGGACGTAGCCCGGGAAGAACTTGCGCTCGGCGTTGACCTTGCGGCCACGGCGGATCTCGACGACGTCCTCGGTGGGCACCAGGATCTCGGAGAAGCTGTCTTCCAGGCCCTGGGCCTTGGCTTGCTCACGGATGCTCTCGGCCACCTTCTTCTCGAAGTTCGAGTAGGCGTGGACGATGTACCACTTGTGGTTCGGGTTCGAGGCGGTTTCGGTGCTCATGGTCTTCTTATGACTTATCCGGCCGCGAACTTCAGCAGCAGATTGGCGCCGGCCCCGAGGAGCCAGTCGACCAGGAGGAAGAACAGCGAGGCGACGATCACCATGATGAAGACCATCACCGAGGTGATCCAGGTCTCCTTGCGGGTCGTCCAGGTGATCTTGCGGGCCTCGGCGCGCACTTCACGGAAGAACTGCACCGGGTTGAAGGGCTTCTTGGGCGCCGCCGCGGCGGCGGCGGACGGAGCCTGACCGGCAGGGGCCAGCGCCGCAGCCGTACGGGCGGCGCGGTTCTTGATCGCTGACGGGCTGGATCCCGGTTTCCTGGCCATGGTTTCAGAGGCTCGCGTATCTGACAGGCCGGACCGAACGCCGGGCCGGCCGATGACATATAGTGGCAGGAGTGGAGGGACTCGAACCCCCGGCCCTCGGTTTTGGAGACCGATGCTCTACCAGCTGAGCTACACTCCTGCAGAAACTCCGGTCCTTGAAGTACCGGACCGCAGCCTAGGCGACGGTTCGGCCGGAGGGCCGCGAGCGGCGCCGCCGACGCTTCCCAGCGCCAGAGCGGCGTCGTGTAGCAGGGTCGTTTGCGCCGGGCAAGCGGATCAGGTCGCGTCAACCGCGCGTTATTGCGGAAGTCCCGGGTCTGACGGCGCCTTTTCACAGGTTTCTTGGCCCGGACACCCCTTTGACGCGCCAATGACGCGCCTGAGAAAGGATCCGCGATGGCCGAAATCGCCGGCGAACGCCCCTCCAACCATGAAGTCGAGCATGAGAATCAGCGGCCGAATCCCGGTGGCGACGGCAAGCCGCCTCGTCCGGCCACGGAACCCGTGGGCGCCGAGGACAGTGTGACCACGCCGAAGACGCGCACGGATCCAGGCTCCGGCGAAGGCTGAAGCGCAACCTCGCCGGAGCCGAACCCGTGGGTCGGCTTTCGTCAGCCGGCCTTCTTGGCCTCCGTCTCGCTCGCGGCGCTCGGCGCGGCCGCGGCGCATTGGACGTTCAGGTAGGACCATTTGACGTCGGTCAGCTCACGACCGCATTCGGTGTTCTTGCCTTGGTCACGTCCGCGCAGCGAAACGCCGACCCCCTTTCCGGGGTCTGGCGCCGGACTGGCGCTGGAGACGTCGTAATAGCCGCCGTTGGGGCCGCGCACGACGAGGCACTTGGTGTTTTCGACCGGCCGCACGCAGCCGCTCGCCGTCACCGACTTGCCTTCCAGAGTGACTTGCTGAGCCTTGGCGGCCTTGGTTTGGGCGCCGCCTTCACAACCCGCTACGCCTAACGCTAACAGACTGGCCGCCGCGGCGGCCATAACGAACCTCACCCGCATACGTTCCTCCGTATCGTTGGCTCCGCGAACGAAGCAAAAGGAACTCTGCGCCCCGTTTCGGCGACCGGCAATCACATTTTTGACACAGTCTGAAAAAGCGAACAGCGCTATTTTGAACGGTTCGTAGAATTTTTTCTCAAAGCCCCTTCAGACAGCAAAAGTTGACATCCGCTCTCAACTTCTCACATGAGACGCAGGTCGCCTTCAGGGCCGGAGCGACACCCGACTTTTCTTATGCGCGCTGCTGTTATTCAGACGGGCGCGAACAGGATCGAAACCACAGACCATGACGGCCGAGACCGCTACCGCCGCCCCTGCTCCCGCCAAGGAGTCCCCGCACAACCTCGAGACCGTTCTCTGGGTCAAGCACTGGACCGACCGGCTCTTCAGCTTCGCCATCACCCGTCCGGCCAGCTTCCGCTTCCGTTCGGGCGAGTTCGTGATGATCGGCCTGCCCCCCCGCGAGGAGCTGGGCGAGAAGAAGCCGATCCTGCGCGCCTATTCGATCGGCTCGCCCTCGTTCGCCGAGGAGCTGGAGTTCTTCTCGATCAAGGTTCCGGACGGCCCGCTGACCTCGCGCCTGCAGCAGATCAAGGCCGGCGACCAGGTCCTGCTCGGCAAGAAGCCGACCGGCACCCTGGTGCTGGACGCGGTGAAGCCGGGCAAGCGCCTGTTCCTGTTCGGCACCGGTACGGGCCTGGCGCCCTGGCTGTCGGTCGCCCGCGATCCGGACGCCTACAGCCGCTTCGAGAAGGTGATCGTCGCCCACGGCGTGCGCGAAGTGCAGGAACTGGCCTATCGCGACCTCTTCACCAGCGAGATCCACGACGATCCGCTGGTCGGCGACGAGGCCAAGGCCCAGCTCGTCTACTACCCGACCGTCACCCGCGAGCCGTTCGAGCGCCAGGGCCGGTTCACCGACCTGATCGAGAGCGGCAAGCTGTTCAGCGATCTGGGCCTGGAAGGCGGCAAGTTCGATCCCGAGCACGACCGCGCCATGCTGTGCGGCTCGATGGCCATGATCAAGGACACCGCCGCCCTGCTGGAGGCCCACGGCCTGGTCGAGGGCTCCAACGCCGAGCCCGGCGACTTCGTCATCGAGCGCGCCTTCGTCGGCTGATCCGGCGAGACCCTCGAAAGAATGAAAAGGCCAGCCGCGAGGTTGGCCTTTTTCTTTTGGCTAGGCCGTCCCGGTCGCCGCCCGCAGGGTCGGCTCGAAGGCGCCGACCGCGCCGTTGTCGGTATTGGTCAGCAGCACCACGTCCACCTGCTTCTCGGGGAAGTGCAGGACGATGCTGTTGAAGCCCGGCAGGCCGCCGCTGTGCCAGATCACCGGCGTGTCGAAGATGCGGGCGACTTCCAGGCCATAGCCGTAGTCAGCCTGCTGCACGAAGGCCGGCGGCTTGCCGGGGTTCATGCCCTTGGGGGTGAAGTGGGCCGAGCCGACGGGCACGCCGTCCGTAGTCCGTGCGGCCTGGGTCATGCGCTTGACGCCCGCTGGCGAGACGACCTTGCCGCCGAACAGGGCCTGGTTCCAGGCCAGCATGTCGCCAACCGTCGAGCGCAACCCGCCCTCGGCGACGGGCAGACCGCCGTCAGCGACCTTGCGGAAAGCCTTGGGCGCGCCGCCGTCCAGGCTGTAGCCGATCGCGCGACGCGGCACGGCGTCGGCATAGGCGTCGAGGGCGGTCGCGGTCAGACCGGCGCGGGCCAGGACGTTCTTGGCCAGGAAGTCGCCGTAGCTCCGCCCCGACACGCGCTCGATGATCGCGCCGAGCAGCACGTAGTTGCTGTTGGAATAGCCCCACAGCGCGCCCGGCTCGAAGTCGTAGAGCGGCGCCAGCCGGGCCATCAGCCGCCAGCGTTCGGGATCATGCCGCCAGTCGCTTCCCGCGTCGGCCGGCAGGCCGCCCAGGACGTAGTCGTGGATCCCCGCCGTGTGGGTCAGCAGCTGCTCGACGGTCGGCACGCGCCCGCCGGGCGAGGCCGGAAACCCGGGGAAGAACCGATCCACCGGCTCATCCAGCGCCAGGGCGCCGCGCTCGCTCAGCAGCACGACGGCCGCTGCGGTGAACTGCTTGGTGCAGGAGGCGATGCGGAAGACGGTGTCGGGGACGACCGGCGTCGCCGCTTCGATGTCCGCGACGCCGAGACCGAAGACGGCCGGCGGACTTCCGAACCGCCGCACGCCCAGGCCGAAGCCGGCGGTCCGGCCGTCCATCACGCTCCTGGCGGCGATGACCCGCAAGCGCTGCGCCAGATCATCCTTGGCCGGCCCGGCCTTGGCGCCGCTGGCGCAGACCGCCGCCGATGCGACCAGGAGCATCGCTTCGCGTCGCGTCTTCGTCATCGCTTCCCCCCAGATCGCGTAACGTCGTGCGGCAAGCTATGCGGGCGCCGGCGGCGGCGCAATTCGCCAAGCGCTCAGGTCTTCCTCGGATTGGGCAGGAAGGCGGCCAGCAGGCCCAGCACCGGCAGGACGGCGCAGAGCTTGTAGACCGTCTCGACGCCCTTCCAGTCGGCCACCTCGCCCAGCACCGCAGCCCCCAGGCCGCCCATGCCGAACGAGAAGCCGAAGAACAGGCCCGAGATCATGCCGATGCGGCCGGGGGCGAGTTCCTGGGCCAGGACGACGATGGCCGGGAAGGCCGAGGCCAGCAGCAGGCCGATGATCACCACCAGCGGTCCGGTCCAGAACAGGCTGGCGTAGGGCAGGACCAGGGTGAAGGGCAGCACGCCCAGGATCGAGATCCAGATCACCGCCTTGCGGCCGAAGCGGTCGCCCACCGGGCCGCCGGCGATCGTGCCCACGGCCACCGCCGCCAGGAAAGCGAAGAGGTGCATCTGGGCGTTCCCGACCGACAGGTGGAAGCGCTCCATCAGGTAGAAGGTGAAGTAGCTGGTCAGGCTGGCCATGTAGACGTACTTCGAGAAGATCAGCGCCAGCAGGATGGCGATGCCCTTGGCGGCCGCGCCCTTGGGCAGGTCGATCGAGACCTTGCGGCCGCTGCTTGCGGCAAGGCGCGCCAGGCCGTGATGCCGGGCCCAGACGGCCACGTTCCACAGCACCGCTCCCGACAGCAGCGCCAGCAGGGCGAAGACGCCCAGGCTGGACTGGCCCCAGCGCACCACGACCAGGGCCGCGGCCAGCGGACCCAGGGCCTGGCCGGCGTTGCCGCCGACCTGGAACAGCGACTGGGCCAGGCCCGGCCGCTCGCCCGCCGCCATCCGCGCCACCCGCGAGGATTCCGGGTGGAACACCGACGAGCCGACGCCCAGCAGGCACGCGCCCAGCAGCACCAGCCCGTAGACGTGGGCGATCGACAGCACCACCAGCCCCGCCAGCGAGAACAGGGTCCCGGCCGGCAGCACCATCGGATTGTGTCGGCGGTCGGCATAGAGCCCGACCAGCGGCTGCAGGATCGAGGCGGTGATCTGGTAGGCCAGGGTGACGAGGCCGATCTCGCCAAAGCTGAGGTGCAGGTCGGTCTTGAGGTTGGGATAGATGGCCGGCAGCAGCGACTGCATCATGTCGTTGAGCAGGTGGCAGCCGCTCACCGCCAGGATCACGCCGAACACGGTGGTCTGGGCCTTGTTGGCGGCTGGTTCTGCGATGGCGGATCGGATCGCTGTATCGGTCATTGAAGCTCTTCCCGTGAAGGTTCGACCGCGATAGGACCTGTGAAGGCGTCCCGCATTCCGCAGCGGGACTTTCACTTTCGCGAGTGGGACAGATGGCCAAGCCCTGGATCCATCCCGCCGACTACGACCACGCGCTGCGGCCGGTGGTCGCCACCGGCAACGAATACCCGCCCTCCTTCGAGCTGGACTGGCACCAGCACGGGCGCGGCCAGCTGCTCTACGCCGCCGCCGGCGTCGCCGTGGTCAGCACCCCGCACGGCGCCTGGATCGCGCCGCCGGAGCGCGCGGTCTGGACGCCGGCGGGCACGCCGCATTCGGTGCGGATGGTCGGGGCGGTCAGCACCCGCAGCGTGCTGCTGAATGATCGGGCCTCGGCGGTGCTGGGCGATCGCGGACGGGTGATCGGCGTCGCGCCGCTGCTGCGCCATCTGCTGATCGCCGCCTGCGACATCGCCGTGGACTATGACGAGGCCGGCCGTGACGGGATGGTCATGGACCTGCTGCTGGCCGAGCTGGCGCGGGCGCCGGTGATCCCGCTGGCCGTGCCCTTCCCCGCCGCCCCGGCCCTGGCCCGTCGCTGCCACGCCTTCCTCGAACGCCCGACGCCGCACGAGACCATCGACGACTGGTGCGGCGAACTGGGTCTCGGCCGCCGAGCCTTCACCCGCGCCTTTCGCCGCGAGACGGGCATGAGCTTCGGCGCGTGGCGACAGCAGGCCCTGCTGCTGGCCGCCCTGCCGCGTCTGGCGGCCGGAGAGCCGGTGACGACCATCGCGCTCGACCTCGGCTATGACAGCCCGGCGGCCTTCTCGACCATGTTCAAGCGCCTGCTGGGCATTCCGCCCAACCGCTACAAGCCCGGCGTCGCCACCCCAGGTTTCGATTGACCCGGCGGGCGCCGTGCGACAGCCATGCGGCGCTGCAGACAGAGACCGACGATCCGTGAGCCAAGCCCTGAAGAACCTGACCGTCGAGGAAGCCCGGAGCCGCATGCTGGACGGCGCCGCGCGCCTGGGCGTCGAGACCGTCGCCCTGCCCGATGCGATCGGCCGGGTGCTGGCGGCGCGGATCGTCGCCGACCGCCATCAGCCGCCTTTCGACGCCTCGGCCATGGACGGCTGGGCGATCCGCCGGTCCGACTACGGCGTCGTCGACGCCTTCGCGATCGTCGGCGAGAGCGCCGCCGGCCGGGCCTATGCTGCTGCCCTGGAAGCCGGCCAGGCGGTGCGGATCTTCACCGGCGCGCCTGTGCCGGCCCGGGCCGACCTCGTCGTCATCCAGGAAGAAGCGGCCCGAGAGGGCGACATCGTGCGCTTCGCGGCCGGAGATGATCCCAAGTCCAACATCCGCCCGGCCGGCGGCGACTTCCGGTACGGCGACCACCTGCTGGAGGCTGGGGCGCGGATCGATCCCTGGCGGCTGTCGCTGGCCGCCGCCGCCGGGCGCGACCGGCTGGAGGTCGCCCGTCGGCCGAAGGTGGCGATCCTGGCCACCGGCGACGAACTGGTTCCGCCGGGCGGCGCGCCCGCCCCCGACCAGATCTTCGAGTCCGGCTCGTTCAGCCTGGCGGCGCTGATCACGGCCTGGGGCGGCGAGGCGGTGAAGCTGGCCCCCGCCGCCGATTCCGTCGAGGCGATCGCCGACGCCGTGCGCGGCGCGGCCGTCGACCTGGTGGTGACCATCGGCGGCGCCTCGGTGGGCGACTACGACCTGGTCAAGCCGGCGATGACGCAGCTGGGCCTGGACCTGCGGGTGCAGACCATCGCCGTGCGGCCGGGCAAGCCGACCTGGTTCGGCTTTCTCGCGGACGGCCGCCGGGTGCTGGGACTGCCGGGCAATCCGGCCTCGGCCCTGGTCTGCGCCGAACTGTTCCTGCGTCCGCTGCTGGCGGCTCTGGCCGGCGCCGACGCCGCCCTGCTCTTCACGCCCGCCCGCCTGGCCGCGCCGCTGCCCGCCAACGGCCCGCGCGAGCACTGGATGCGGGCCGCCCGCGCCGTCGACACCGAGGGCCGGCTGGTGGTCACGCCCTTTCCCGACCAGGACTCGTCGCTGGTGGGCGTCTTCGCCCGGGCCGACGCCTTGGTGAGGCGCCCGGCCGGGTCCCCGCCGGCCGCCGCCGGCGACCTGGTGACCGTCCTGCCGCTCGCCCGCGCCTGAATCGACCCTGAATCGGCGACGAGGCGCGATGAGCGTGCTAAGCCGCACAGGTTGAACAGTTCCGACGCGTAGGGAGTTCGGGCATCGATGGGTCGCGCCGGCAAGATCGCAGCGCACGTGTTACTGGCCTTCCTGGCCCTGCTGATCGGACAGGTCCTGGCCGCGGGCCTCGACACCGACCGGCCCGGCTTGCTGGTCCACGCCGGCCTCTACGCCCTGTCGGCCCTGCTGGTGGAGCTGCTGTTCCAGCTGGAGCGCTCGCCCTGGCGCTTCGTGGCCGCCGCCGACCACCTGCGGATCGCCCGCTCGTCGGCGCTGACGGCCCTGACCTTCTCGCTGCTGGCGCACATCCTCCTGCCCAAGCTCGACGGCGGCGGCCGCACCATTCTGGCGGCCCTGGTCGTGCAGATCGGCCTGCTGGCCGCCCTGCGCGTCGGACGCCGCGCCCTGCACGACGGCGTGCTGGCCGACGCCCTGCTGCGCCTGCGCCCCGCGCCGGCCTCGCCCGGCCTGCCCCGCCTGCTGATCGTCGGCCAGGCGGCCGAGGCCGAAGCCTTCCTGCGCGCCCCCGACGGCCTGGCCCAGCGCTACGCCGTGGTCGGGGTGCTGACCCCCGAGGCCCGCGAGACCGGTGACGAGATCCGCGGGGTCTGCGTGCTGGGCGCGATCGGCCAGTTCGACCGGGTGATGCGCCAGCTGCGCGACGGCGGCCTGTCGCCGGCCGCGGTGCTGTTCCTGGCCGAAGCCCCGCTGGGCGCCTTCGGCGCCGAACGCCTGGGCCAGCTGAAGAGCCAGGGCGTGCGCCTGCTGCGCCGCCAGGGCGTGGTCGAGATGGGCGACGGCCCCACCAACGGCGCCCTGCGCGAGATCAGCCTAGAAGAACTGCTCAGCCGTCCGCCGGTGCGGCTCGATCCCGCGCCGGTGCAGGCCCTGGTCAGCGGCCGGCGGGTGCTGGTAACCGGCGCCGGCGGCAGCATCGGCTCGGAGCTGTGCCGGCAGATCGCCGCCAGCGGGGCGGCCCACCTGACCCTGGTCGACGCCTCGGAGGCCAACCTCTTCCTGATCGACCGCGAACTGGCCGAGGCCTGGCCGCAGTTGCCGCGCCGCGAAGCCCTGTGCGACGTGCGCGACGCCGATCGCGTCTCGCGGCTGATGGCGTCCGAGCAGCCCGACATCGTCTTCCACGCCGCCGCCCTCAAGCACGTGCCGATGGTCGAGAGCCATCCGTGCGAGGGCGTGCGCACCAATGTGCTGGGCACCCGCAACGTCGCGGTCGCGGCCAAGGCCGCCGGCGCGTCCCACTTCGCCCTGATCTCGACCGACAAGGCCGTGGCCCCGGCCAGCGTCATGGGCGCCACCAAGCGCGCGGCCGAGGCGCTGGCCCGCCAGTTCGGCGGCGGCGGCAAGATGCGGGTCGGCGTCGTGCGGTTCGGCAACGTGCTGGGCTCGGCCGGGTCGGTGGTGCCGGTGTTCCGCCACCAGATCGCCCGCGGCGGCCCGGTGACCCTGACCGACGCCGAGGTCGAACGCTATTTCATGACCATCCCCGAGGCGGTGTCGCTGGTGCTGCGGGCCGTCGCCCAATCGGCCGCCGAGAGCGCGCCGCCGGCCGGGGTGCTGACCCTGGAGATGGGCGAGCCGGTGAAGATCATCGACTTGGCCCGCCGGATGATCGAGCTGCAGGGCCTGGTTCCCGACAAGGACATCGAGATCCGCATCACCGGTCTGCGCCCCGGCGAGAAGCTCACCGAGGCCCTGGTCGACGTCAACGAGACCGCCGCGCCGAAAACCGACGGCGTGATCGAGGCGACGCCGCTCGTCCCGCCGCCGCGCATCGAGGACGCCGTGCTGGCGAGCCTGGAAGCCTCGGCTCTGGCCGGCGACGAGTTCGGCGTGCGGACGCAGCTGTTCGCGCTGGTCGAGCGCCTGCGGGCGACGACGGTGGAGACGGCGAAGGTTTGATCCTTCTCCCCTTGCGGTGCGAGTAGGCGAGGCAGACCTCCAATCCGTAAAACCCCCGCGAAAGCGGGGGCCCAGGTGTTTTATCGTCGAGCGCCTCGCGTTTCAGAAAAAGCCTGGGTCCCCGCTTTCGCGGGGATTTTACGGAGGAGGAGAGCAGGTCTGCCGTTTCCCCGTCCTCAATGAAAATCCCGGCTCCGCAGCAGCCGGCCCGACACCTTCTGCCTTACGCGAGGAGCCGGCGCGCCGGGTTCGTCGCGCAGGGTCGAGAGTTCGGCCGAGAGGTCGGTGAAGCCTTCGGCGACGATGTGGATGACGCCCTCGGCCGCCTGCACCCGGCCGTGCACGACCAGGAACGAGGCGGTCATCACCACGTTGCGGTCGGCCTCGAAGCGGTCCTTCCAGACGACGGCGTTGGCGACGCCGGTCTCGTCCTCCAGGGTCACGAACACCACGCCCTTGGCCGTGCCTGGCCGCTGGCGGATCAGGACGAGACCGCCGACCGACACCTTCTGGCCGTTGCGGAATTTCGGCAGCTGGTCGGCGGTGACCGCGCCCAGCTTCGTCAGCATCGGCCGGTAGAAGCCGCATGGGTGGGCCTTCAGGGACAGGCTGGTGGTGCGGTAGTCCTCGGCCACCTCCTGCGGCTTGCCCATGGCCGGCAGCGACACCTGGTCCTCGAACAGCGGCAGGCCGGCCAGAAGCGGGGCCTGGACCGGCGCCTTGTGCTCGCCCTTCAGCCCCTTGACCGCCCACAGGGCGTCACGGCGCGCGAGCCCCGTGGAGGCGAAGGCGTCGGCCTCGGCCAGCAGCTCCAGCGCCCGCTGCGGCACGCCGCCCTGCGCGAACTCCGCCGGCGTGCGGGCGCCCTCGTCGCGGGCCTTCATCAGGGCCTTGGCGTCGATCTCCTTCAGGCCCTTGATCTGGCGCAGGCCCAGACGCAGCGCCTTCCAGCGGGGGCGGGTTTTCTCGCAGGACACTTTCCGCGGATCTCCCTTCCCCCTTGATGGGGGAAGGGTCGGGGATGGGGGTGACTGCGGCGCCGGCCGCGCCAGAAACGCTTCGCGTTCACCCCCATCCGACCCGCTTCGCGGGCCACCTTCCCCCATCAAGGGGGAAGGGCGCGGTTCTAATGTACAGTCCCAGTCGCTGCGCATCACGTCCGGCGGCCGAACCTCGACCCCATGCTCGCGCGCGTCGCGCACCAGTTGCGACGGCTGGTAGAAGCCCATCGGCTGGGAGTTGATCAGGGCGGCGCAGAACACATCCGGCCAGGCCCATTTGATCCAGGCCGAGACGTAGACCAGCTTGGCGAAGCTGGCCGCGTGGCTTTCCGGAAAGCCGTAGTGGCCGAAGCCCTCGATCTGCTTGAAGCAGCGCTCGGCGAAATCGCGCTGATAGCCACGCCGCACCATGCCCTCGACGAACTTCTCGCGATATTCGGCCGGCGTGCCGAGGTTGCGGAAGGTGGCCATGGCCTTGCGCAGGCCGTCGGCCTCGTCGGGCGTGAACTTGGCCGCCTCGATGGCCAGGCTCATGGCCTGCTCCTGGAACAGCGGCACGCCGTAGGTGTTGCCGAGGATCTCCTCCAGCTCGTTTTCCGGGCCGTGTTCAGGCGAGGGCTTGGGCCAATCCACCTCCTCGATCTTGTTTCGCCGCTTTAGATAGGGATGGACCATGTCGCCCTGGATCGGCCCAGGCCGGACGATCGCCACCTCGATGACCAGGTCGTAGAACCGGCGCGGCTTCAGGCGCGGCAGCATCGACATCTGCGCCCGGCTCTCGACCTGGAAGACGCCGATGCTGTCGGCCACGCAGAGCATGTCGTAGACGCCGGCCACCTCCTTGGGCACGTCGGCCAGGTCGACGATCGGCTCGCCGTGATCGGCCCGCAGCATGCCGAAGGCCCGCTGGATCGCCGTCAGCATGCCCAGGGCCAGCACATCGACCTTCATCAGGCCGAGGCTGTCGATGTCGTCCTTGTCCCACTCGATGAAGGTGCGGTCCTTCATGGCGGCGTTGCCGATCGGAACGGTCTCGTCGAGCCGCCGCTTGGTCAGGACGAAGCCGCCGACGTGCTGCGACAGGTGGCGGGGAAAGCCCATCAGCTCGGTGGCCAGGGCCACGGCGCGGGCGATCTCCGGGGCCTTGGGATCGAGGCCCGCGTTGGTCAGGTGTTCCTCGGGCAAGCCGTCGCCCCAGCTGCCCCAGACCGTGCCCGCCAGCAGCGAGGTGACGTCCTCGGTCAGGCCCAGGGCCTTGCCGACGTCGCGGATGGCGCTGCGCGGGCGGTAGTGGATCACCGTGCCGCAGATGGCCGCATATTCCCGGCCATAGCGCTTGTAGACGTACTGCATCACCTCCTCGCGCCGCTCGTGCTCGAAGTCGACGTCGATGTCGGGCGGCTCGCCGCGGTTCTCGGAGATGAAGCGGGTGAACAGCAGGCGGTGCTCGGTGGGGTCGATGGCCGTCACCCCCAGGCAGTAGCAGACCGAGGAATTGGCGGCCGAGCCGCGCCCCTGGCACAGGATCCCCATCGACCGCGCCTCGCGCACGATGTCGTGCACGGTGATGAAGTAGTTGGGGTAGTCCATCTTGGCGATCAGCCGCAGCTCTTCGGTCAGCTGGGCCTGGACCTTCGGCGGCACGCCGCCGGGATAGCGCCAGGCCGCGCCCTGCCAGGTCAGGTCGGTCAGGTGCTGCATGGAGGTCTTGCCGGGCGGCACCGGTTCGTCGGGGTATTCTTCCTTGAGGTCGTCGAGGTCGAAGCCGATGCGCGCGACGATCTCGACCGTGCGGGCGATCGCCCTGGGCCAGCGCTCGAAAAGCCGCGCCATCTCGGCCGGGGTCTTGATGTGACGCTCGGCGTTGGCCTGCAGCCGGAAGCCGGCCTCCTGGATCGTGCAGTGCTCGCGCACGCAGGTGATGACGTCCTGCAGCGGCCGCCGCTCGGGGCCGTGATAGAGCACGTCGTTGGTGGCCACCATCGGCGCGCCGGCCGCTTCGCCCAGGGCGTCCAGACGGGCCAGGCGCTTGAGGTCCTGGGCGGCGTAGGCGCGGCTGGCGACCAGCCAGACACGGCCTCTCAGCGCGGCGGCGATGCGCTGGAGGTCGGCCTCGAAGGCGGCGTCCAGCTTCTCCGGCGGCACGACCAGCACCAGTTGCCCCTCGGCATGGGCGGCGAAATCGGTCCAGGAGAGGATGCACTCGCCCTTCCCCGCCCGCCGTTGGCCGAGCGTCAGCAGCCGCGTCAGCCGGGCGAAGGCCTCGCGGTCGGACGGGTAGCAGAGCAGGCTGGGCGTGCCATCGGCGAAGTCCAGCCGGCAGCCGGCCAGAGCTCGGACCTTCAGTTTCTTCGCGGCCGTCCAGGCGCGCACGACGCCCGCCAGGCTGTTGCGGTCGACCACCCCGACGGCGGCCAGGCCCAGGGCCTCGGCGGTCAGCATCAGCTCCTCGGCGCGGGAGGCCCCGTGCAGGAAGGAGAAGTTGGTGGTGGTCTGGAGCTCGGCGTAGGCGGTCATGGGGCGCAGGCCCCCTCAGGCGCTCCGCGACAGCTCCCTGCTCCTCCCCCGTGGAACGGGGGAGGTGGCGCGCTGCGGATACGCAGCGTGACGGAGGGGGCGAGTTCAGGCTCAGAGCCCAGTCTCGGGGGGGGGGGGGGG